>JALNXE010000012.1 GCA_023230525.1 Desulfobulbaceae bacterium
CTTCCCTTCCTCGCTTTGCACCCCGATCCGGCCGTTGTGCAGTTCCACCGCCAGTTTACAGAAGTGCAGACCCAGACCGGTGCCTACCAGGGCATCCTGTTTGCTGGAAATTCTGGCATATTTGTCAAAAATGGCTTCCTGCTGGGCAGGCGGAATTCCCGGTCCCTGGTCCTGCACAAAAAACTCCATATGGTTCTTGTCCACCATCTGGAAGCCCACGGTGATTGCCGTGTCCGGATCAGTATAGCTCAGGCTGTTGGTCAAAAGGTTCTGCAGCACCCGCAGGATCAGGGTACGGTCAACGGTGAGCATGGGGCAGCCCGGGCCGGCCTGCTGCCGCAATTCAATGCCCTTGATGCGGGCCAGCCCCTTGATGCTGGAGATCGCCTCGCCAAGCAGGCTGCGGCAATCGGTTTCTTCATAGAGCAGCTGCTGTTTGCCGTCGGCGATCTTGTCCGTGGTGACCAGGTTGGCCACCATGCGCACGGCCCGGTCGCAGCCCAGCTGGGCTGCTTCCAGAAATTCTTTTTGTTCTCCGCCGATGCTGTAGGAGAGGATATCGAGATTGGCCACCACCTCGGAAAGAGGGGTTTTCAGATCGTGCATCAGCATGCGGTTGAGGTAGGAGCGCATCTCTTCCTGATGCCGCAGCTCGCTGTTGCGTTTTTTGAGCGTATTGCGCTGGGCGGTGATTTTTTTGTGGAGGTCCTCCTGGATAAAGGTCCAGAGAATGAAGCTGCTGAAATAGAGCAGATAGGTGATATCGTCTTTCAATAGATCCTTGCTGCCGGTTTTATCAGTGGCATTGATCACCCCGATCACCTGGTCTTTATGGATGACCGGGGCGGAGAGCAGGGCGTCCTTTTTGTAGATCCCTTCCCTTTTGGCAAACCTTTTGTCCTTGGAAATGTCGGGGATGAAAAGCGGTTTGGCATGCCTGACCACCCAGGCCGCCACCGAGTCATCGGCGAGGGACTGCCTGTGGCCGATAATTTCCTGGCGGCTGGCGGCCCGGACCACCAGTTTGTTTTTTTCCAGCACCATCAGAGATCCCTGCTCCACGCCAAGATAGTCAAGTACCACCTGCAGCACCTTGCCCATTATGCTGCTGTGGGTCAGTTTCCTGGTATTCATCACCTCGGCGATCTGAAACAGGCCTTTCAGCAGCCGATTGCACTGTTTGGGATCAGGCTGGACTTCGTTCCATTGTTTTGTTTTCATAGGCTGTGCCGTTGGTTAAAAATAACTGTGACATGGAAATACGGTAAACGCATAAGGGGCTGGAAGAAAATGGTTGGAAAAGCAATGGTTGCGGCCCCTCATCCCGGGTGAACATCTGGATAATCTTTGCCGGGGGGTGAAAAAATGCGTGTTTTTCTTTCAGCACCCTTGCGGGTAGGCTTGCCGATTCGCTGTTGCCGGCCTGCGCGTCATCTGGCTCGAGGTCAGGCGCGGGTCCGTCTCTTGTCGGTTGCCGGGCAGTGGTGTTCAGGAAGAATGATCACCGGAAATCTTCATCATTAAAAAGCCGGATATTGACGGCTTCGAGTTTGGTTGCATCTTTGGAAGTGGGGCCGATCTGAAATTCAAAAATATTGCCATGGGAGGTAAAAACCTGGGGGTCATTCTCATAGGCTGACTTGGAGCAATGGAAAAAAACGGTCCGCGTCTCCAGGCCCTTGGCGGTCAGCAGGTGATAACGCATGAAGCCGAAACCGCGTTCCGCCTTATAGGTGGCCACCGTACCCCTCTGCCACTCCTCGTTTTCCCGCTCGCCATTGATGGGCAGCAGGCCCGGCACCAGAAAGCCCGGCAGGAAAAAATCGGCCTCTTCCTTGAGGGCGGTGCTGACATTGTTGAAGCCGATCACCTCGACCCGGCAGCCCTTGTTCTGCAAGGCGGTCACCAGCCGCAGGAAATCTCCGTCGCCGGTGACCAGCAGTATCCGGTCAAGATTGCGCGACTGCTGGATGGCATCGATGGCCAGATCCATATCGGCATTGGCCTTGGTGGTTACCGTGCCGTCTTCATCCACATAGCGCTGCACATATTTTTTAATGATCTTGAAACCGCATTTGCGCAGAATGTCATGGTAGTTATAGAGCTTCTGCCGGTATTCCTGGTCGGTTTTGGTGCGTTCCAGATCCTCGGCGAGGTAGGAGTTGGCCCGCAGCATGATGGAGTTGCCGCTGTTGGCCAGCTCAACCAGCACATCATAGCGCATTCCGTATCCGCCGCAGAGGCGGATATTTTCCGCGTCAACGTATATGCCTGTTTTCAGCATGCCTTGCAAATATTTCTCATTTGACGAAAAAGATTACAACCCCAATGCCATTATTCCCACTCAATGGTGCTCGGCGGTTTGGAGGAGATATCAAACACCACCCGGTTGACCCCGCGCACCTCGTTGATGATCCGGTTGGAAATGCGGCCCAGCAGATCATAGGGCAGGCGGGACCAGTCGGCGGTCATGGCATCGACGCTGTCCACCGCCCGCAGGGCGATGACGTTTTCATAGGTACGTTCATCCCCCATGACCCCCACGGTCTGGATGGGCAGCAGCACGGCAAATGACTGCCACACCTTGCGGTAGTATCCGGATTTTTTCATCTCCTCCAGCACGATGACATCGGCCTGGCGCAGGACATGCAGTCTCTCCCGGCTCACCTCGCCCATGATGCGGATGCCCAGCCCTGGTCCGGGAAACGGCTGGCGGTAAATGGCCTCTTCCGGCAGGCCGAGCTCCAGGCCCAGCTCCCGCACCTCGTCTTTGAACAGCTCCCGCAGGGGTTCGATGAGGGCGAGCTTCATGATGTCAGGCAGGCCGCCCACGTTATGGTGGGATTTAATCACCGCCGCGCCCCGGAAGGAGACACTCTCGATGACGTCCGGGTAGAGGGTGCCCTGGGCCAGGTAGTGCACATCGCCCAGTTTTCTGGCCTCCTCTTCAAAAATCTTGATAAAGCCGTAGCCGATGCGTTTGCGTTTTTCTTCCGGATCAACCACGCCCTCGAGCTGGCCGAGGAAATAGTCCTCTGCGTCGATATCAATGACCTTGAGATGGGTTTTTTCCTGGAAATAACGCATGAGACTTGCCGTCTCCCCGGTGCGCATCAGCCCGTTGTTGACGTAAATGCAGGTGAGCTGCTCGCCGATGGCGCGATGGACCAGGGCCGCGGTCACGGAGGAGTCAACCCCGCCGGACAGGGCGCAGATCACCTTTTCCCGGCCCACCTTGTCGCGGATGCCCTGCACCGTGGTTTCCACGAAATTATGCATGGTCCAGTTGGGCTCGCAGCCGCACAGGCCGAAAATGAAGTTGCGCAGCACATCGGTGCCGATCAGGGTATGGGCCACCTCGGGATGGAACTGCACGCCCACCAGTTTTTTCTCCTGATGGCGGATGGCGGCATGGGGGGAATGCTCGCTCACCGCCGAGGCGACAAAGCCCGGAGGCAGCACCTCGATACGGTCGCCGTGGCTCATCCACACCTGATACTGGCTCGAGCCGGTTTCCAGGCCGGCAAAGAGTCCGCCGGTATAGTTGATTGCCAGGTCCGACTTGCCGAACTCGCGTTTCACCGCCCGCTCCACCTTGCCGCCCAGCTGCTGGGTCATGAGCTGGGCGCCGTAGCAGATGCCGAGCACCGGAATGCCAAGGTCGAACAGACCCGGATCGCTTAAAGGCGCGTCCTGGTCGTAGACGCTGGCCGGCCCGCCGGAAAGCACGATGCCTTTGGGCTGCATTTCCTTTATTTTCTGCAGGGGCAGGGTGTAGGGGTGGATTTCACTGTAGACCTTCTGCTCGCGGATGCGCCGGGCGATGAGCTGGGTGGTCTGGGAACCGAAATCAAGAATGAGTATTTTTTCACTATGAATATTCATGGGGTATGATCCGTGCTGATGGAGATGTGGAGGAAAAAAATTAACAATATGACCAGGTGAAGCGCCACCTGCCGGGTTCCCGGCAAACAGCCCTGCTGCCCATGGAGAGGCCCTGGGCCCAGGCCGGCTAACTCATCCGGTAATTGGGCGCTTCCTTGGTAATGATCACGTCATGCACATGGCTCTCTTTCAGGCCGGCCGGGCTGATGCGGACAAATTTGGCCTTTTGCTGCAGATCCTTGATGTCGCTGGCGCCCAGGTAGCCCATGCCGGACCGCAAGCCGCCCATCAGCTGATAAATGGTATCACAGATGGGGCCGCGGTAAGGGACCTTGCCCTCAATGCCTTCGGGCACCAGTTTGGCCGGTGACTCGATCTCATCCTGGAAATAGCGGTCGCTGCTGCCCCTTTTCATGGCGCCCAGGGAACCCATGCCCCGGTATCCCTTATAGGTGCGGCCCTGGTAGAGAAAGGTCTCGCCCGGCGTTTCATCGCAGCCGGCAAAAAGGCCGCCGATCATGATGACATCCGCTCCGATGCCGATGGCCTTGGTGACATCGCCGGAGTGCTTGATGCCGCCGTCGCCGATCACCGGAATACCATGTTTTTCCGCCGCCTTTTTGCAGTTGTAAATGGCGGTGAGCTGGGGCACCCCGACCCCCGCCACGATACGGGTGGTGCAGATGGAACCGGGGCCGACCCCCACCTTGATACAGTCGGCGCCGGCCTTGATCAGCGCCTCGGCCGCCTCGGCGGTGGCAATATTGCCGGCAATGATCTGTACATCCGGGAAAGAGGCCTTGATCTCCTGCAGTTTGGTCAGCACATTTTTTGAATGGCCATGGGCGGAATCAAGCACGAACACATCAACCTCCGCCTTGGCCAGTTTTTCCACATCCTCCAGGGTGGTGAGCACCCCGATGGCTGCCCCGACGCGCAGACGGCCGAGGGAATCCTTGGCGGAAAGAGGGTATTTCCTGATTTTTTCCAGGTCCTTGATGGTGATAAGACCCTGCAGATCGCCACTGTCATTGACCACCAGCAGTTTTTCGATACGGTGTTCATGGAGCAGGGCCTTGGACTGCTCCAGGGTGATGCCGACCCTGGCGGTGACCAGGTTCTTGCTGGTCATCACCTCCTTGACCCGCAGGTCCAGGTCCGAAACAAAGCGCAGGTCGCGGTTGGTGACAATGCCGATCAGTTTTTTCCCCTGCAGGACGGGTACCCCGGAAATCCGGTAATTCTGCATGATCTCCTTCACCTCGCCCACGGTCTGATCCTCCACCACCGTCACCGGGTCGACAATCATGCCGGATTCCGATTTTTTCACCTTTTTCACCTGCAGCACCTGCTCGTCAATGGCCATGTTCTTGTGGATGATGCCGATGCCGCCCTCCCTGGCCATGGCAATGGCGGCACGGTGCTCGGTAACCGTGTCCATGGCCGCGCTGATCAGGGGAATATTCAAGGTGATATGCTGGGTCAGACTGGTGATAAGGTTGACCTCGCTGGGAAGAACCTCAGAGGCCTGCGGCACCAGGAGGAGATCATCAAAGGTATAGGCGTATTCGATTGTATTATGTGCAGACATGGTCCGTGGTCTCCGTCAAGCTCGTGTAGCTGTAAAAATAAAAAACCCGATTTGGGTTATTCTAGCAGATTTTTGTGGCGCGGGAGCGAAAATTAACCGGATTTTTCACTTTTCCCTTACTGCCAGTCGGGCCGCAGATGCAGCTCCGTCAACTGCTTGCGCGCCACCCCTGCCGGGGCGTCGGTGAGCGGGCAGGTGGCCTTCTGGGTCTTGGGAAAGGCGATGACGTCTCTGATCGTATCGCGGCCGGCAATGATCATCATCAGCCGGTCCAGGCCGAAGGCGATGCCGCCGTGGGGCGGGGCGCCGAGTTCCAGGGCCTTGAGCAGAAAGGCGAACTTGTCGGCCGCCTCTTCCGGGGCAATGCTCAGGGCGGCAAATACCCGGTCCTGCACCTCTTTCTGGTGGATACGCAAACTGCCGCCGCCGATTTCCGTGCCGTTCAGCACCAGGTCGTAGGCCCGGCTGCGGACCCGGCCAGGCTCCGTCTCCAGCAGGGCCATGTCCTCTTCCACCGGGGCGGTAAAGGGATGATGCACCGCGGTGTGGCGCTTCTGCTCGGGGTCATATTCCAGCAGCGGAAAATCGGTGACCCAGAGAAAGTTGAAGGTTTTTTTATCGATCAGCTTGAGCCGGCGGGCCAGTTCCAGCCGCAGTTCAGCCAGGGCGGAGCGGACCACCACGGCATTGTCGGCCACAAAAAAGAGCAGATCCCCGGGCTGGGCATCCAGCGTCGTGGCCATGGCGGTTCGCTCGTCCGCGGTGAAGAATTTGGCGATGGGCGACTGCCATTCGCCGTCCTCTTTCACCTTGACCCAGGCCAGCCCCTTGGCCCCGAAGTTAGCCACATAAGCGGTCAGATCATCGAGATCCTTTCTGGAAAAGGAGGCGCAGCCCTTGGCGTTGATGCTTTTCACCTGTCCGCCTTTTTCCACCACCGTGCGGAAGACCTGGAAGCCGCAGTTCCTCACCACCTCGGTGAGGCTGATCAGCTCAAAGCCGAAGCGGGTATCGGGCTTGTCACAGCCGTAGCGCTCCATGGCGTCGGCATAGGTCATGCGGGGGAAGGGGGTTTGCAGGGCAAGGCCTTTGGTGGCGGCAAAGAGGCTGGTCATCACCCCTTCGGCAATGCGGTAGATGTCTTCCTCAACGATAAAGGAAAGCTCCATATCCACCTGGGTGAATTCCGGCTGGCGGTCCGCCCGCAGGTCCTCGTCCCGGAAACACTTGACGATCTGGTAATAACGGTCCATGCCGGCCACCATGAGCAGCTGCTTGAACAGCTGGGGCGACTGGGGCAGGGCATAGAATTTTCCGGCATTGACCCGGCTGGGCACCAGATAATCCCGGGCCCCTTCCGGGGTCGAGCGGGTCAGCACCGGGGTCTCGATCTCCAGAAAGTTTTCGTCATTGAGAAAGGTGCGCAAGGCCTGGCAGGCCTTGTGGCGCATGATGAGGTTGTCCGCCATGCCCGGCCGGCGCAGGTCCAGGTAACGGTACTGCAGACGCAGGTTTTCCGATACCTCGATGTCCTCATCCAGGGGAAAGGGCGGAGTCAGGCTGCTGTTTAAGATGCGCAGTTCATTGACCATCACCTCGATCTCGCCGGTTTTCAGGTTGGTATTGACCATGCCGTCCGGACGGCGGGTAACCTTGCCGCGCACGGCAATGACCCACTCGCTGCGCAGGACGTGGGCCTTGCCATGGGACTGGCTGTTTAATTCCGGATTAAAGACGATCTGGCTGATGCCCCAGCGGTCGCGCAGGTCGATGAAGATGACCCCGCCGTGGTCGCGGCGGCGCAGCACCCAGCCCATCAACGTTACTTCCTGATCAATATGATCCGCGCCAAGGTCATTACAGGTATGACTGCGCTTCAGCTCACCCATGGACTCCATAGGATCTCCTTTCCGATTTTTTTAATGGTGAAAAGTGAAGTGAGGAGTTAGGAGTGAAAAGAAAAAAAGGGACTTCTCCCTTCTCCTCACTCCTTACTCCTCACTCCTCACTCAAAACAGCCAGCTCCCTCGCCCAGGTATCCGCATCCGCGGCAATGGCCAGGGGGGACTGTTCGCTGCTCTCCATATTGCGCAGCATGGCTGCGCCTTTGGCCAGCTCCTCGTCGCCCATGATTATGGCAAAACGGGCCGCTGCCTTGCCTGCCTGTTTCATCTGGTTTTTCAGGCTGCGGTCCTGGTAATCCATGGCGGCGGTGAGGCCTGACTTGCGCAGGGCGTGGATCAGGGCAAAGCCCTTTTTCTGGGCCGCGGCCCCCAGGGCCACGACAAAGAAATCCAGGGCGGGTGCGCTGACGGCCTTCTGCTGCTGTTCCAGCAGCAGGGCCAGGCGCTCCATGCCCATGGCAAAGCCGATACCCGGTACATCGGGCCCGCCGAGCTGTTTTACCAGCCCGTCGTAGCGCCCGCCCGCCCCGATGGCGCTCTGGGCGCCCAAATCGCTGGTCACCAGCTCAAAGGTGGTCCGGGTGTAATAGTCAAGGCCGCGCACCATAAAGGAATTGACCCGGTAGGGGATGGCCAGCAGGCCGAGCCCTTCCTTTACCTCGCTGAAATGGCTGGTGCAGCCGGGGCAGAGAAAATCAAGAATCGATGGGGCGTGCCGGTATTGCTCCTGGCAGTGGCTGCTCTTGCAGTCCAGCACCCGCAGGGGATTGGTCTCCCGCCGGCGTTGGCAGTCATCGCAGAGATTTTCCGCCTTGTGCAGAAAATCAAGCAGGGCCGCATTGAAGGCCGGCCGGCACTGGGGCAGCCCAGGGAGTTGATTTCCAGGCCGGCGGACAGGCCGAGTTTTTTGAGAATGAGCCAGGCCATGGCCATCAATTCCGCATCGACGCGGGGATGGTCCGAGCCCAGCACCTCGACGCTCATCTGGTGAAACTGGCGCAGGCGCCCTTTCTGGGGGCGTTCATGGCGGAACATGGGGCCGATGGTGTACAGCTTCTGCACGGCCTTTTTGGCCAGCAGGCCGTTTTCAATATAGGCCCGCAGCACCGAGGCCGTGCCCTCCGGCCGCATGGTGAGGGATGCGCCGTTGCGGTCGATGAAGGTGTACATCTCCTTTTCCACGATATCCGTGGTTTCGCCGATGGAACGGATGAAAAGCTCGGTTTTCTCCAGGATCGGCACCTTGATCTCGGCCAAGTCAAAACAATGGAAGATGTCCCTGGCCGTCTTTTCGATGAACTGCCAGGTCTCCACCTCGCCGGGAACAATATCTTTAAAACCTTTCAGGGCCGTGATGCTCAAAAAAACTACCTCTTGACTGGTGGATGCGCGTAAATAAAAAATAAGCGTGTAAAAAAAAAGATCACAGCGATGCGCCAATGGGGCTACCGGAGCGCTAAGGCTGTGATGGAGATCCCTTTGCCCTGTGGTACCCCCGTGTTCGGGCCTTTCCCGGCAAAGGGACATGCAGCCGTAATAAAAAACTGTCAAATTTAGCTTAAAATAAACGGGAAGTCAAGAGTTTGGCGAGAAAACCCCCTGGAAAGGGCGGGATCCCCCGCGCTTGCCGGCAAAATCTTTTCCGGGCAGCGGGCAATTCTTGCTGATCACGAGTTGCTTGATTGCCCTTTGCGGGGGGCAGGCCGGAAAACAGCAGCGCTTGGGCCTCCTTGGCGGGCTGAGCTTTTATGCTATAAAGATTTGTGAGGATGATTCTGGAAAAGGTTGTATAATAGGCCCTGGCGCCGGCTCTGCGGGACATGCCGCCGGGGGAGATGGGGGAATCATGCCGTTATTTCACAAGGATATCTGGAAATACCAGCTGCGGGAGGCTATGATTTACTGGCTCGCGGTGCCGGGTGCGGTCATTTTTTCCGGCCTGCTGCTGGACCGGCTGTTTCATCTCCAGGCCCTGCCCGCCTCGCCATGGCTGACCGGGACGGCTTTGCTGCTGCTGGCGGCAGGGCTTGCTTTTATCTGGCTGGCAACCAGGGATCTGGCCCGCTACGGCTATGGCACCCCCAACCCGCGCCGGCCGCCGCGAAGGCTGGTGACCGGCGGCATCTACCGGCGGTGCCGCCATCCCATGTTCTTTGGCTACGATCTGGCCGCCTTGGCCGTGGCGTGTTTGGTGCGCTCGCCAGCCATGCTGTGCATCAGTTTGCCGGTATTTTTTGCCATCCAGATCCGTTATTTGCACAAAGAGGAGCAGTATCTGCTGCGCCGTTACGGCGAGGCCTTTGCCGCCTATAAACGGAATGTGCCGTTTCTGGTACCATTCCGGTCCACAGGAGAACACGAAAAATGCAGTCAATAAGGTTTTTGAGAAATTTCCTGCTTGCCGCCCGGGAACATCGCGGGGTGGAGGAAACGGTTTTTGCCCTGCTTGAAGAATTTCTGGATGGCAGGTATATCAGGGAAAGGGGACGTCCCGCCAGGATGGCCAGGTATGCCCAGAAGAATTTTTTCTCCATCCTCTTTCTTTCCGTGTATAAGGCCCTTGGCATTCCCCGGGAGAGGCGCATGATGTATGGCGTGATCAATCACTGTCTGCGGGGCCTGGTCACCGGCACCGATAATCTGCTGGATAATGAATACAAGGAACTGTTGCCTCTCAAGCTGCCGGAGGAGGCGGTCCGTTTCAAAAGCGTCATGCATATCCTGCTGTTTGATCGCTTTCTGGGCCGGGTGGTGAGCGGGATGGCTGAGGATGGGGTCATTGACCGCCAGCTGGCCGGCCGGGTCCAGGTCGAGCTTTTCCGGGCCATGGTGCCCATCGGCGCGGAAGAGGCCCAGGAGGAAGGCGGGGTGCGGGAGATTATTTCACCTGCCGCCATTCTCGATTCGGTGCATATGTATAAAGGGGGCAGACTGCTCTGTCTTTCCTTTGTCGCCCCCCTGCTCATTGAACAGGAAAACAGGGCGCGGATAGCGCTTGCCGAACAGGGTATTTTCAGCATCGGCATGGCCCTGCAGGTGATCGACGATCTGACTGATTTTTATGAGGATATGCGCGACAGCAGGCACAACTATCTGGTCTCGGTGATCCAATACGAGGGAACTGAACAGGAAAGGCAGATACTGGCAGGTGCGCTGGCCGCACGCTCCGGCAGCGGCCCGGCCATTGAAGAGGCCTACCCCGGCAGCGTCGGTCTGGTCATGGAGCGGGCCATCGGTGAGGCCCTGCAGGGTTTCCGGCTGCTGGCCGAGGCGGGCTACTGGCTGGAGCAACAGAGCGCCGCCCTTCTCATCAGACAGCTGTTTCGCCTGCGCGGCGTGCAGCGCCTCCTGCCGTTTTTCCCGGCGGAAAAGGATATTCACCAGACCCTGACGTCCGGCAACCCAGGGCAATGCTCGGCTGCACAGCAATTTTGTCAATGTCCTGCCTAAAGAGCCGATAGCGATGACTGATCATTATCCTGTTACCCGGGGCCGGCATCTCAACCATGTGGCGTGGCTTTATGATCCGCTGGTGGAAAGGCTTTCTTTTGGCCGGGAGCGCAAATTCAGGGAAAAAACCATGGCCTGGATGGATATCTCCCCCACGGACCGGATTCTGGATGTGGGCTGCGGCACCGGCAGCCTGACCCTGCTGCTGGCCGAACGGCTAAACCCTGCGGCGGGAATGATCAGCGGCATTGATGCGGCGCCGCGCATGATCGCCATTGCCCGCAAAAAGGCGGCAAAAAAGAGGGCCGACATTGATTTTCAGGTGGGGATCGCCGAATCCCTGGCCTTTGCCGACCAGTCCTTTAACTGGGTGGTGAATTCCATGTTCACCCATCACATCGATACCGGGCTCAAGGAGAAGGCGTTTGCCGAGATGTACCGGGTACTCAAGCCGGGCGGCATGCTGCTCACCGCGGACATCGACCGGCCTACCACCCTGCCGGGCAGGCTGCTGGGCTGGTCGGGGCGGTATCTGCTGCTGCAGCCGGAACTGGAGGACAATCTGCGGGGCCTGCTGCCCGACTTCATGCACCGGGCCGGTTTTTGGCAGGTGGAAAAAAAGGAGCATCTCTACGGCCTGGTCTCCTTTTTCACCGCTCAAAAGCCCGAGGTGGAGCGGTGAAGACCCTGGCCCTTTACGCCCGCATCGGTTTGCGTAATATCCGCCGCAATGCCAGGCGCTCGTTGTTCACCATTGCGGCCATCTCCTTCGGGCTCTTCAGCCTCATTGTCTTCCAGGCCCTGAAGGTCGGCCTGCATAAGGAGATGGTCTCAGGCACCCTGGGTCTTGACGCCGGCACCATCCAGGTTCATGCCGCGGGTTTTGAGGCAAACATGGCCCTTATCCAGCCGATCCCGGAGATGGACAAGGTCAGGTCAGGGTTGGCCGGCCTCAAACTGACGGATTTTTCCGAGCGCATCAAGTCCCCGGCCCTGGTGCTGGCGGGCCGGAAAAGTTCCGCCATCATGCTGGCCGGCATCCAGCCGGCTGAGGAAAAGAAAGTTACCTTTATCAATCGCCGGGTCGTGGAGGGGGACTATCTTGCCGAGGCGGACAGGGTGCTGCTCGGCCGGCCCCTGGCGGAAAGTCTCGGGGTAAGACCGGGGGACGAGGTGGTGCTCATGGCGCAGAGCATGTATGGCCGCCCGGTAACGCGTAAATTCGTCATCGGCGGATTGTACCAGACTGATCTGCCCTCCTTTGACCGCAGCCATGCCTATCTGCCCCTGCCGGCCGCCCAGCGCTTCCTGGACGCTGAAGACGTGGTGACGGAGATTGCCCTGCACACCGATCCGGAGCAGGCGCCTGGCCTGGCCGCCGGCCTGCAGCAGAGGCTTGGACCCGCAACCTGGCAGGTCCGCCCCTGGCAGCGGACCGTGCCGGATCTGGTGCAGCTCATCGCACTCAACGACGCCACCATGCGTCTGCTCATTGTCATTGTCTTTGCCATTGTGGCCATGGGCATCACCAATACCATGACCACGGTGATCTTCGAACGTTTCCGGGAATTCGGCATCCTCAATGCCATAGGCGCCGGTCCGGGGGGCATTGTCTCGCTGGTCATCCTGGAGTCGTTTTTCCTCGGGGCCATCGCCACCGGGCTGGGCAGCCTGGCAGGCCTGGCCGCCGGTCTCTACCTGCAGCACTATGGCATTGATCTGACCCGCTTTATCAGCACCAATCAGTATTTTGCCGCCGGTCATGTTTTGCGGGCCTATGTAACCCCCGGGGATCTGCTGAACGCCGTGCTGATCACCCTGGCCACGGCCATTGCCGCCGGGATTTACCCGGCCTGGAAGGCGGCCAATATGGATCCGGTCAAGGCCCTGGTGCATAACTGAGTGCATAATTGAAGGGGTAAAGTCTGTAGGTGTTTAGTCTGTTAGCAAAACCTAAACTCCTAACAGACTACAGTCTAAACAACCTATTACCAAAGGAACATCCGCATGGCCCTGGTTGAATTGCGCAACGTCATAAAAACCTACCTGGATGGGGAGAGTGGGCCGATTACCGCCCTGCAGGTAACCGATCTGCGCATCAACCGGGGGGAGTTTGTCTGCCTCGCCGGTCCTTCAGGGGCCGGCAAGACAACCCTGCTCAATATCATCGGCTGCATTGACCGGCCCACCGCAGGCCGTGTGCTCATCGCAGGCCGGGATACGGCGAAGCTGCGGGGCGGTCAGCTGGCCGGCTTGCGCCGCATGGCCTTCGGCTTTGTCTTTCAGTCGTTTAATCTTATTGCTGTGCTGAGCGCCTATGAAAACGTGGAATACGTCCTGTTGCTCCAGCACGTGCCCGCGGTAGAGCGGCGGCAAAGGGTGGGCGAGGCCCTGGAAAGCGTGGGGCTGGCCCGGCTCATGCACAAGCGGCCGGGCCAGCTCAGCGGCGGGCAGCAGCAGCGGGTGGCGGTCGCCCGGGCCATCGTGGGGCGGCCGCTGCTGGTCCTGGCCGATGAACCCACCGCCAACCTGGATTCACAAACAGGCGAAGAACTCATTGCGCTGTTCTTCGCCCTGCAGCAGCAGTCTCAAACCACCTTTGTCTTCTCTTCCCATGATCCGGCCGTGATCCAGCGGGCCCGTCGCACCCTGGCCATGCGCGACGGCAGGATTGTCGCCGATGAGCGGCTGGATGGGAAAGATCTCCCCAGCCAGTCCCGCTTTTCAGGGCAGATTCACTTCCCGCAGGTCGGGGCCGAAATCCACCCTTTCGTCCGGCCCGAGAATGCCCATGGCCAGCCCGATGATCGACCAGAGGTTGACTGAACGGTAGGCGCCGCCGGCCAGATGCCGGCCCAGGTCTTCAATCTGGGCGTGGCAGTTGTGGCAGGGGGTAATGCAATAGGCGGCGCCGGTGGTCATGATCTGCTCATGTTTTAGGCGGCCGTATTGCAGGCGGGCCTCGTTGTAACCGGTCTGGAGATAGCCGCCTCCGCCGCCGCAACAGTAATTGTTGGACCTGTTCGGCTGCATGTCGATGAAGTTTTCCTCGCCCACCACGGTTCTGACCACGAAACGCAGCTCCTCGGCATAGGGGTCGCCAAGGCCTTTGCGCACCTGATTGCAGGGGTCCTGCACCGTGAATTTGATGCGCAGGTCGCGATTCCAGTCGGCATTGACCTTGAGTTTCCCCTCCCTGATCCAGCGGGCATAGTATTGGACAATCAGGGCGATATCAAGGGTGGTATCGATGTTGAACCGGCGCACCCCTTCCCGGACCGAAAAGGTGGAATGGCCGCATTCGGTATTGAGGTAGACCCGGCACCCCAGCTCCTCGGCCTTGCGGATGGTGGCGGTGGTGATCTGTTTCCAGGCCTCGGTGTCTGCCAGGAACATGCAGTAGTTCTCGCCGGCCCAGCCGGTGCTGCCGTATGTCCAGTCAGCCCCGGCCAGGTGCAGGATCTTCCACAGGGGGATCATCTCATAGGGCAGGGCCACCGGCTCCCGGGAATTCTGGCTGAGGAAGAAATGGGCTCCCTGCTTGTCAATGGGGGCCTGCAGCTCCTCCCAGCCGGGCTGGGTTTCATGCACCTCGGCCAATATATCTTCCACCACAAAACGGAATTCTTCCGGCGGGGTGCCGGTGGCGCTGGTGCTGGCGTTGCGCAGGGCCATGTCGCATGAGCCCAGGATCCCTTTGGGCCGCTGCTCCCTGGGCCACAGCTTGCGCGCCTCATAAATCAGCCCGCCGATATTGATCCCCATGGGACAGACATAGTTGCAGCGCATGCACAGGCTGCACATCCACACCCAGGGATGGCAGGTAATGCTCTCGTCCTGGCCAAGTGCCACCAGCCGGATGAATTTCCGCGGGTCCATGTCCGCCAGCCCGGTGGCCGGGCAGCCGGAGGCGCAGGCCCCGCAGGTGAGGCAGAGATTGAAATTGCCGCCGGCCGGCAGAATTTTCCGGACCTGATCCCTGAACGCGCTTTGCATTTTCCCGTCGATTGAAATTTCGTTGTCAGCCATCACTTCTCCTTAAAGCTCCAGATTGTTGCGCAGATGCCGCCGGACGATCCCGGACCCGGCAAAACAAGGCCCTATCATGTGAAAAGCACAAACAATCGGCAAGAGATTGGCGCGGAGCCCGGCTGATAACAGCCAGGCGATCAAGACGAAAAACAGCAGAGGGGAATCCGCCGCGCTGTTTCCGGAGTTATCCTGTTTCTGCCGCCCCGGGCAGAACGTTTGTGCTTCACTCAGGTAAAACCGGGAAAAAGGCGCATGGGCATAATTAAGAGGCGGCAGGGGTGGAAGAAGTATCAAGGGCCGCTGCGGAAAAACCACCGCGTCGGCCTGTTGGCCAAACAAGCTCTTAGCGGGCGAAGATATGGAAGATTTGTCGATATGTCAAATCGAAAATTCCAGGGACTAAAAAAAGACGGGGCCCGGGCCGGTCTGGCTGGGCGGGGTGCATAGCAAGCTTGAAGGACTGGTAAAAACTGAAATCAGACTTTTTACGAATTCATCAAGCTTGACCGGCCTTGGCTGATTTTTTTCACCTACAGCAGGGCGGCGTGGTCGATTTTCATGCAGCGGTCCATGACCACGGCCAGGCCGTTGCTCCGGGCCAGACGGGCCGCCTCCTCATTGATGATGCCCTGTTGCAGCCATACCGCTTTTGCCTTGATTTGCACCGCCTGTTCCACCACCGGCAGCACCTCCTCCGACCGGCGGAAGATGTCCACCACGTCAACCGGTTCAGGGATGTCCAGCAGGCTGGGGTAGCAGGTTTCGCCCAGGATCTCTTTTTGTCCCGGGTTGACCGGGATGATCCGGTAGCCCACATCCTGCAGGTAGCGGGCCACCTGGTTGCTTGGCCGGTTTTCCTTGGGTGAAAGGCCCACCACGGCGATTGTTCTGCAGTTTTTCAAAATAGTGCTGATTTCTTTCATATTGGTAAGCATGTCTTTTTCCTCCATGATGTTCAAAGTACAGCCGGGCTGGACTGCTTGACGCTTTGTAACTATCCAGAAGAAGTCAGGAGACAATCCATTTTCCTGGCGCGAAATTGCCTCTGCTTATTCTGAATTCCGTCTCCTGTCTCCTGAGTAGTTCCGCCGCCTTATATTTTTCTGGCGGATTTTTGTTAATTTTGCAATAGTAGCACTAACTTTTAAATTTAGCACTCCTGCAGAAAAGGAGGTACGGCATGTGCCAGATGAGCGTGGTATATGAAGAAAACGGAACAGTAAAAACCGTCATGGAAAATGCGAGCTATCTTGAAGCCGAGGGGGATGACATCAGGGTCAGCACCCTTTTTGAAGAGCCCAGGGTCATAGCCGCGGCCTATGTGAAAAAAATTGATTTCATGGGCGGGAAGGTGATCCTGGCCCCGGTTGGAGAGAAAAAAAATGGCTGACAAAAAAGAACTGACCGAGCTGGAAAAACTGCGGGTTCTCATCCCCCACTGGCTTGAGCACAGCCACAGCCATCAGCATGAATTTGCCAAATGGCTGGCGGTGGCGAAAAATGAGGGCCAGGAAGAGGCGGCCGAAGCCATTGACCAGGCCATGGGGAAGCTGGCCAAGGCGGACAAGTATCTGCACAAGGCCCTGGAGGCCCTGGGCGGCGCGGTGGAGGGGCAGCACGGCCACCATCATCACCACTGAGGGATTGAATTGCGGATTGCGGAATTCGGATTGCTGATTTAACATCCGGTCCGGAGGAAGATACTGGTGGTGCGTTGTTCTCTCACGCTTCTGCCTGTTGCCTTGCCGGAATCAACCCCGGAAAATGGGCAGTCCGGGGATCTCCATGAAGCTCTGCACATGGTATTCGGCATCCAGTGCCGGGTTTTTAAAGGCGATCATTTTCATGCCCACGCTGTTGGCGTGCTGCCGGTCAATAATGGAATCGCCGATGTAGACGGCCTGGTCCACGGCCAGGGAAAAATGGTTGAGAATGGCATGCAGGGCATCGGGGTAAGGCTTGGGGCGTTTCACGTCAAAGGCGGTGACCACCATGCCGAAATAGGATGACAGTCCGAAGATATCGAGAATACTGCGCATGGTGGTGGTGCGGTTGGTGCTGATGGCTTTCTCGTATGCCGGGGTGAGATAGTCAAGAAATTCAATCAGGTCCGGTTCCATGTTCATATACTGCAGAAACGGCTGATAATCGAGATCCGCCCGGTATCTTTCCGCCTTGTCGATGTCATCCGGGTAGTGGCGCAGAATATGGCGGACCGAATCCATCACGTTGTGGATGTGCACATATTCCAGCTCCTCGTCGTCCATCGGCGGATGGCCGAGGGCCGTCAGGATGGTATTATAATACATTTTATTGGCGTTTTTTGAGTCAAACATGACGCCGTCGCAATCAAATATAACAAGTTTCAGTTCTGGCATTTTTTTCGTTCATTATGGTGAAAGTGAATTTTCAAGAGGAGCCAGAAGTTAGGAGCCAGGAGACGGAATGACTGATCACTTCAGCATTCTTCTGTCTCCTGGCTACTCCTGGCTTCTGCTCATTAAATTAAACCTAAAGACAAACCATGACATTGGCAACAGATTTTCTCGTTATCGGCTCCGGAATTTCCGGTCTTTCCTTTGCCCTCAAGGCCGCCCGTCTCGGCCAGGTCACCCTGGTCACCAAAAAAAACCGGGTGGACACGGCCACCAATCTTGCCCAGGGAGGAATCGCCGCGGTGCTGTCCGCCGATGACTCCTATGAAATGCATATCGCCGATACCCTGAAGGCCGGGGCCGGGCTGTGCAACGAAGAGGTGGTGCGCCTGGTGGTGGAAACCGGACCGGAAAGGGTGCGCGAACTCATGGCCCTTGGCGTGGACTTTACCCGTCAGGAGTCGGATAGTTCCCTGCTCGATCTGGGCCGGGAGGGGGGCCATTCGGCCCGGCGCATCGCCCATGCCCGGGATCTCACCGGCCGGGAGATCGAGCGGGGACTTTTGGCCAAGGTGGCTGCCAATGATCGTATCACGGTCCTGGAAAACCATCTCGCGGTTGACCTGCTGATTGCCTCCAAGGCGGGAATTGCGGTCAGCGGACCCTTCCCGGACCGCTGTCTCGGGGCTTACATCCTGGACAGGGACGATCATTCCATCACCCCGTATCTGGCCAAGACAACCGTGCTCTGCACCGGCGGCACCGGCAAGGTGTATCTCTTCACCACCAATCCCGATATTGCCACGGGTGACGGCATTGCCATGGCCTACCGGGCCGGGGCCAGGGTGGCCAATCTGGAGTTCGTCCAGTTTCACCCGACCTGCCTCTACCACCCCCTGGCCAAAAATTTTCTGATTTCCGAAGCGGTGCGGGGTGAAGGCGCCCGTCTCGTGGATAAAAACGGCACCCCGTTCATGCTGAAATATGATCCCCGCGGCGATCTGGCCACCAGGGATGAGGTGGCCAGGGCCATCGATTCCGAGATGAAAAGCAGCGGTGATGATAACGTCTTTCTAGATATCACGCATAAGCCGGCTGATTTTGTCAAAAAACGGTTTCCCAATATCTACCGGACCTGCCTGTCCTACGGCATTGATATCACCCGGCAGCCGATTCCGGTGGTGCCCGCCGCCCATTACATGTGCGGCGGGGTGCTGACCGACACCATGGGCCGCACCTCCCTGGAAAATCTCTTCGCCTTTGGCGAGACGGCCTGCACCGGCCTGCATGGCGGCAACCGGCTGGCCAGCAACTCCCTGCTTGAGGCGGTTGTTTTTGCCCATCAGGCCTTTCTGCAGTGTGAGCGTGACTGGCCGGAACTGCAGCGGCGCGAGCACCCGCAGGTGACGGGCTGGTCTGCCGGCCATGCCGAAAGAATTGAGGAATGCGTGCTGATCAGCCACAACTGGGACCAGATCCGCCGGCTGATGTGGAATTACGTGGGCATCGTCCGCTCCGAGAAAAGGCTGAATCTGGTGTGCAAGCGCATGAAGCCCATTCTGGCCGAGGTGGCCCAGCATTTCCGTGATTACCTGCTGACCCCGGATCTCATTGAACTGAGAAATATCGCCCTGATCGCCGAGCTGATCGTCAAGAGCGCCCTGATCCGCAAGGAATCAAGGGGCCTGCATTACATGGTGGAATACCCCGAACGGGATGATGTGAACTGGTTGAAGGATACGGTCCTGCAGAAGAAGAATGGCTGATGGCTGAAAGGGGCGGTTCGCGAACCGCCCCTACTCCTCCCAGGGCAGGCACAAGGCCAGCCCTCCTACATCTCCTCACTCCTTACTTTTCACTTCTCACTTCGATCAAAACAGGCCGAAGAGGGATTTCTTCTTTTCTTCCTCTTTTTTCTCGCTGCCGGAATCATTGGCAGCGGGGGTGTAGCCCTGGACGGAGTCGAAATTGGTTCGCTGGATCACCGCATCGGTCAGGTCGGCGTTGGTCAGGTCTGCCTTGTAAAACATGGTTTTGACAAGATAACTGCCTTTCAGGCTGGCCCCGCTTAAATCCGCTTCGCTCAGATTGGCCCAGTGCAGATTGGCCTGGCCCAGATCGGCATTTTTCAGCACGGCGCTGGCGAGAACGGCATCCACCAGTCTTGCCTTGGTGAGACTGGCCCCTTCCAGATTGGCATCCTCCAGGTTCGCGCCCTCCAGATTGGCGCCCTCCAGATTGGCGCCGGAGAGATCCGCGCCCTCCAGGTCTGCCCCGGAAAGTTTGGCGCCCGCCAAGGAGGCCTTTTTCAGATTGGCATTTTTGAGAAAGGCGCCGGACAGATCGGTGCCGGACAGATCTGCCTGTTCAAGGTCCGCATTTTTCAGGCTGGCCTTCTGCAGATTCTGACTGGTGAGATCACAGTGCACGCATTCCTTTTCATCCAGCAGATGGGTCATCTCCCTGGAAAGGGGAGCGGGCGGGGCTGCGTAATCCCCCATTGCTTCCTGGGGTTGTTCGCCATCACCCTTGAACAGGCCGAACTTCCACCAGCTGTCTTGCCTGGCGCCGGTATCATCCTGGGAGGGCGAGGTGCCGGGGTCCGGTATCACCTGGGTGCGGTTGGTCTCCGGTTCCGGAATAACCTCTGAGCGGACGCTGCTGCCCGGCATGGCCTGGCCCAGCCCAACGCCGCTGATTACCTGTTGTTCCTGCTCCCCGCCGGCCACGGTGAAGGTGGATTCCAGCCCCCCGTCCGCCCGGAACATCTTGAAGCCGTCATCCATTTTAAAAACGCTGTAACACTGCATGTCCCGGTTGGCCCATTGGTCATAGCGGAGGCAGAGGGTGTTGTCCTGGTCGACCTTCCATTTGCCGTCGGATTTATGGCCGAGGGTATTGACGGCTGCGATTTTGCCGCTGCCGTATAAGGTGACATCCGCCTCCACCGACTTGTCCCAGCTGACGATGTGCAGGGTTTTTTCCGAGACAAGGCCGAGGATGTCGTCATAGGAGAGCTGTTTTGCGCCCTGTTCAATGGCATCTTTGGTGTGCAGGCTTTTGCTGCAGCCGGGCAGGATGATCAAAAGGACCAGTAAGAGAGAGAAGATGTGTTTGCTGTTCATATTTTTTGGTTGGCTTAATTTGAGAGAGGCAAAGCGGAAAATACAAAGCAAAATACCATTAACAGCCGGCCCCGTCAACCGGTCAAACCATCAGCCCGCGTTCTTCAGGGTTTTCACCAGCTCCTGGATGTCCGTGATGGGCAGGCTGCAGGCCAGGTTGCGGCAGACATGGGCGCAGGCCTTGCCATTCTGCGGGGCAAGACCCGCGGCAGAGGGAATTTTTTCGCCTAAAAACCGCTGGCCCGGGCCGCCGTCGGCCAGCATCAGCGTGGCATACGGCAGAAAGATGGCATGCACGGCGGCGAGCATGGCCCTGGTATCCGGCGCTTCGGGCAGGCCGGCGATGATGATCTGCTCAGGCTGGTGCCGGTAGAAATCCAGGGCAACCAGCATCAGGGGCATGGCCGTGGGGTTTTCGTTGATCTGGGCGGCGAAGGCGTCGATGGTGTTGCGGGCCCGCTGCCGCCAGTCCTCATTGACCAAAGGGGCCAGCCGCAGCAGATTAAGCGCTGCCACGGAATTTGCCGCCGGCTCCGCCCCGTCATAATCCCCCTTCATCCGCAGCAGCAGGCTCGCATCCTGGTCCGTGGTCTCAAAAAAGCCGCCGCCCGCCTCATCTGCGAAAAGCTCGATCTGTTTGCGGGTAAGGTCGATGGCCCGCTGCAGGTAGATGACGGCAAAGGATGCCCCATAGAGATCAAGCAGGCCCTGGACGAAAAAGGCGTAATCGTCGAGGTGGGCGGCCAGCCCGGCCTCGCCCTGGCGATAGCGGCGCAGCAGGGTGCCGCTGCCGGGATTGAAAAGGGTGGCCAGGATAAAATCAGCGGAGCGCTGGGCCGCCTGGAGATAGACACTGTTGCCGGTGATCTGATACCCCTTGGCCAGGGCGGAGATCATCAGGCCGTTCCAGGCGCAGAGGACCTTGTCATCCAGGTGGGGCCGGGGTCTTTTGGCCCGGACCAGGGCAAGCTGCTCCCTGGCCGCGGCTAATACCGTGGCGGCGTCCTCTTCGCTGCGGCCGCAATGTGCCGCGGTTTCCGCCAGGGTGTGGGCCGCGTAAAGGATATTTTTGCCGGTGAATTCGTCCAGCGGATCAGCCAGGGCATTGCCCAGGGCCTCAACCCCATAGTGGAAGTTGAAAATTGCCGCGGCTTCACTGCCGAGTACTTCCGTGATCTCCCGCGCCTGCCAGGTATAAAAGGCGCCTTCGCCGTGTTTGCCCGGCTCCTCCGGCTCGGCGCTGTCTGCGTCCTCGGCGGAAAAGAAGCCGCCTGCAGCATCGGTCATATCCCGCCGCACATAATCCAGGGTCTCGGTGCCGATGCGGCAAAAAAAAGGATCGCCGCTGATCTGAAAGGCTTCAAAGTAGGCTACGGCAAGCAGGGCCTGATCATAGAGCATTTTTTCAAAGTGGGGGACCCGCCACTGGTCATCCACCGAATAGCGGTGAAAGCCGCCGCCCAGCAGATCATACATGCCGCCCTTTGCCATGCGGCGCAGGGTGTCCAGGGTCATGAGCCGGGCCTGGCCGTCATCCCGGCCCAGGCCGTGGCGCAGCAGAAAATAAAAGGTCACCGGCCGGGGAAACTTGGGGGCCGGGCCGAAACCGCCGAATTTCCGGTCATAGCTGCTGCGGAGCTGGCCGAAAGCGGCGTCAGGCACCCCTGGCTCGACCTTGCCCTGCTCCCGGGCGGTTGCCAGGCTCTGCAGATGGGTGGCCATGGAGGCGGCGGCCTGCCGGACGCGGCCGGGGTTACCTTGCCAGGCCTGGTGCAGGGCCTGCAGCAGGTCGAGAAAGCCCGGCCTGCCGAGGCCAGCCCGGGGCGGGAAATAGGTGCCGGCATAAAAAGGGGTGCGGTCGGGCAGGAGAAAAACGGACATGGGCCAGCCTCCGCCGCCGGTCAGGGCCAGGGTGGCGGCCATGTAAATGCGGTCGATATCCGGCCTTTCCTCCCGGTCAACCTTGATGCAGATGAAAAAGTCGTTGAGAAAGGCCGCTATTTCCTCATCCTCAAAGGATTCGTGGGCCATGACATGGCACCAGTGGCAGGTGGAGTAGCCGACGGAGAGAAAAATCGGCTTGTTTTCCCGGCTGGCCCTGGCAAAGGCCTCTTCCCCCCAGGGCAGCCACTGCACCGGGTTGTAAGCGTGCTGCAGCAGGTAGGGGCTCTTTTCGTTGATCAGGCGGTTTGGTTGTTTTTCCATGGTGGTGTTGGGGAGGAGTCAGGAGTCAGGAGACAGAATTCAGGAGCCGGCATGCAGCAGGGCAGCCATATACGACCCCAGTAATTTACTGATCTCTTCAAGTTGCTCTGTTAAATTTTTGTTTTCGCCATAGCCGAGATCGTTGGCTAAGATCAGATAATACCGGCACTCTTCCAGCGATCCTTGGGCTATATTAAGAAATCGCACCTTGTCCGGTTTTGTTCTTTTTTTGAATCCCTCGGCAATATTGGCGGGAATGGAAACAGCCGCACGTCGCGTCTGAGACGTAAGCCCGTAAAGTTCGCTTTGCGGAAAATTGCTGCTGTAAGCATAAAGTGACAAAACAAATGCATGCGCCTTCTGCCAGACGATAAGGTCTTCAAATCGTTTTGTCGGTTCTCGGCTCATTCTGTCTTCCAACTCCTGTCTCCTGTCTTCTAACCCCTGACTCCTTCCCCCTCCAGCACCAGCTCGATGGGCTGATGGTCCGAGCTTCTGATATGGTAATGGCAGGAGGCGGACACGATTTTCAGGCCGCGGACAAAAACATGGTCCAGGACCTGGCCGAAATAACGGGAGCGGCGGTCCGGTTGGAAGGTGGCCAGATCCATGTGCAGGTTGCCGGTCATCTCCCGGAGAAAGTCGGTCCGGCTGGCCAGCCAGGTGTTGAAATCCCCGCCGAGCAGGATAGGGCCGTCATGGCTGTCAAGTTCCGCTTCCAGTTGCCGCATCTGCCGTTTGAATTTGTTTATCCGCACAAAATTGATGGCGTGGACATTGAGAACCAGCAGTTCCCGGTCGCTGAATTCCAGGGCATACCTGGTGCCGATGGCCATTTTCGGCAGCCGCACCAGCGGCTCGTACACCGGGGAGCGGAGAAAGAAAAGGCTGCGGGGGTTGGCGCGGCAGCCTGTCATGACGCCGATGTCAACGGCGTCCAGCCGCCGGGTGAAACCGGCGGCCAGGTCCCAGCGCAGATCAGGGGTCTGCTGGAGAATATTGAGCATGGCGGGCCGCAGGAAAGCCTCCTGCAGCAGCACCAGGTCCTTGCCGTGCAGCAGCTGCTGGAAATCCGCGGCCCATTGAAGTTTTTTTGCCTTGTGGATATTCCAGACCAGCACCGAAAAACGGCGGCTGATGGCCGGCTCGGAGGTTCGTCCGAAAGAGGAGAGTACATTGGCCCGTTTCGGTATGGTGTGGGTGATGCCATTCATGGGAAGATATTCTAACACAAATATGATGAGGCGTTAGCAATTATTCATGCGGCAATGGTAAAAAAAACTCGGGTGCGAGCGAACAGCCTGGCGGCAGATTGCGGGGAAAAACCGAATAAAATATGGCAGGAAAGGACTCAAGTGCGATTATTTCTTGCCAAATGCCGCGGATTGCGGTAAGAAATAAGAGGTTCAATATGAATCGAATATTGTCAGATGCTTACGGTCTTTTCGCGGGGGGGATAGAAATTATTTCCGGGAAAAGGCACGGGGCGCCTGACGGTATGGGGATGGGTTCCATGGTGGAGCCCGCTTTTTATCATTCATCTTTCTTACAAGAGAAAAGGAGATTTAAGATGAAAAAAATTATTTCAACAGTTGCCGCCCTCGGCCTGGTAGTAGGTGTGGCCGGCACCGCATCCGCTCTGGATTTTTCCATGAGCGGCGAGTACATCCTCGAAGGTTACATGCTGAACAATGCTGACGGCGGGGACAATTCTTTCGGTAACGGCGGTTTCGACCCCTATAATGACGATGCCGGCACCGATTCAGCCTGGCTGCATACCTTCATTATCAAACCGAAACTGCAGGTCAATGACAAGATCGCCATGTTCTCCGAGCTCCGTTTTGCCAGATACAATGTCTGGGGCACGGATAACAACTATGGAAACGCTGGCGACTCCGATCTTACCAGCGGCGAGCAGAACATTGATGTGTACACCCTGTACATGGAGTACCTGTCACCGGTTGGTAAGATCCGCGCCGGTCGCTGTGCGGTACCCCCCTGGGGCGGCGACTTCCTGAGCACCTACACCCACGCCGACCGTCTCATGTGGTGGCCGAGCTTTGTGGCTGATCCTTTCGAACTGCTGGTCTTCACCCAGAAAAGCGTGGAGAACGACTGGTACAATAATGATGATGACGCAGACAATGATGTCTACGAGATCGACCTGACCTACAAGACCGATAACCTGCTGCTGTTGGGCGGTTACGATTATTACAACTACAAAAGCAACTCTAACTATGATCGCGCTGACAACAAGCTGAGACTCTATGGGGTGGGCAAGATCGCCAACTTCACCATCGAGGGCGAATGGGGCTGGCAGTTCGGTAGCTGGAGAGATTATGACACGGAAGTTCCCGGCGTGCTCGAAGATCAGGATGTTGACGCCATGGCCGTTATGCTGGACGGCAGCGGCCAGTTCGACAAGCTTGATGTCGGCCTGATGTACTTCTGGGCCGAGGGCCAGGATGACGATATTTTGACCCACGCAGACGCTGATGTAACCGCCGCCATGAACAACACCCTGGAAGACGGTCTCGGTGATGACTTCAACCCCTACTACATCCTCACCGGCGACCTGACCGGCATGCTGAACAGCGATGTCTTCAATGCTGACCCCAACATGACCACCAGTGGTGTGAATGCCATCGGCGTTCATTCCGATTTCCAGGTTTCCGACCAGTTGTCCCTGCACGGCGCCATTGGTTATGCCTGGGCTGACACCACCGATGTGGTTGAGGCTGCTTATGGTGTAAGCGTTGATGACGAGTACGGCTGGGAGATCGACCTGGGCGCCAAGTACAAACTGCTTGACAACCTCACCTACGAGGTACGCGCCGCCTACTTCAACACCGGCGACTTCTTTGATGATATCGCCGCTACAGGAAACCAGGATTCTGCTGATCTGTATCTGCTCAGCCACCACCTGACCATGACCTTCTAATTTTTCTTAAATTAGAAGTGTGATTCAAAAAGCCCTGCCTTGTGCGGGGCTTTTTTTTTCTCTTTGCCATGTTGGCAAAGAAAACGTGATGATACAGGTGTATAGTCTGTAGGTGTTTAGTCTGTTAGTGCTGGGAAATTACCAGATGCTGCCCGCTTTACCCCTGTTTAATAGGTTTTTAGACTGTAGTCTGTCAGCTGTTTAGGTTTTGCTAACAGACTAAACACCTACAGACTATGTCCCTGTACTAGACTAAACAACCTGAGTAGTTTCATGAAGATGGAATTTGACATCGACCTGATCCTGGCCATGCTGGCTAAAGAGGTGGCCGACTATAAGGTGCCGGTGGTGGACCTCATCGCCGTGCAGAGCCAGGATCCCTATCAGGTGCTGGTGGCGACCATCCTGTCCGCCCGCACCAAGGACGAGACCACGGCTGGCGCCGCGGCCCGGCTGTTTGCCAGGGCCCCTGATCTGCTGAGCCTGGCCGCGCTTTCCGAAGAGGAGATTGCTCGCCTCATCTATCCGGTGGGCTTTTACCGCAGCAAGGCGGGTTATCTGGCCCGTTTGCCCGCGGCGGTGACCAGCATGGGCGGGGCGATCCCCGCTGAGGTGGACACGCTGACCAAGCTTCCCGGCGTGGGACGCAAGACGGCAAATCTGGTGGTCAGTGTGGCCTTCCATAAACCGGCCATCTGTGTGGACACCCATGTGCACCGCATCATGAATATCTGGGGTTACGTGCAGACCAAAACACCCCTGGAAACGGAGATGGCCCTGCGCGGCAAACTGCCGCAGAGGCACTGGCTCACGGTCAATTCCATCCTGGTGGCCTTTGGCCAGGGCACCTGTAAGCCCATTTTCCCCCATTGCGACCGCTGCGTCATCCGGCAGTACTGCCCGCAGATAGGCGTCACCCCGCGCCGGGTGCCGGGCAGCAGGCGAAATGCTGCCATGGGGCGCACCCTGAAACTTCTCTGCTGGAATGTCAACGGCATCCGGGCCATGGAAAAAAAAGGTTTTGCCGAACTGGTCAGGGATCTGGACCCGGATATCCTGGCCCTTCAGGAAACCAAGTTGCAGGAGGAGCAGGTAAGCGACGAATTGAAAAACATTGAGGGCTACCAGTCCTTCTGGCACTGCGCCGGGCGCAAGGGCTATGCCGGGGTGGCGGTCTACAGCCGCATTGCGCCGCTAAGTGTCCGCTATGGCCTGAATGATCCCGCCTTTGACAATGAGGGCCGGGTGCTCACCCTGGAGTTTGCCGATTTTTTCCTGATCAACTGCTATTTTCCCAATGCCGGGGAAGGGTTGAAGCGGCTGGACTTCAAGCTCGCCTTTAACCGCGCCCTGCTGGAATTTGCCCAGGGCCTGGCCGCGCAAAAGTCGGTGGTGCTGTGCGGCGATTACAATGTGGCCCACCGGGAAATCGACCTGAAGAACCCCAAAAGCAACGAACACAATGCCGGCTTCACCCTACAGGAAAGAAGCTGGATGGATGACTTTCTGGCCGCGGGCTTTGTCGATACCTTCCGCATGTTCAACAATGAACCCGGCCACTATAGCTGGTGGAGTTACCGCTTGAACGCCCGGGCCAAGGATATCGGCTGGCGGATCGACTATTTCTGCGTGGATGAGAAAAGCAGGCACCGGGTGCTGGGCGCGGCCATTCTCAAGGACGTCATGGGCTCGGATCATTGCCCGGTGCAGCTGGATTTCAAGTAAGGAGTAAGGAGTAAGGAGTGAGGAGAAAAAACTTTACACACAATCTTTTTTGCTTTTTGCTTTTCGCTCCTCACTCCTCACTCCTCACTCCTCACTTCCTGCAGTTCCCGCAGCACCTGCAGATTCACCATGTCCTCTTTGAGGTCCTTGCCCTTTGGCGTTTCAAGGGTCATGGGCTGAGCGCGGAAACGGGGGTCACTGAGGAAATTCCTGAAACCTGCCAGACCGATACGGCCCTGGCCGATATGTTCGTGGCGGTCCACCCGGCTGCCGAGACCCTTGATTGAATCGTTGAGATGGAAGAACCGCAGGCGGTCAATCCCGATAAGCCGGTCAAATTCCCCCATGGTCTGCTGGTAGCTTTTGCGGGTGCGGAAATCGTAGCCCGCGGCAAAGAGATGGCAGGTGTCCAGGCAGACCCCCAGCCGGTTGCTGTGGGCGCAATGGTTGAGGATAAAGGCGATCTCGGCAAATTGAGCCCCCAGGGCGTTTCCCTGGCCCGCGGTGTTTTCCAGCAGCACGGTGACCTGCTTGGCTTTGGCCGCCTTGGCCAGGGCCTGGTCAAGATTTTCCACCAGGCGTTGCAGGCCGGCTGTGACGCCCTGGCCGCCGTGGGAGCCGGGATGCATGATGAGCATGGGGATGGCCAGGGCGGCGCAGCGCTCAAGTTCCGCCACCAGCGCGGCAACGGACTTGTCCCGCACCTCTTGATCAGGCGAGGCCAGATTGATGAGATAGGAGTTGTGGGCCGCAACCGGCCAGTCGCCCCAATCCCGCCATGCCGCGCCAAACAAACGCTGCTCCTCCGGGGTGACCGGCGCGGCCTGCCATTGCCGCTGATTGCGGGTAAAGATCTGCAGGGCCTGGCCGCCCACCTTTTTGATGTGGGCAAAGGCCAGGTGAAGTCCGCCGGCCACGGACATATGCGCGCCGAGAAGAGCCATATTTTTACGGAGAAGTCAGGAGCCAGGAGTCAGAATCCAGAAGTGGGGGAAAAGTCGCTCCATACATTCTTCCGCCTCCTGGCTCCTGGCTTCTGTATTCTGCCCTCAATTGTTCTTTCATTTGAAGAGTTGCCGCTGAAATGGTACATTTCCCCCCATGCCAATTTATCAACGAGCAGATATAGCCGGATTGCTCAAGGAAATCAAGGGTGGCGCAATCTGCCCCGTATACCTGGTTTCCGGGGAGCGTTATCTCTGCCGGGAGGTGGCGGATGACCTGGTCCGCCACCTGCTGCCGGATGAGAAACAACGCAACCTGGGCCTCAGGCGTATCGATGGCGAGCAGGAGGATGTGGCCCAGACCATGAGCCATCTGCAGACCTACAGTCTTTTTGCCGGCCGCCAGGTGATCAGGGTGATGGATTCCCAGCTCTTTTTTTCCAAGGCGGTGGCCAAGAATTTCTGGGATAAGGCAAAAAAGGCGGCAGGCGAGGCAAAGGCGGACAAGGCGGGGCGCTACCTGCTGAAAATGATCCAGGCCGCCGGGCTTGACCGGGAGGAATCATTGCCGGATCTTTCCGAGGCGCAATGGAAAAAGCTTTTCGGTTTTGACAAGCCAGCGGATGTGGCCTGGTGTAATGACCTGGTTTTGCCGTCCGGGTTGTCTGGTGAAAAATCAGCGGCCGGGGATGAACTGGTGCTGCAGGTGCTGGAGAAAGGGATACCTAAAAGCAACGTGCTGATCCTGGTGACTGAGGCGGTTGATAAGCGCAAAAAACTTTATAAGCTGATCGGCGACCTCGGTGCGGTAATTGACCTGTCGGTGGACAGCGGGGCGGGGTCCGCGGCCCAGAAGGGGCGGGATGCGGTCATCCGTGATCTGGTGGTCCGCACCCTGGCTGAGATGGGTAAAAAGCCGGGACCCAAGGTGGTCGACAGCCTGCTTGACCGGGTGGGTTTTCACCCGGTGGCCGCCGTGCGCGAGACGGAAAAGCTGGCCCTTTATGTCGGCGATGCCCAGGTTGTGACCCTGGCGGATGTGGATGCGATTATCGGCCAGACCAGGGAAGAGGCCATCTATGAATTAAATGATGCGGTGGCCTCGGCAAACCTGGCCCGGTCGCTGGAGCTGGTTGGCCGGCTGCATGCCGGTGGGCTGCATCCCCTGGCCCTGGTGGCCGGACTGCGCAATCTGCTGCGCAAACTGCTTTTTTTCCGGGCGCTGCGGGAGCGGCGGCAGCCGCGCTACTCCGCGGAGCTTTCTTTTCCGGCCTTTCAGATGGGCTATCTGGCTGAACTGAAAAGTACGGATTATGGCAAGTCACCCTTTCTGGCCGGCCACCCCTTTGTTTTATACAAAAGTTTTCAGCAGGCGGGCAATTTTGATCTGCAGAGTCTGCAGGAGGCGCTTAGGCAATTGCTGGAAGCCGAGTTCCAGTTGAAGAGCAGCGGTCTGCCACCCAGGCTCGTGCTGGAGAGATTTCTTTTTGCCTTGCTGGGCGCGGAATCCCGGGGGAAAAAGGCCCTCTAGGTAACTGGGCGGACCGACAGCTTTTTTGCTCTTTTGCCGCCTCCCGCCTGTTCATTTGACTTCACTCTCTTGCCAGTATGCCTGCGAGTGGTTACAATAAGAAAAAGAAAAAACCGGAAAATGACGAGGAGTAAAAATGAGTGTACCGGATAAAAAGACGGCAGGCGGTGTGCTCACCGAAGAAAAACAGAAGGTGCTTGAACCGCCGCTGTACAAGGTTCTGCTGCATAATGACGACTATACGACCATGGATTTTGTCGTCACCATTCTGGAAACGGTTTTTTATAAAGATCCCGGCGAGGCGACCAGGATCATGTTGAATGTCCACCAGCAGGGAATCGGCCTTGCCGGAATTTATACCAGAGAGATTGCCGATACCAAAATTCACATCGTGCACGATCTGGCCCGGCGCAACGAATTCCCGTTGAAATGCTCCATGGAGCAGGCATAAAAGCTGTCACGGCCAAGACGGCCTGGCAGATAAACAAAGGAAGAAAGGCCCTTTGCCCCAAGCGGGCGAGGCGGAATTTCTTGGAAAAGATATGATTAATCAAAAAGTGGAAATGGCCTTGGTGATGGCAATTCGTGAGGCCAAAAAACGCAGGCATGAACATGTGACTGTGGAACATATCCTCTACGGACTGCTGCATGATGAAATGGCGGTCAAAATTATAGAGGGCTGCGGCGGCAACCGGGAAAATCTGCTCAAGGATCTCGAGTCCTTTTTTGTGCTGAATCTGCCGGTACTGGATGAATCCGCCGCCGTTGACCCGGTGCAGACCATCGGCTTCAACCGGGTTCTGCAGCGGGCCATCGCCCATGTGCAGAGCTGCGGCAAGGCCGAGGTGGATTCCGGCGATGTGATCACGGCGATTTTCTCTGAGCCGGAGTCCTTTGCCGTTTATTTCCTGGAGAAAGAGGGACTGAGCAAGTTCGAGGTGGTGCGCTACATCTCCCACAAGCTGCCCGCGGCGCCGGTGGCCATTCCCCGGGACGGGCAGAAAAAGGAAGCGGAAAAACCGGGTACGGCCCTGGAGAAATTCACCGTCAGTTTTTCCCGCCGGGCGGAACAGGGCCTGATTGACCCGCTTATCGGCCGCAACCGGGAACTGACCCGGGTGATGCAGATCCTCTGCCGCCGGCGCAAGAACAATCCCCTGCTGGTGGGCGAGCCCGGGGTGGGTAAAACCGCCATTGCCGAAGGCCTGGCCCTGCGCATCCATGATGGCGAGGTGCCGGATCTTCTCCGGGATGCCTCCATTCATCTGCTGGATATGGGGGCGCTGCTCTCCGGCACCAAGTACCGGGGTGATTTTGAGGAACGGCTGAAGGCGATCATCACCGAGGTGGAGAAGCAGCCGAACATCATTTTGCTGATTGATGAAATCCACACCATCGTCGGCGCCGGCGCCACCAGCGGCGGCAGCATGGATGCCTCCAATCTGCTTAAACCCGCCCTGCAGGCCGGCACCCTGCGCTGCATCGGTTCCACCACCTATGAGGAGTATAAAAATTATGTGGAAAAGGACCGGGCCCTGTCCCGGCGTTTCCAGAAAGTGGACATCGAAGAACCTTCGGTGGATGAAACCTTTGAGATTCTCAAGGGGCTGAAGTCCCGCTACGAAGAGCATCACGGCGTGAAATTTTCAAACACCGCCGTCCGGGCGGCAGCCGACCTGGCGGCCCGCTATCTCAACGACCGTTTTCTGCCGGACAAGGCCATTGATGTGCTCGACGAGGTGGGCGCATCAATGCGTCTGGCCAAGCCTGACAAAAAAAGAAAAAATGTCACCACCCATGATATTGAAACCGTCATTGCCAGGATGGCCAGGGTCCCTGCCAAGAATATTTCCGGGTCCGATATGCAGCAGCTGAAGGATCTGCAGCAGACCTTGCAGGGCCGGATTTTCGGCCAGGACCAGGCGCTTACGGCCATTGTCACGGCGGTCAAGCGGAGCAGGGCCGGGCTGAAGGACCCGGAGCGGCCCACCGGCTCGTTCCTTTTTGCCGGTCCCACCGGGGTAGGCAAAACAGAGGTGGCCAAACAGCTGGCGTCCGCCCTTGCCGTGCATTTCGAGCGGTTCGATATGAGCGAGTACATGGAAAAGCACGCGGTGGCAAGATTGATCGGCGCTCCTCCGGGTTATGTGGGATTTGATCAGGGCGGGCTGCTTACCGACGCCATCAGAAAGCATCCGTACAGCGTGCTGCTGCTTGATGAGATAGAAAAGGCCCATCCGGACATCTTCGGCATTCTCCTGCAGGTGATGGATCATTCAACCTTGACCGATAATGCCGGCCGCAAGGCGGATTTCCGCAATGTTATCCTGATTATGACCACCAATGCCGGGGCAAGGGAATTAAGCGGGCAGTCCATCGGCTTCATGACCAGTAAAAAAGGAAGTGGCCAGAAGGCCATTAAAAATCTGTTTTCCCCGGAGTTCAGGAATCGTCTTGATGCCATCGTCACCTTCAATGCCCTGGAGATGCCGGTGATGGAGATGATCGTTGATAAGATGATCAATGAGCTGCGGGACCGGCTGCGGGAAAAGAAGGTGAGCATCACCCTGACGGAAAAGGCCCGCAAATGGCTGGCAACGGCAGGGCATGACCCGGATTATGGGGCACGGCCCCTGCGGCGGCTTATCATGAGTGAAATCGGGGACAAGATCACCGAGGAGATCCTCTTTGGCCAGTTGGCCGGGGGTGGAACCGTAACGGTTGACCGGCTGGCGGAGAAACTGGCATTTACCTACAATCCAGAAGGGTGAAAGAAAAATAAAAAGGTTGAGCCGGGAACTTTTGCAGATTAAATCAATCTTTTATATAGCACTTCCCGGAGATCCGGGGTTAGCCTGTTGCAGGCATTTCTTGCCAAGTCGGTTAATTTATTTTAATTGTATGCGAAGTCAGAATTCAGTAGTAGAGGCCGGGGAGCAAGGTGAAAAATAATCAGTTTATTCCGGCTTCTGCATTCTGTCTCCTGTCTCCTAGGGAAATTACTTGTTGCGACGCTCATCCTCAGCCATTTATACTCTGACCTGCGGAACGATGCAGCCCCGCCAACTCTTGCTGAAGATTTTTTTGTCTCAATCACACATCACCCATTTATGTAGAAAGGATTACCAATGAAACACGCGAAAAAAATTTACATGACCACTGCCCTGGTTCTCGCCCTGGCGTTTACCGGCTGCAATCAGAATGAGAAGAAAGCAGAAACCGCCGCTCCCGAAAATCAGACCGCGGCGGTGGCGACCCAGGAGACCAATAAAGAGAGCGCCGTGCCTGCCCAGGCAACCGCCGAGGCCTCGGTTGCCGCCGCAGTGCAGCCTGAGGCAGAGGCCCCCCAGGGTGCCTTGACCGGTACAGTGGTTGAAACCTTTGACAGCGGCGGCTATACCTATATTCAGCTTGACCAGGGCAGTGGTAAGGTCTGGGCCGCCATCGGCCAGACGAAAGTGGCTGTCGGAGACAAGATCAGTCTGCTTAATGGACCGGTGATGCGTGATTTTCACAGTAAAAGCTTAGACCGTACTTTCCCGGAAATTATCTTTTCTTCCGGTCTGGCCGGAGCAAAAGCCGCCCCCCATGCGGGTATGGGCCAGAACTTTTCTCAGGCCATGCAAAGTGAAGGAGGAGGGGCAATGCCTCCTGCGGCAGCGGGAATGGGTGCCGAGGAAAGCAGCGGCGGCAGCGTCAAGGCCATCACCCCGCTGCAGGAAATCAAGGTGGAAAAGGCTGAAGGCGCAAATGGCTATCAGGTGGGAGAGCTGTTCACCTCTGCTGCCGATCTGGCCGGCAAAAAGGTGAAAATCCGCGGCAAGGTGGTCAAGGTGTCCCCCGGTATCATGGGCCGCACCTGGATCCATCTGCAGGACGGCACCGGTGATCCGATGAAAAACACCCATGACCTGGTGGTTACCTCAGCCGAGGTGCCGGAGCTGAACTCCATTATCGTTGTTGAAGGTGATCTGGCCAAGGACAAGGATTTCGGCGCAGGCTACTTCTATAACGTTATTGTGGAAGGGGCTACTGTCAGCAAGTAGCATGTGTTGACATGAAAATAGTCATTATCGGTCCCGGCGCGCTCGGCTCCCTCCTTGCAGCCGGGCTTGCCGGCCGGGCTGATAATGAGGTGTGGCTGCTCGACCATGATGCGGAGCGGGCGGCGCGCATGAAGGGAAAACTCCTGCTGACCGTTGGTGAGCAGGAGTTTTGCCGTTTGGTCTCCGCCAGCGCCGACGCAGCCCGCATTGGTCCGGCAGATCTTGTCCTGCTTTGCGTCAAGTCACGCGACGTGGCGGCAGGCATCTCCGCCGCCCAACCCCTTTACACCCCGGCAACCATCCTCATCACCTTCCAGAACGGCATCAGCCATCTCGATACCCTGGCACGGATGAAACTTCCCGTGCAGCCTGCCATTGGGGTAACGGCCATGGGCGCCACCCTCAAGGCGACCGGGCATGTCTGCCATGGCGGCCAGGGGCTGACCCGAATGGGCTTTCTCTCTCCGGTCCCCAGTGAAAAGCAAACACAGCTCGAAAGCGTCGCAGGTCTGTTCCGGCAGGCAGGCATGCCGGCGGAACGGGTGGACAATATCCTTGATTTTGTCTGGACCAAGCTGCTGGTCAATGTGGGCATCAACGCGCTCACCGTGATTTATGACTGTGCTAACGGCGGGTTGCTGGTCAATGCCGAGGCCCGGGCCAAGCTGGTTGCCGCGGTGCGGGAAGGACACGCCGTGGCCCGCGCCTTAGGCCTCAAGGTGCCCCCTGATCCGGTCAGCCAGACGCTTAGGGTCTGTGAGGCTACGGCCGGCAATATTTCCTCCATGCTGCAGGATGTGCGCAGGGGCCGGCCCACGGAGATCGGGGCCATCAACGGTGCATTGCTTGCCAAGGCCGCGGAGCTTGGTCTCGAGGCGCCGGTCAACCGCGAGCTGGTCCGCCGGGTCAGGCTGATTGAAGACGGATATCTCCGGACAATACCTCGTGGGTCCTGCCCTGATCGTCTCTGATGTGCAGCCTGCCTTCACTGTCCGGGCCCAGCGAGACGCCGTTTACCGCCTGGCGGCCGGTGGTGACCCAGGTCAGCCGCCTGCCTAAGGTTGCATCAAAGCCGCGCCACTCTGCCAGCATGGCGGCAAAATCTCCGGCTTCCATCCGCGCCATGCTCGTGTCAAGGGCGGCCAGAATGTTTTCCAGCAGGGTGGTGCGGCAGATTGGTTCCCGGCTGTGCTGACAAAGCGAGGTGACCTGGTCCCGCAATTCTTCCGGAAAAACCGCGGGCGGGGTGGAGACGTTTAAGCCGATGCCCAGCACGACAAGGGGATGGGGGTCTTTGCCGAATTCGCTTTCCGTCAGGATCCCGCCGCATTTTTTCCCAGCGAGCAGCAGGTCATTGGGCCATTTCAGCATAGGTGCCGTATGACAAAACCGGGCGACCGCCCGACACAACGCGACCCCCGAGGCCAGGGTGATTTTCGGCAGATCGGCCGGATCAAGGGCTGGCCGCATGAGCAGGGAAAAGTACAGACCGCTGTCCGCCGGCGAGAGCCACGTTTTGCCCAGCCGCCCCCGTCCGCCGGTCTGGCTGCGGGCCATGACCACGGTGCCGGACGGCGCACCCCTGCGGCCAAGCTCCAGGGCATCGCTGTTGGTGGAGACGGTCTCGGCAAGCACGACCAGCGGGTGACCGGATAATTCGGCGGTTCCGGCCATTTTTTGCCAGAAGGGATCTGCGGGACAGGCTGCGGCTGGTATCATGGCATGATTGTAACGCAAAGTTATGGGCCGGCAAAGGCCTTAGTTTCTATTTTTTGGTCAGGCGCAAAGTGTGGTGAAAAAATAATTTATTTTGTTAAAATGGCAAGGCGTTTGCGCGCAGTAAAAATAAATACCATGAATTTAACCCAGAGGAGGACCTCATGCCCTATGTCAATATCCGCGTGGCCGGCACCCTGAGCAAGGAACAGAAAGCAAAAATCTGCCGGGGAGTGACCGATGTCATTGCCGAAACAGCAGGTAAGCCAAAAAGCTCCATTCTGATTTTTATTGATGAACTGCCCCATGAGAGCATTGCCAGCGGCGGAGAGCTGCTGCAGAAGCCGGCAGGCAAGTAAATAATGGCAGCTGAAAGAGAGGCGGCCCGAAAGCGGCTAAAGGTTCTGCGGGAGGAGCTGGGCTATCATGCCCACCGCTATTATGTGCTGGATCAGCCGGTTATCGCCGATGTGGAATATGACCGGCTTTTCCGCGAACTGCTTGAGCTGGAGGAAAAATTTCCCGAGCTGGTCACCGATGATTCGCCCAGTCAGCGGGTTGGCGGGGCTCCCCTGGAAAAGTTTGCCGGGGTGCAGCACCGCCATGCCATGCTCAGTCTGGAAAATGCCTTTTCCGAGGCGGAGCTGCGGGATTTTGAAGAACGGCTGCTGCGCTTTCTGAAAGATACGGCCCGGCTGGCCTATGTGGCGGAACCCAAAATGGACGGGCTGGCGGTGGAGCTGGTCTATGAAAACGGCCTGTTTGTCCGGGGATCAACCCGGGGTGATGGCCGCACCGGGGAGGACATCACCCGCAATCTGAAGACCATTGCCGCCATTCCCTTGCGCCTGCAGGGCGAAAATCCCCCTGCGTTGCTTGAGGTGCGGGGCGAGGTCTTCATGGGCAGCGCCGGTTTTAAAAAAATGAACGAGGAACGGGCCGCTGCCGGTGAACCTCTTTTTGCCAATCCCCGCAATGCGGCGGCAGGCTCCCTGCGCCAGCTCGACTCGCGGCTCACCGCCCGCCGGCCCCTTGATTTCTATGCCTACGGCATCAGTGATCCGGCCCAGCTGGCCTGTGCCACCCAGCATGAGCTGCTGGCCCGGCTTGGCGGCCTGGGCTTGAAGGTGAATCCGCTGGTCCGCTTCTGTCCGGTGCTGGATGAGGTTATTGCCCATTACCGCTATCTGCTTGAGGTGCGGGCCGGGCTTGATTATGAGATTGACGGCATGGTGGTCAAGGTCAACTCCCTGGCCCTGCAGGCGAGGCTGGGCAATAAGGCCAGAACGCCGCGCTGGGCCATTGCCTGTAAATTCCCCGCTTCCCAGGCAACCACCCGGCTGCTTGCCGTTGATTTCCAGGTGGGACGCACCGGGGCGGTGACCCCGGTGGCGATTCTCGCGCCGGTGGCCATCGGCGGAGTGACGGTGAGCCGGGCCACCCTGCACAACGAGGAGGAGATCAAGCGCAAGGATCTCCGGATCGGCGACAGGGTGCTGGTGCAGCGGGCCGGGGACGTCATTCCGGAAATCGTCCAGCCCATTGCCGATCTGCGCACCGGCGGGGAAAAACCGGTGGCCATGCCCAGCCACTGCCCTTCCTGCGGCCACACCCTGGTGCGGGAGGAGGGGGAAGCGGCGCTGCGCTGTGTCAACGCCCATTGCCCGGCCCAGCGGCTGCGCAGTCTGATGCACTTCACCGGCAAAACCGGCATGGATATCGAGGGGCTCGGCAAAAAGGCCATGGCGCAGCTCTTTGCTGAAAAGCTGGTGGAGGATATCCCGGATATCTTTGCCCTGCAGGCGGAAACCCTTGCAGGGCTTGACGGCTGGGCCAGGAAGTCGGCGGAAAATGCAGTGGCCGCCATTGCCGCAAGCCGTAACGCCTCCCTGGCCCGCCTGCTCTCCGCCCTGGGCATCCGGCATGTGGGCGAGGTGACCGCCGCTCTGCTGGAGGAGCGCTTTCAGACCATGGAACGGCTCCTGGCCGCCTCCCTGGAGGAGCTGCTGACCGTTGAGGGCATCGGCGAACAGGTCGCCGCCTCGATCAGGGATTATTTCGGCGACCCGGCTGTGCAGCAGATGCTGGCGCGGCTGCGGCAGCTTGGCGTGGCCCCGGGCAAAACAAGGGCCGCCGACCAGGGGCCTCTGCCGCTGCAGGGGGCGGTGCTGCTCTTTACCGGCACCCTTGTCTCTTTTTCCCGGGATGAGGCCAAAGAGATTGTCAAAAAACTGGGGGGGCAGGTTTCTTCTTCCCTGAGCAGAAAGGTCACCCATCTGGTGTGCGGCGACAAGCCGGGCAGCAAGCTGCAAAAGGCCGAGGAACTGGGGATCACCATTTTAGATGAAAAGGGATTTCAACAACTTATTTCCTGAAGCAGGGATGAAACCATGGCACAAAAAACCATACGGGCAGTTGTGGCCGGACGGGTGCAGGGGGTTTGCTTCCGGGCCTACACCCGGGAAGCGGCGCTACGCTATGGGGTGAAAGGGTGGGTGCGCAACCTGCCCGATGGCTCCGTGGAGGCGCTGGTTGCCGGGGAGGGGGACCGGGTGGAGCGCATGCTTGCCTGGCTGCATCAGGGCTCACCCTCGTCCCGGGTCAGCCGGGTAACCGTGGAGGAGATGGAGCCGGACGAGCAGTTCACTGCCTTTGAGATCCGCTACTGGTAAGGGTTGCGGAACGGCTTATTTGCTTTGCAGCCAGCTGCCCCGTTCTATCGTGGAAATGCCGCCATGATGCCGCCGTCCACCGGCAGGGTGGCGCCGGTGGTGGGGGTCTGGTTGGCGGCAAAAAACACCACGGCATTGCCCACATGATCGGCCAGCACCTCGGTTTTCAGCAGGTTGCGCTGGCGGTAATACTCTTTCAGCCCTGCCGGGTCCAGATGGCGCGCCTGCATGCGGTCCGGCCCTACCACGTCCCACAGGCCGGATGACACCCCGGCGTCATCAAAGATAGCGTCGGCATTGATCATGTTCACCCGCACCTTGAGCGGGGCCAGCTCCAGGGCGGCGATCTTGCCGAGCTGATGGGCCCCGGCCTTGGAGGCGCTGTAGGCGCCGAAGGCCTCGCCCGGGGCAAAGACGTTTTTCGAGCTGTTGATGATGATGTTGCCGCCCAAGGCCTGCCGGGTGAAGATCGGGGTGGCTGCCTTGATGACCTGGAAAACCCCCATGAGATTGACCTCAAGCACCTGATGAAAGATCTGTTCATCCAGGTCCTGGAGTTTTGCGACATGGGCGATGCCGGCATTGGGCACCAGGATGTCAAGGCCGCCGGCCTCGCGCAGCAGCCGGGAGAAACACTCCCGCACGGAACGGCTGTCCGCCACATCCATCACCAGAGACGATACCATGGCAGGGCCGAATTGTCCGGCCAGCATGTCCCGCACCTTTGCAAGCCTCTCCTGGTTGATGTCGGTGAGAAAGACCCTGGCGCCCGCGGCCAGGAGTTGTCTGCCGATGCCGCAGGCAATGGCGCCGCCGCCGCCGGTGACCAGGGCGATTCTGCCGGCCAGCAGGGGCTTTTTACCCTTGCCCAGCTTGGCCTGCTCCAGGCTCCAGTATTCCATGTCAAAGATGGATGACTCGGCAAGCTCCCGGTATGGGGCCACCGCCGCCCCGGCAATTTTGGCGGCTATGGTATGCTCGGCAATGTCTGCGGCAATCATGGCAGCCTGTGGGGTTTCGCCGGCGGTGACCAGCCCCAGGCCCCGAACCAGCATCACCCGTGGTTTGGGGTCAAGTTTGCTGCACGCAACCTTTTTTTCGGCCAGCTGCCGCTGAAAATAGGCGTCGTATTGCTGTTCATAGGCGGCAAATTCTGCGGTAATCCGCCGGGCCATCTGCGGTTCGTCATCGTCATGGCTGAAATCAAGAAAAAGGGGATAGTTCTTGGTGCGGATCACATGGTCTGGGGTGAGCACGCCACTGACCAGCAGCTCCCGGGCATCGGCCCGGTCCAGGGCGGCAAGGATCTTGTCGTTTTGCCGCAAATGGAGATGAAAGGTTTGCCCGTTTTTGTCGGGAAGGCTCATGGCCCCCCGGATAAGCGGCAGGATGATATCGGTATCCGGGCAGGCGGCGCCGGGGGCAGGGGCAGGCGTTTTGGTGCCGGCCTGTTCCGCCAGAAACCTCTCTGCCCGGCTGACATAGTCGATCATCAGCCCGTACGCGGTTTTCGCCTCGTCGGCAAAGGTGAAAATCCCGTGGTTGAGCAGGATGATGCAGTTTATATGCGGATTTTTTTCATAAAGGTCGGCCACGGCCTTGGCCAGGGGAAAGCCCGGCATGATAAAGGGCAGGATGCCGATGCCTTTGCCCAGCACTTTTTGGAGCAGGGCCTCGCAGTCCGGCGTATTGGTCAGGGTGACGATGGCGTCGGCATGGGTGTGATCGATGAAGGTGTGGGGCAGAAAGGCATGCACCAGGGTTTCGATGGACGGATTGGGGGAGGCGGCATGGATCAGGTGGGTGCGGAACTGGTTGACCATCTCCTCATCGCTTAAACCGTCAAGGCGCCGCAGTTTGCGCAGATATGCCAGATCAAGGCCGGGGAAGCCCTGGGGTTCGATGGCGCCCAGGTCCCAGCCGCTGCCCTTGACATAGATGATATCCTTTTCCTCGCCGAGAAGGTCGGTTACCCGGCATTTGACGGAGGTGTTGCCGCCGCCGTGCAGCACCAGATCGGCCTCGCTGCCGATAAGCCGCGAGGTATAGACCCGCAGGCCGAGACCTGCCGGCTGGTCCGGATAGGCGGTGAGAAAACGCTGCGCTTCGTTGCTGTCATATCGGTTTTTCATGCATGGTCCTTCTGCTTGATTGGTCTGTCTCAGGCGGACTGGGGAAGCTGAAAGCCGTCTTCATGCAGGGGGAAGGCGGCTTCGGCAAGTTTTTTCAGCTCTTTTTTAATCTGGGGCAAGGGCACAAGCGGCGGCATGAGTGGTATTTCAACGCATACCTGTACCGGGGGCTTCACCCGCATGGAGCGGTCAATGTAATCTGAAAAACCGGTGTCAATGGCGCCTTCCATGCAGCCGCATGCCTCTGCGGCATCCATGGCCCGCAAAAAACTCATGATGGTACAGATGTCATTTTTACGGTAAAAAATTTTGATTTCCTCTTCAATGGTTTCCTGGCTGTCGACAAGTTCGGCATATTTTTCCCGGTACTCGGCCACGTCCTGGGTCAGCTTCTCATAGGTTGCCATGAACAGATGCTTAAAACGTCCGGAGGCGGTGAGGCCCCATGTTTTCACCCCGGCAAAGATCCGGCAACGCAAGGCTTGCGAGGTCAGAATGTAGGGATCGTAATAAAATTTTTCTTCAAGCCCGGTGATTTCGAGAAACCGGTGGATCAACTCTTCATCCTGCAGCATGATGTAGATCCGGTTCAGATCAAAAACAATCCTTTGGCCCACGGTGCGGGTGTGGTGGTAGATGTCTTTTTCCAGATGGGCCTTGTCCTCTTCAATGAGCTTGCGGAATCCGAAGTAACGGTCGGCTAATTCCTTTTTAATCTCGTAGTTGAGAAATTGGGAAATGTCGGAAGTCATTGCCGTTACTCCTTGGCGAGGATAGGGTATAAAAAGCTATATACAAGATTCCGGCAAGCGGCCGAAGCCAGGAATCCCTTGTGAATAAAAGCATTGGCGTGTATGGTGTCTCTCTTGCCAACTGGATTTTCCTGGGTGATCCCGGCCGGGCTGAGTTTTTTTTCTTGACACAATTGAAGATAAAGTAAAAAGGGTAAAGGGCAAAGCAAAAAGCGTTTGCTGCGCGCAAAAAGGCTTATTTGCCTGGAAATTTTTCTATCACGAAATCATGCCCGGCCGCCAGGCCGTTGGCCGGGGCGGGAAGACATGTTTTCCAGGAAAGAGTAAAGGAAGGTTCCATGGCAGCACTGCAGGAGAATTCCGCCCAACGGGTGAAGGATGCCGTTGATATCATAGAGGTGATAGGTGAGCATGTCCACCTGCAGAAAGCCGGGGTGCGCTATAAGGGCCTCTGCCCCTTCCATTCTGAGAAAACACCGTCTTTCACCGTAAACAGGGAGCGGCAGTTCTACCACTGCTTCGGCTGTAATGAAAGCGGCGATGTTTTGTCATTTATGATGAAATATCATAATCTGACCTTCCCTGAGGCGGTGGCAAGACTTGCCGAGCGTTACGGCATTGAGCTTGAAGAGAGTAAGCTTTCGCCCGAAGAGCTGAAAAAGACGCGGGAGCGGGAAGGACTTTTTGCTGCCAACAAAGTTGCGGCAACCATTTTTCATGACTTCCTGCTGAAAAATCCTGGGGCCGGCAAAGCCAGGCAATATCTGGAAAAGAGAGGGATGTCCCGGGAAATGATCAGCCGCTTTCAACTCGGTTATGCCCCGGACCGCTGGGATTTTCTGGCCCAGGCCCTGGCATCCGCCGGCCAAGCCGAGCAGGTTGCCGTGGCAGCCGGCCTGCTGGTGCAGAAGGAGAAAGGCGGCGTTTATGATCGCTTTCGCGACCGGGTTATTTTCCCCATTTTTTCCTTAAGCGGACAGGTTGCCGGCTTCGGCGGCCGCATTCTGGGCGACGGCCAGCCGAAATATCTGAATAGCCCGGAGTCGGCGGTTTTTAATAAAAGCCAGACCCTGTTCGGCCTCTACCACAGTAAATCCGCCATCCGGGAGGCCGGCCGCTGTCTGATAGTCGAAGGGAATTTTGATCTTCTTTCCCTGGTTGCCCATGGTCTGCCGTATGTCGCCGCTCCTCTCGGCACGGCCTTGACCGCGCAACATGTAAAGATTCTGAAACGATATGCCGAAGAGGCAGTAGTGATTTTTGACGGGGATCAGGCCGGCCTGAAGGCGGCCATGCGGGCGGTGCCGCTTTTTCTGACGGAACAGCTTGAAGCCAAAGTTGTTGTCCTGCCCGAAGAGCATGATCCGGACACCTTTGTTACCACTTTCGGCAAAGAGGCCCTTGAGGAAAAAGTGGCCCAGGCCATGGAGCTGTCCGAGTTTGTTTTCAGCCGGCTGGTGAAGGAGCATGGTTTGACTCTGGCCGGGAAAAATAAAATTGTCAGGGATCTGCAGCCTTTAATTGCCGCTATCGGCAACCGGACGCTGCAAAAAAGTCTTTTTGTTTCACATTTTAGTGATAAATTAGGTCTGAAAGCAGAGGACCTGCTCGGGCGAGGTGAAGGCGGCATCCACCCTGCCGGGCCTTCTTTACCGGCAAAGCGGCGCAAGCCGGGGTTGAAGCTGTCCCCACAACATGAACGTCTGTTGGAGTTTCTGCTCATCTACCCGGAAGCCCTGACCCATTTTCTCGAGGCGGGCCTGGATGAACTTGTCGATAATGAAAATGATTCCGCCAGAATTATTCTTGATCAACTAAAGGATCTCAACCTCACCGGCCAGGGGGATGGAGCCGAGGTGCTGCTCGACAGGTTGCAGGGAGAGGAAAAGGCTCTGGTTGCCCGTCTTTTAATTGAGGCCCCCTCCTACGCAGAGGACATGAAGGATCTGCTTATCAACGAACTGACAGCCTGGGTGCGCAAGCAGGCATGGCAGAATCGCAAGTCACGGTTGTTGCGGCGTATCAGTCAGGCCCAGTTGGAAGGAGACGATGTTTTACTGATGGATCTTCTGGAACAGAAAAAAAAAATGGACGAAGTTTCGTATACATAATATGTTGGTATCATTTTATTACATGAAATGATCTACTTTCCCCAGCAGGAGTAATTCTTGTGGCAAAAAGAAAGAAATTAAAGGCTGTACAAGACGGAACTGACGGAAATGATATGACAGAGGCGGCGGAGATGTCTGAGGGCGGCGATTTTTTTGCGTCGGGGGATCTCGGGCCGCTGGATAATCAGTTTGAAGAGGCCGCTGACGACCTCACCTTCCTGTTCGGTGATGATGCGGCGGATGACCGGGATATAGAGGAGAAGGAGGGTCCGCCCGGCGAGGAGGACATGATCAGTTTCGGCGAAACATCTGCCGCCATGATGCGTGAAATTGATCCGGTAAAGGCTTACTTACGGGAAATGGGCGCTGTTTCACTGTTGTCTTCCAGCGAAGAGATAGAAATTGCCAAGAAGATTGAAAAGGGACAACGCCAAATCCAGAACGGCCTGTTGGTTTGCCCTTTTATGCTTAGAATTCTTAAAAAGATCCAGGAGGACCTGCTCGGTCAAAACTGTGAAATTGCTGATGTGCTCCGGGGGTTAAATGATAAGGATAATGATAAGGCAAAGGAGCGGTTTCTCTGGCAGATCTCGGAGGCTCTGCGTATTGACCGGGAACGGAAGGCCTTGCATGCTGATCTGCGGGAACCAGATGTCGATCAGGCTGCGGGTGTCAATATTTTGGTCCGGGTGGATCGGTCCACTCACTCCATCGTCTCTCTTTTCCAGGACGACCTGCTGCAGAACAAATTTATAAATGATGGAATCAAGGAAATTAAAAAGCTGGTGCGGCAGTTTGAAGCGATTTTTGCCCGGAAAAAAGCCGATCCTGACAGCAGTGCAAAAATGGATACCATGATTTACAATCTGGAGGAGGATTGCGGGATCGATTATGAAATACTGGGGCAGGTCCTGGCCCAGATCGCCATCGGCGAGGAGATCAGCCGCGAGGCCAAAAAAGAGTTGACCCACGCCAACCTGCGCCTGGTGGTCAGTGTTGCCAAAAAATATATGAATCGCGGCCTGCAGCTGCTTGATCTGATTCAGGAAGGCAACATCGGCCTGATGAAGGCCGTGGAAAAATTTGAATACCGGCGGGGATTCAAGTTCAGTACCTATGCCACCTGGTGGATCCGGCAGGCCATTAACCGGGCGATTGCCGATCAGGGACGTACCATCCGCATTCCGGTGCACATGATAGATACCATCAACCGCCTGTTGAAAGGGTCGAAAGAATTTCTGCGGGATGAGGGACGCGAGCCGACCCCTGAAGAGATTTCGGAACGTCTGGATGTTGATCTGGATAAGGTGCGCAATATCCTGAAGATCTGCAAGGAGCCCATCTCGCTCGATACCCCCATCGGTAATGATGATGAAAGTAATCTCACCGATTTTATTGAAGACGTGGAGGCTGTTTCACCCCATGAGGCCACCATACGGGACAATTTGCGCGAGCAGCTGAGAAAGGTGCTCGGTTCTCTGACCGAGAGGGAGGAGAGTGTCCTGCGCATGCGGTTCGGTATTGATACCGAGAAAGATCTCACCCTGGAAGAGGTTGGCCGAACCTTTTCCGTGACCAGAGAAAGAATCCGGCAGATTGAGGCCAAGGCCCTTAAAAAATTGAAACACCCGAACCGCAAAAAACATCTGGAAAGCTTTATTAAAGAATAAGTCCCGAGCCTGTGAACAAATTGTTAGACTGGCTGGCCCTCTCTCTGACCCCTGGACTGGGGATCAGGAGTTGGAACAAGCTGCTGGCTGTTTTCGACGGCCCGCGGCAGGTGCTGGAGGCAGATCAGAACCGGATCAAAAAATTGGTGCCGGGCCTCAGGGCGAATATCATTGCCGGCATCAACAAGGAAGAACTCCGTGCCGCTGCGGAAAAAGAACTGGAACGAGCTGCCGGGTTGGGCATTGAGATTATCACCCGGGAGCAGGACGCCTATCCGGAGCTGCTGCGTAATATTGATGACCCGCCCATTCTGCTCTACGTCAAAGGGAATGCCGCCCTGCTGCAGAGTGGCTGCATCGGCGTGGTCGGAGCCAGGGCAGCAAGCGTCTACGGGCAGAGAATTGCCGAAGATCTGTCCAAAAGGCTTTGTCAACGGGGCCTGACTGTGGTAAGTGGTTTGGCTCTTGGCATTGACACTGCCGCCCATAAGGGTGCATTGCAGGCAAGCGGTGCCACCCTTGCCGTACTCGGCTGCGGCCTTGATGTGGTATATCCCCGCCAGAACGGAAGTCTTTATGAGGAAATCGCCTGCCGTGGGGCCCTGGTCAGCGAGTATCGTCTGGGCGCCTTGCCGGAAGCCTTCCGTTTCCCTGCACGCAACAGAATCATAAGTGGTCTTTCGCTTGGGGTTGTGGTGGTTGAAGCGGCCCGTAAATCCGGATCCCTCATCACGGCAGACTTTGCCCTGGAGCAGGGGAGGGAGGTTTTTGCCGTTCCCGGGCGGATAGATTCCTGCAAAAGTGAAGGGACACATCGGCTGCTGCAGGCAGGTGCAAAGCTTGTTCATACCGTTGAAGATATACTTGAGGAATTCTCTTTTCCTGGCGGAATTCATCATGCTTCCCCTCTTTCATGTCAGCCGGATTGTCATGCTGTCCTGACTGAGGAGGAAAAGGGGCTTTTTGCATATCTTGATGTCTACCCGCAGAGCATTGATGAAATTACCCGGCAAAGCGGGATGACGGTGCAGAAGGTGAGTGAATTGCTGTTGATGCTGGAGCTGAAAGGACTGGTTGAGTCCCTGCCGGGAAATCAATACCAGAAGCGGTGCCCGGCGGCAGTATAAAATTTCTTTTTATTTTGAGTGCTTATGTCTAATTCATTAATAATAGTTGAGTCGCCTGCCAAGGCGCGTACGTTGCAGAGATATCTCGGCAAATCTTTTACCGTGAAGGCCTCGGTGGGCCATATTTGCGATTTGCCGGTAAAGACTTTGGGGGTGGATGTTGAACATGATTTTCAGCCGAAATATGTAACGATCCGCGGCAAGGCGAAAATTATTACCGAGCTGCGAGGTGCCGCGCAAAAGGCTGACCAGATTTATTTAGCCCCTGACCCGGACCGCGAAGGGGAGGCCATTGCCTGGCATATCGCCACGACGATTGAGGCGGGTAAGAAACCGGTACGCCGCGTTTTGTTTCATGAGCTGACCAAAAAGGCCATTCTTGCGGCCATAGAAAACGCCACGGAGATTGACCAGAATAAGTTCGAGGCCCAGCAGGCCCGGCGCATTCTGGACCGGCTGGTGGGTTACCAGATCTCTCCTTTGTTGTGGGATAAGGTGCGGCGGGGGCTCAGTGCCGGACGGGTGCAATCGGTGGCGGTCCGCATGGTCTGCGAACGGGAGCAGGAGATCGCTGATTTCACCTCCATCGAGTACTGGTCAATCACCGCGGAAGTACAGCAGGATGGCCCCCCGCCTTTCTTTGCCCAACTGGAGCAGATCAACGGCCAGAAGCTGACAAACAAACAAGATAATCGTATCATTGATGAGGCGAATGCTCAGGCAATCATCTCCGAGTTAAAAGATTGCTCCTTTGTTATTGACAAGGTCAACAAGAAGAAAACCCGGCGCAATCCGAGCCCGCCCTTTATCACCAGCAGCCTGCAGATAGAGGCCAACAGGAAACTGCGCTTTTCGGCAAAAAAAACCATGATGCTGGCCCAGCGTCTCTATGAGGGGATCGCCATAGGCGAAGACGGGCCCACCGGATTGATCACCTATATGCGTACCGATTCCACGCGAATCAATGATGAAGCTCTGGCGCAGGTGCGCGACTATATCCGCACGGCCTATGGCGACAAACATCTCCCGGCCAAACCAAATATCTACCGGGCAAAAAAATCAGCCCAGGATGCCCACGAGGCAATTCGTCCCACTGATGTTGCGAAAACGCCGGAGAGTCTTGCCAGCCATCTGGAGAAGGATATGCTGGCCCTCTATACCCTGATCTGGAAACGTTTTGTCGCAAGCCAGATGGCCTCGGCCATTTATGACCAGACCTCGGTGACCATTGGGGCCGGCAGGTACGGTTTCAAGGCCGTCGGCTCTATCGTGCGTTTTCTCGGCTTCATGACTCTGTATGTGGAATCTCGCGAGGAGAGCCAAACCGCGCAGCCGGCGGACCAGGAAAGGGATGTCATTTTGCCGGATCTGAAAGAAGGGCAAAGTGTTGAGCTGTTAAAGCTTGACCCCGGACAGCATTTTACCCAGCCGCCTCCGCGCTATACCGAGGCCACTCTGGTGAAGGCCCTGGAAGAAAATGGCGTTGGCCGGCCCAGTACCTATGCCGCTATTTTGTCCACCATCCAGGAAAAGGAATATGTGAAACTGGAGCAGCGCAAGTTTTATCCTACGGATCTCGGCAAGCTGGTCAACGACCTGCTGGTCAGACATTTTCCAGCCATAATGAATACGGAATTCACCGCCTCCATGGAGCAGAATCTTGACCGGATTGAAGAGGGCTCTGTTGATTGGCTGAGGATCCTGCATGATTTTTATGGCCCCTTTCGCCAGGCCCTTGAGCTGGCCAAAAGCGATATGAAATCGGTCAAGCGCAGCGCTGTGCCCACGGATATCAAATGCAAACTCTGTGGCGGCGTCATGGTTATCAAGTGGGGCCGCAAAGGAGAATTTCTGGCCTGCGAAAATTATCCGGAATGTAAGAATACCCAGGATTTTAAAAAGGATAATGAGGGCAATATTGTGCCCGTGGACAAAGAGGAGCCGCTGCTTTCCGGGGAGAAATGTGAAAAATGCGGGCGGCCCTTGGTCTATAAAAATGGCCGTTTCGGCAAATTTCTTGCTTGTTCCGGTTATCCAGAGTGTAAGCACATCCCGGCTGAAAAAACCGGGGTGCGTTGCCCTGAGGAGGGCTGCGGGGGCGAACTGATTAAAAAAATATCGAAAAAGGGAAAGATATTTTACAGCTGCAATCACTACCCGGCATGCCATTTTGCCATCTGGGATAAACCGGTAAATGAACCCTGCCCGGATTGCCAGTCTCCCTATCTGCTGGAGAAGGAAAATAAAAGGCATGGCCTTCATTTGAAATGCCCAAACGAGAAGTGTGGATATATGAAGAAATTGGCGGCCAAGGACGAAGAGGAATAAAAAAGTTTGATTTATCTGCCGCCAGTAGTTAAAATAATTTTATAATAGTTTCTGCCCCGGCCTGGCAAAACAAGATTGTTTGCAGCAAAACTGACAGGAGTTTGACATGATCTCTGCAATACATTCATCCCTTTCCGCTCTTTCTGCTTTTGCAAAAAAACAGGAATCAATTGCCGATAATACTGCCAATGTAAATACTGACGGTTTTAAAAAAACACGGGTTACTTTTCAGTCTGAAGCGGCTGGCGCGGTTGCACCTCAGGTGAGCAAGGTTGACACGCCGGGCCCATTGTCCTATGAACAGAGCCCGGAAGGTTATGCGCTGGTGGAAAAGTCAAATGTGGAAATCGCCGAGGAAATTCCTCAGGCCATGCTCAACCGGAGATTCTACCAGGCCAATCTGAAGATGGTGCAATTCTCTGATGAAATGGTGGGAAGTTTGCTTGATATTAAAAGATGAAAGCCGTTGAGCATTGAGTGGATCGAGGGGAAAATAAAAAGTTTTTTTCACATATCCCTGAAGGTAATCGTGCCCCCAACAATCGTCAGCACTGCCTTGCCGGTTAATTCCCAGCCAAGAAACGGGGAGTTTGCACTTTTCGAAACAACATCCTCTTCTCGGTAAATAAAAGTTTTTTCCGGATCAATTACCGTAATATCAGCTGCATTGCCCTCTGCGAGTGATCCACCCGTAACTCCCAGTATTCTTGCCGGACGGACGGAAAGAAGCTCAATCATTCTGGCCGGGGTGAGGATGTTTTCCCTGACCAGAGCCAAGGTGAGCGGCACGGCGGTTTCCAGGCCGATGATGCCATTGGCCGCCTGATCAAATTCCACATCTTTTTCCATGACACTGTGCGGTGCATGGTCTGTGGCGATGGCATCAATGGTGCCGTCCCGCAGCCCCTCCCGGATTGCCGCCAGGTCATCAGCCGAACGAAGAGGCGGATTCATTTTAGCCCGGGTATTATACATACCCACCGTTTCTTCAGTAAGGGTAAAGTAATGCGGCGCGGTCTCCGCTGTTACCTGGCACCCTTTATTTTTGGCCCGGCGCACCAGATCGACAGATTCCCTGGTGCTGATGTGGGCAATATGGATGGGACGTTCGACATATTCCGCCAACGCCAGATCCCGGTAAATCATGATAGTTTCCGCAACTGTGGGGATCCCTCGTAAACCCAGCCTGGTCGAAAGCGCACCTTCATTCATCACGCCATTTTCGCTTAAGCTGACCTCTTCGGAATGGGAAATAACGAGAAGGCTATGATTGCTGCTGTATTCAAGGGCGCGGCGCATGAGCTGGCTGTTCGCCACCGGACGTCCATCGTCAGAAACTGCGACTGCGCCGGCCTTTTTCAGTTCTCCATATTCGGCCAGTTCCGTTCCCTTGCTGTTCTTGCTGATTGCTCCCACAGGATAGACTCTTGCTGATCCTTCTGCCGCGGCCTTGGTAAGAATGAGAGAGGTGACGGATTGGTTGTCATTGACCGGGTTGGTATTGGGCATGCATGCCACAGCGGTAAAGCCGCCTGCCGCCGCCGCCTTGGTGCCGCTGGCAATTGTCTCCTTATATTCCTCGCCGGGTTCCCGCAGGTGGACATGCATGTCAATGAGGCCGGGTACAAGCCATTTCCCTTGCAGATCGATGGTAAGGCAGTTGGCTGGGCAGGAGAGTGACCGGGCTTTCCCTTTCCGGCGGATTACACCGTTAATGATAAGCAGGTCGCCGGGCTCATCAATATTATTGGCGGGGTCAATGATGCGAGCATTCTGCAAGAGTAACGCCGGAGATGAATTCATCGGTCCTCTCCTCCCATAATCAGATAGAGTAAGGCCATGCGGACCGCTACACCGTTGGTGACCTGATCCATAATTACTGATTGTTCGCCATCGGCCACGTCAAAAGTCATTTCAACACCACGATTGATGGGGCCGGGATGCATAATAATGGCATCCGGTTTTGCGGATTTCAACAGGGTTCGGTTAATGCCGAAAAATGTTGCATACTCCCGCAGGGAAGGCAGGAGCGGGTCAAGCTGACGCTCCTTCTGGATGCGCAGGGCCATGACTACGTCGGCGTCGGCAACAGCATCTTCAACCCGGTGGCAGACCGTTGCCCCCAGTTGTTTTATGCCGGCGGGGATCAAGGTGGCAGGACCGCTTACCTGAACCTGGGCGCCCATTTTCGTAAAACCGATAATATTGGAATGGGCGACCCTGCTGTGGCTTATATCGCCAATAATTGCTATTTTCAACCCGGCAATTTTACCTTTCTTCTCACGGACCGTCATCATATCGAGCAGCGATTGGCTCGGGTGCTCATGGGTGCCATCCCCGGCATTGATCACTGATGCTTTAATGTGACGGGCAAGCAGGTGAGGTGAACCGGAACTTGCATGGCGGATCACGATGATATCGGGATTCATTGAAGTGAGATTTTTTGCCGTATCAATCAGGGTTTCTCCTTTTATGGCGCTGCTGGTGGAGGCAGAGATGTTAAATGTATCAGCGCTCATGCGTTTGGCCGCAATTTCAAAAGAGAGACGAGTGCGGGTGCTTGGCTCGAAAAAAAGATGAATAACCGTTTTGCCGCGCAGGGTTGGAACTTTTTTAATAGGACGTTGTGATATTTCTTTAAATGATTCGGCGGTGTCAAGGATGAAGCCAATATCACTGGCAGAAAGTTCCTCGATTCCTAAGATATGTCTATGCTGAAAGCGGTATTCAGATTCCATGAAGGGCTAATCCAGCGGTGCGGAATTGAAATTGCAAAAGAAAATGATGTATAACTTGCTGAAATAATTTAATATTTATTGTTAAGCTGGCAAAAAAAATAACTAATGGATTAGATTACCAATACGACGCCATCGTACTGAAAATTGCTCCTTGTTCCATGACCAATAAAGCATGAAGGCCTTGCCTTTTAAGGCGGTATAGTCAACAAAACCCCAAAATCTGCTGTCGTGGCTGTTGTCTCTGTTATCCCCCATGACAAAAAGGGAGTGGGGAGGAACAGTAACCGGCCCAAAATTGTCTCGCGGGGGATTCGGTCCGGGGTAAATATTCGGGTCCATGTGAACGGCATATTTCACATTGAGGAGATTGCCATTAATATATACTTTTTTGTTGTGAATTTCTATGCGGTCTCCTGGCAGGCCGATAACCCTTTTGATAAAGTCCTGTGAAGGATTCTCCGGATATTTGAACACGACCACATCAAGTCTTTCAGGGGTTCCCAGCGGAATCCAAGTTTCCCCGGTAAAAGGATTTTTAATACCATAACAAAATTTATTTACCAATATATGGTCGCCGATGAGCAGGGTAGGAATCATTGAGCCGGATGGAATTTTGAAAGCCTGCACCACGAAAGTTCTGATGAATAGAGCTAAAATCAGGGCGATGATTATTGCTTCTAAGTATTCGCGGATAATGGATTTTTTCTTGCTTTGCGACAACTCACGGCCCCCTGTTTGAAAAGATTTGGCTGTTCTCATTATTGGTAAAATTTTTTAAAAAAGAAAACGGTACAAAAATTGCTCATATTTCTATGCACGTTTGCCGCAAGAAGAAAAGTCGGACAAAAACTAGTGAAGAAAAATGCCTCAAGGGCTTCGTGCGGCCTTATCAAAAAAAAGAAAATATGATGTATTGACTGGGATTATTTGAGCGCTAGCTAATGAAACTCCAAATCAATACTCCATAAGGCGTTAAAATACAAGAGGGTTCTTCGGATCATGCCGCGGGATTGTGGGTTTGTTTGTGAAGTGGGACGCAGATGGTGTTTTGCTGGGAAAGAAGGGATGGTTTCAAAAAACCAGGCATTTTGCGGGTTGTCCGCAAAAAAAATATAACATGCTAAAATTAAAATAAAAAATGAATTAGGTTCTTCACAACTGCGGTTCCACCAGATATGGTGGATGAGGTTGTTTTTTGATACAAAATGTAGGATTGGTTCATTATCACAAGGATGGTTTAAAATTTTTACCCCAGGCAGAATTTTTTAAGCTGTCAAATTAGCCTGTATTTTTAACTAGTTTGCGGTTGACAATCTTTTCGGGATGAGTGTTTAATATTTTTGTGGAAGTCATTCTGTGGTTAAGAAAGTGCATAGAAAAAGAGAGAAATTTATCAGGTTACCATCATATGGCTCCTCTAAGCTTGCAGACGTTTAATTTTAATTTCAAGAATTTTAAGCTGCCTTTTATGCGCCAGCAGAATCTCACCATAGGGCTCGATATTGGCTCCCATGCGGTCAAGGTATGTGAACTCTCGGAAGGGGGCCAAAGAATGAGGCTTATGAGCTTGGGCAGTGCCCGCTTGCCGGCCAATGCAGTTGAAGATGGCGAGTTGAAAGACCCGGATGCCGTGGCATCCGTGATCAAAACTCTCATTGACAATTTACAGATCAAGGGGAAAAAAGTCGGTATATCCATTTCCGGCTATTCCGTGATTCTTAAGAAAATTAATCTCTCCGTGATGAATGATAAGGAGTTGGAGGAACATATTCAGTCAGAGGCGGAACAATATATTCCTTTCGACCTGGCGGATGTTTATCTCGATTATCAGGATTTGAAAACGAATACGGAAGGTGAAGACAGGACCGACGTCATGTTGGTGGCGGCAAAAAAAGATGTTGTTGACTCCTACTTGCATATGTTGCGCAACGTTGGTTTGAAAACGGTTTTGGTTGATGTTGACGCATTTGCCCTTGAGAATTCTTTTGAAACCAATTACGGGCAGCAAGGCAATGTGGTACTTGTTGATATTGGCTCCTCCAAGATGAACATTAATATTGTTTCAAGAGGCGCATCGCTGTTTGCCCGGGACGTTGCCCTCGGCAGCAAACAGCTCACCGAACAGATTCAGGGAAAATTCGATCTTGATTTTGAAGAGGCTGAATCCTTGAAGATCGGTGCGTTGCCGCCGGCTGAAAAACAGGAAGAGCTGGCGGAAATATTTATCAGCACGACGACCCAGTGGATTATGGAGATCAAGAAGGCCATTGACTTTTATAACTCAAACTTCCCTGATAGCGCTTTGACCAAGCTTGTTTTGAGTGGCGGTGGGGCCAAGGTAAAGGGGCTGGATTCGTATTTCAGCGAAGAGACGGGATTGCCGGTGGAAGTTTTCAATCCGTTTGCCATGACCGGTGTCGATGCAAACAGAATAGATCCTGATTATTTAAAAAATATTGCGCCTGAAATGGCAATTTCCATGGGTCTGGCAAGCAGGCCTTGTCCTTTTTAGGTATATTTGATGCACCTTTTAAGTACAAGCGAAAGAGTGTCATGATACGAATAAATTTATTGCCTGTCCGGCAAATGAAAAAGCGTTTGCGCACCAGAAATGAGGTAATTGCCTTTATAGCCTCACTGGTTGTCTTGCTTGCATTGTTGGTAATGGCTTCGTTAAGTCTGCATCAGAGGGTGACATCACTGCAGACAAACATTAAGAATTTGAATGACAAAAAAGCAAAATATAATGTGATTCTTAATGAGATTAAGCAACTTGAGCAGGATAAACAAAAATTGACTGCAAAAATTGATGCCATTAAGCAGCTCAAATCAACATCGCAAATTACCGTTCGTTTGCTTGATGAAATTGCCAAAGCAACACCTCCGGACAGCATCTGGCTGCAGAGTTTAAAACAGTCCGGGGATACGGTTGCTCTGACCGGAATCGCTTTGGACAACACGAGGCTGGCTGATTACATGGATCGTTTAACGGCGTCTCCATATTTTTCCAGCGCTACTCTTGGAAAATCTTCTTTGACCACGATAGCGGGCCAGGACTTGAAATCATTTACCCTGAGTTTGGGAATCAAGAACCCTGAAAGCGATAAGGCGCAAGCTAATCAGGATAAAGTGAAATGAATATAGATAAAATCAAGATTCAAGAGGCCATCAACTCTTTTCTTGATGAAAAGGTTGCCCAGCTCAGTCCACTGCATAAAACTATAATATGTATTGGGGTAATTCTACTGCCATGCGTTGCTTTTTATTTTTTGAGCTATTCCCCAAAAACGGTTGAGATTAATAATTTGCTATCTCAGCAGAAAAAATTGGAAGATGAAATAACAAAGGTGGAAAAGGCATCCCGGGAGATAACGAAGTACCGCGCGGAAATGGCGGAAACCAAGTTGATGTTTGCCAAGGCTTCCGCTTTGCTCCCGCAGCAGCAGGAGATCCCTTCACTTCTAACAAGCATTTCGGATATTGGGCAAAATTCAGGTCTGGATTTTCTTTCTTTCATCCCCAAAAATGAAACGAGAAAAGAATTTTACGCCGATATTCCAGTGGATATCAAGGTGAGGGGGACGTATCACAATGTTGGTGTTTTCCTGGACAAAATCAGTAAGTTGTCCAGAATAGTCACGGTTTCCGATATAAATATGGGTGGTCCGAAGCCGCAGGCGGGAGAAATGATCCTGGAGACCACATTTAGTCTTGTCACCTACCGGTTTGTTGAGCCTGCACCACAGGCACAAGACAAGACAAAAAATAACAAAAAGTAAATTTGAAAGTCGGGGGATAAAACTCCACAAATGTACACGCATAGAAGGGATATATTTTCAGCACCCAGAAAAGTATTTTTTTGTGTTGTCCTCCTGTTGGCGGTTTTTTTAGTGCTGACTGGGGCGCAGGCAAATGAGTCTGCTGAAAATACCGATGCTTCCAGCCAGCAGGCTCAGGAACAGTATTCCCTGAAAGTAAGAGAGCTTATTCAGTTTCTGGAAGGGAGATCAGATTCTTTTGTTTATGATCGAGTGGGGCGTTCCGATCCGTTTATGCCGTTTATAAAGGAAAAGGTTGTCACCTCCGACCTGGAAGTTCCCGAACAGGAACTCATGGGTATGCAGAAATTTGAACCGGGTCAGCTCACTCTTGTTGCCATTGTTATTACAGAAGGTGGCCCTTTGGCCATGGTGGAGGATTCCGTTGGCAGAGGATATACAATAAGGAATGGAACCGAGATTGGCAGAGCTGGGGTTGTCGACAGTATTGCCAATAACACAGTTGTTATCAAGCAGCGGTATAAAACTACCGCAGGCGAGGAGCGCTATAAATTTGTGGAAATGCTTCTAAAGAAAGAGGGGGAAAAGCAACAATGACCCTGATAGCCCGTTTGAAAAATGTATGTCTGATAGCCGTTCTCATCTTGCTCAGTGTTCCGTTGAATTCGGTCGCGGCAGAGGATGCAATTAATGCGGATTCATACCAGATCAGTGATCTCAAATGGCAACAAAATACAGATTCCTGGGTATGTCAGATTTATGGGGATAGGGTGCCGGCATACACCATGTATGAATTATTCAGCCCTCACAGGCTAATTATTGATATTGCCAGCGGAAATTTTGCCGGGTCAATTAATTTCCCGATCAAGGTTGATAAGGGACCTGTCACCTTAATTAAAGGAGCGGTGCTCACCGACCAGAATCCGGCTGTGGCCCGGATCGAACTTCTCCTTGCCGATGACCGCCCCTATTCGGTAACAAGCAGCGGCAATGATATTCTTGTGCAATTTGAAAACGATGCACAGGCTCCGGCAGCGACCCAGAGTAAGGCTCCTGAACGATTGATCAAGGACATTAACGTTGACTGGTCAGGAAGCATGACTAAGGTACAACTGCTGGCTGATGGACCGATTCAGAAATATCAGTCAACAGAGCTGGCAAAGGGAAAAGATCATCCCGCCCGATTGATTGTGGATCTCCCTGGAATTGCCACGCAAGGACATGCCATTCCCACTAATGATGCTTCTCCGATCAGTCTTGTCCGTACGGAGAGTTATAAGGATGGCGCCCGTGTTATTCTTGATTCTGCAACAGATGATCTTTTCCGTTATTCCATAGCTGTCCAGCAAGACGGACTGTTGATTAATGTTGAGCCAGCGGCAGATGCTACTCCGCTCCTCGCTGAAATAACGGGATTGTCAACGGCCGAGATTGCCCAGGGTTCACCCGCATTATCTTCAGCAGCAAAAACTGCAGCAACAGCCCCTTCGTCTCAAGGCGCTGAGAAGAAGCCCGCTGCGTCAGTTACGAAATCCAGTAAATCGGCTGCTAAAGACGGGAAGACGGATTTTGCCTTTGCCGGATACACTGAACAGAGAATCTCCGTGGATTTTTATAAGATCGATCTGCACAATGTCTTTCGCCTGATTGGTGAAATCAGCGGTCGAAACATAGTGGTTGATGAGAAGGTAAGCGGTTCGCTGACCTTGGCCCTGAACGATGTTCCGTGGGATTTTGTCCTTGACGTTATTCTCAACCTTAAAAATCTGGCTAAGGAAGAGCGGTTTAATACGATAGTCATATCGCAAAAGAGCGATAGTTTCGCTTGGCCACAACGTACAGAAGAGGCGCTGGCAATTAAAAAAGAAGCCATTTCAGTCACTAAGCGCATGGAAGTTCCCAAAGAGAAACTGGAAGCGCGAAAGTATATCAGCCAAGCAAAAAATCTGGAAGATGCCGGAAATTATGCGGAGGCGGTAACTTTCTATGAAAAGGCATTCCAATCGTGGCCTGAAAATGGTGATCTGGCCAAACGGATAACCTATTTGTCTTTGGTAAAACTTGGGTTAAATGCCAAGGCCGCCCACTATGGGAAAATCGCCTCCAAGCTGCTGCCGCACGATCCTGATGTTGCTTTACAGACCGCTCTCAGTCTGGCAAACATGGAGATGGTAAAAGAGGCAAAGAGCTACTTTGATTTTGCCGTGAGCTGCGAGCGTCCATCCCGGCAGGCCTTGGCGAGTTATGCCGCCTTCAGTGAGCAGAACAGCAGTAATGAAATGGCATTGTCGCTTTTGGAAAGGTTTGAACAAATTTATGGGACATCATTAGAGACTCTGGTGAGTAAGGCCAGAATTTATGATAAAATGGGTGATGCGGAAAATGCCTCTAAAGAGTACCAGACGATACTCCTGTCGGGTTACAAAGTTCCGGCGGATTTAGAAAAATATATCAAGGAACGGCTTCACAGGTAGAAGCCCTGACTTCATTCAAAGGCTGCGGGCAGGCTGAAGTGTTACCAGCCGCTGTCTGCCACGAAAGGTATGGAAATAAAGATGAAAATGATAACACGCTTTTCTTGTCATGGGTCGCAGGGGAGCATTTGCCTGGAAAATCGGCAACACACCGATATGCCCTTCAGGCGCAAGTTGAGAAGTGGGGCACTGATCCTGGTCTCTTTAATGCTGTTCTCATTTCTTGCCGGCTGCGCGAAAAAAGCACCGGATTTCAAAGGAGAACAACAGGCCGAGGATTTTCTGAAAAAACATACTTCTCAAGCTGTTAATGCTGATGCCTTCCAGGGAGACTCTGCGCAGGAAAAGGTTGAGCCGACGCAGCTGCCTTCCCGGTTTCAGCAACCGACCTTCTTGCTTTCAGAGACAGAGAATACCGGGAAAGATGATTTTGCTATCCCTGTGGGAGCGGATATTTCATCGAATGCCGCCCCGGTCACTCTCCGGGAAATTATGAAGAAACTTGCGGTGTTGAAAGGGATGAATGTCAGCTGGGCCAATGATGTTGACCAAGGTGCTCTTGTTGATGTTGATATCAGGGCAGAGGATGATTTTTTTGAATCCATTGACAATATTTTGCGTCAGCTGGATTATTTTCACGACGTGCAAGGGAATTCCATCATCATCAAGCACAAGGAAACCCGGAAATTTCATGTTGCCATGCCGTTTATGTCTCCCCAATTCACTCTGGGCGTCGGCGGTGATGTGCTTGGCGGCAACAAGGTCGCAGCCCATGAGATGTCAGGTAAAATCCAGATTACCAGTCAGCCTGAAAATGCCAACAGCTTTGATATCTGGGCAAATATCAGACAGAATCTTGATCAGATACTCGATATCTGGACCACAGAAGAGGTTGTAACCCCGCCCGCAGCACCGGCGGGCCAGCAGATGCTGCCAGGGGCGGAAGCCGCTCAATCGGCTGTGGTCACCAACCGTAAACCCGGCAAAGGATATTATACAATTGACAAGCCTGTTGGCCTGATTACTGTTACCGCGCCCCGGTCACTTGTGGAAAAAGTTGGCAATTATATAGAAAATCTTAAAAAAGAGCTGTACAGGCAGGTGTCTATTGAGGCCAAAATTGTGGAGGTGACTCTCTCTGCGGACAACAGGACAGGTATCAATTGGGAAGATCTGCTGCAGAATCCCAACAATCCCTTCAGTTTATCCATGGATTTTCAGAAGTTGAATCCGTTGTATCATGATTCAGGCACCCAGAATAAATTTCTCACGGTAAATACCCAGAACTTTGGCCTTGTGTTGGATGCCATTGAAGAACAGGGCCATGTGGAGGTTATTTCCAACCCAAAGCTCAGCGTGATGAACGGCCAACCTGCCATGATATCCGTTGGTTCGACCCTCACCTATATTAACAATGTGGACGTCACTGTAGAAGACGCCGTGCCCACATACAGCGTGGAAACTTCAAGCGTGATGTCCGGGCTGGGTATGGCTGTTATAGCCACGATCGTTGATGACAATGAAGTGATTCTCACCTTGACGCCAGTGACGTCAAAGGTTAAGACCCCCATTGAGTACAAACAGTTCGGCACGGCCGGAAGTGAAGTAGGTCTGCCGGAAGTGGATATCCGGGAAATGACGACCTTGGTGAAGATAAAAAACGGCGAGATGCTGATCGTCGGCGGATTAATTGATAGTACCAGCGATTATTCCGAGTCGCAGATCCCTGGTTTGGGGGATATTCCGGGCCCAGGCGGTAAACTCTTTGGGCAAAGTGGTGCGGCTAAAGATCGTAAAGAATTGGTAATACTGCTGAGACCGGTTGTCTTGCCGTAAATTAAGGAAAGCAGAAAAAACGGTATGCCGGAAGGCACCAGGTGGTTAACAAAACCATCTGGTGCCTTTTTTTATAATTGTCTGTAATTACTGCTGTGTTTCGTTTGCTTTTGCCTGTTCCTGTTTCTTTCTCATGGCATTTTGGAAAAGGGCCATGAAGTTGACGGGTTCCATCAGGAAGGGCATGAAACCTCCATCAACGGAAACCTGACTCATGATCTGCCGGGTAAAAGGGAATATCAGGGTGGGGCAGTCAACTGCGAGAACCATGGCCAGATGTTCTTCCGGGATGTTTTTCAGGATAAAGACACCGGCATGTTCGATTTCAACGATAAAAAGAGTTTTCCCATCCTTGTTATTTGTTACGGTCGCGGTTACCGACAAACTGACTTCCCAATGATCATTTTCCAGTTTCTTATTTTTCAGTCCAAGATTCACTTCAACTTTCGGCTCCTGCGGCACCAGAAAGGTTTCCGGGGCATTAGGATTTTCGAAAGAGAGATCCTTGAGGTACAGTTTCTGTAACCTAAAAACAGGAGCTTCACCCTGTGGGGAAGCATTTTTTTCATTCTGTTCAGCCATGGGTCGTTCCTTTTTTTGAGGATTAAAAATTGCGTGGTATTGTTACTTTACAGGCTAAACCTTTACCACTGAAGGGCTTACCCAGTCAACCAATTAACTTCTCTCATGTCAGGATCTGCTTTAAAAACATACCGGTATATGATTTTGGTGCTTTAGCTATTTCCTCGGGCGTCCCCTCAGCAACAATCTCACCACCCTCATCCCCTCCTTCGGGTCCGAGATCAACGAGGTAATCGGCTGTTTTAATCACATCGAGATTGTGTTCAATGATAACAACCGTATTGCCATTGTCAACCAGCCGGGAAAGCACCGTCAGGAGGTATTTGATGTCTGCGGGATGCAGACCGGTGGTTGGTTCGTCAAGTATGTAGAGGGTTTTACCCGTACCCCGTTTGCGCAGTTCGCGGGCCAGCTTGATCCGCTGGGCCTCTCCGCCGGAAAGGGTTACAGATGACTGGCCAAGGGAGATGTAGGACAAGCCCACGTCCACCAGGGCCTGCAAGCGATTTTTGATAGCCGGGATGTTGGTGAAAAATTGCAGAGCCGCTTCCACATTCATGGCCAGAATTTCCGAGATGTTTTTCCCGCGGTACCTGATTTCCAGTGTTTCCTGGTTGTAGCGCTTGCCAGTACATGTTTCGCAGGTTACATAGATATCGGGCAGAAAATGCATGGCGATTTTGATCACTCCGTCTCCTTCGCATGCCTCACAGCGACCTCCTTTCAGATTGAAGCTGAAACGGCCTGGTTTATAGCCCCGCGCCCGGGATTCGGGCAGGTGCGAAAGCAGTTCACGAATCGGGGTGAGCACGCCGGTGTAAGTGGCCGGGTTTGAGCGGGGTGTACGGCCAATGGGGCTCTGGTCAATATCGATAACGCTGTCTATTTTATCAAGCCCGGTTATGGAGCCAAACTGTCCTGCGCCAGCATGGCTTGATTTGCCCAAGCCTTCCTTGGCGCCTTTGAAAAGGCATTCCATGACCAGTGAACTTTTGCCTGAGCCGGATACACCGGTGACGCATGTCATCAATCCGAGGGGAAAGCTTGTATCCACCTTTTTCAAATTGTTTACTGCAGATCCCGCGAGATGAATCCAATCTTTTTTTGATCGAGGCTGACGTCTTTTGGCCGGTATCGGGATTTCAAGACGGCCGGAAAGAAAGCCCCCGGTCAGGGAGGCTTCTTCTGCGAGCAAACCGGCCACCGGTCCGTTGTAAATAACCTGGCCGCCATGGACACCGGCTCCGGGCCCGATGTCGAGCACATGATCGGCGGCGGCGATGGTTTCACTGTCATGTTCGACAACAATCACCGTGTTGCCGATATCGCGGAGATTGGTCAGGGTTTTGATCAGTCTTTCATTATCCCGTTGATGCAGCCCGATACTCGGCTCATCCAGAATATAGAGAACGCCGGCCAGCCGTGAGCCGATCTGTGAGGCCAGCCGTATACGCTGGGCTTCACCGCCGGAAAGGGTTGCCGCGGTCCGGTTCAGGGACAGATAGCCAAGTCCGACGTCAAGCAAAAAGGTGAGCCGGTTATGGATTTCTTTGACAATAGGCTCGGAGATGAACTGTTCCTGCTGGCTGAAATTGATGCGCGGTAATTCCGCAGCCAGGTGAATGATACTTAGGGCTGTCAGTTCATGGATGGCCCACGGGCCGATACGTACCGCCAGAGCAGACGGTTTCAGCCGCGCTCCATGGCAGGCCGGGCAGGTTTGTTCATTCATGAATAGGGCAAGTTCATCCCGGCTGGCGCTTGAGGTTGTTTCCAGATAAAGTCGGGCAAGCTGCGGTAAAACACCCTCAAAAGGCGTTTGCGAGGTGAGGGTGCGGCTGCCCCGCGCATAGTGAAAAAAGATGGACTCCCGGCCTGTTCCATAGAGGATCGCATTCCTGGCCTTCTCCGGTAGCCTGGCAAAAGGTGTGGTCATCGCAAAGGAATAATGTTTGGCCAGGGCTTCAAGCAGTTGACTGGAATAGGATGACGATGCCCGATTCCGCCATGGGGCGATGGCTCCCTGGCGCAGGGAGAGGCCGGGGGCGGGAACAACCAGCTGGGGATCGAAAAAATGCTTCACCCCGAGTCCGCCACATTCCTCACAGGCCCCTTTGGGGTTATTAAAGGAAAAGAGCTGGGGACTCAGATCAAGCAGGCTCGTGCCGCACTGCACGCATGCCGCCCGCTCGCTGAAAAGTTTTTCCTCATTGGTATCAGGAAGAGAGGCCAGCAGAAAACCATTCGTAAGCTGTAGGGCAGTGGCGGTGGACTGGGCAAGTCGCTGTCTGGCTGAAGGTTTGATGACAATGCGGTCAACCACCGCCGCAATGGTATGCCTTTTTGTTTTGGCAAGCTCGATCTTATCCTCGAGATTGCGGAATTCACCGTCAATTCTGACGCGGACAAATCCTTCCTTGCGGAGTTTATTCAGGATATCGACATGTTCACCTTTCCTGCCATCAACAAGGGGAGCAAGCAGAACGCACTTGGTCCCCTCCGGCATGGACAATAAGGTGTCAACCATATTCTCGATGGACTGGGGGCGGATTTCCCTGCCGCAGTCAGGGCAGTGCTGATGGCCGACCCTGGCGAAAAGCAGTCGCAGGTAGTCATAGATTTCCGTGATCGTGCCTACGGTGGAGCGGGGATTACGGCTGGTAGTGCGC
>JALNXE010000013.1 GCA_023230525.1 Desulfobulbaceae bacterium
AAGGTCAAGAAGATGTGCGAACTGGTGCGCAGCTATCTGCCCAGGGCAACAATTGTCATCGGCGGCCATGTGGCCAACCTGCCGGATCTGGCTGAGCGGATCTCCGCCGATCACATTGTCAGGGGCGACGGCATCGGCTGGTTCCGCCGTTTTCTTGGCCAGGACGAGACCAGGCCCATTCGCCATCCCCAGGTTCTCTCGGCCCACGGCACCAGGATCCTGGGTCATAACCTGACCCAAAAACCGGGTGATACCGCGGCCATTGTCGTGCCCTCGGTGGGCTGTCCCATGGGCTGTAATTTCTGCTCAACCTCCCATCTCTTTGGCGGCAAGGGCCATTTCATCAACTTTTATGAGACCGGTGACGAACTCTTTGCGGTTATGTGCGAGCTTGCGGAAAAGCTCCAGGTCAGTTCCTTTTTTATGATGGATGAGAATTTTCTCCTGCACCGTAAAAGGGCGCTCAGGCTGCTGGAGCTGGTGCAGCAGCACAACAAGAGCTGGTCGCTGTACATTTTCAGTTCCGCCCGGGTGCTGCGATCATACAGCATGGAGCAGCTGGTCGGCCTCGGGGTCTCCTGGGTGTGGATGGGTCTGGAGGGCAAAAAAAGCAGATACCGGAAACTGAACGGCATCGATACCCTGGCCCTGGTCAAAGAACTGCAGTCCCATGGCATCCGGGTGCTCGGTTCTTCCATCATCGGCCTGGAAAACCACACCATGGGAAATATTGGCCAGGTCATTGATCACGCGGTCAGCCATAACACGGATTTCCACCAGTTCATGCTTTATACCGCCCTGCCCGGCACGCCGCTGCACCGGGAGCTGCAGGAGAAGGAGCTGCTGCTGCCGGAAGCGGCAATGGCCCATGCCGACAGCCACGGCCAGTACCGCTTTAATCACCGCCACCCGCACATTCCTGATCATCAGGAGGAAGAACTTATCCAGCAGGCTTTCCGGCGTGATTTCGACGAGAACGGCCCGAGCCTCTATCGCCTGATCAAGACCATGCTGCAGGGCTGGCTGCGTTACAGGGACCACCAGGACAGCCGCATCCAGCGGCGCTATGCCGAGGAAATGCAGCCGCTGCGCACCACCTATGCCGCCGCGGTCTGGGCCATGGGGAAATGGTACAGCAACAGCAACCCGGCCCTTGCGGCCAAACTGCGCCTGCTGCTCAAGCAGCTCTACCAGACCTTTGGCTGGCAGACCAGGCTTTATGCCCCGACTGTGGGCCGCTATATCCATTTTGCCATGCACCGGGAGGAAAAACGGCTGGCCCAGGGCTGGACCCCGGAACCTGTCACCTTCTGTGAGAAAAAACCGGCCCGGGAGATCGAGGCCACGGCCCAGCCGGCTGTGGTAAGGGAACAGGGGCTGCCGCAGATGGCTGAGCCGGCGCTGGTTTTTTCAAAGGCCAATTAAGATGGACTCGGGAAAACTGAAAATTAACCACAGAGAGCACAGAGGCCACAGAGATAACTAATTGTAATTAAAAATATTTTTTCTGTGACCTCTGTGAGCTCCGTGGTGGAAATAGACTTTTAACGAATTCCTCATTCAAGGTCGAAATGAGTGGCTCTGAATTTGAAGAATATCGCTTTAGCCCTGACCTAAGCGCAAATGCTTAGTCCGGATAATTTCTTCCGCTCTGTGAAAAAATTTGACCCAGAACACTCTTGAAATTGTCTGGCCTTGAATGTATAGTTTGATTATACATTTCAAAAAGAGGTTCCCTATGAAAGCTACCGTGGTTGATTTACGATACAAAATGAACGATGTGCTCAAAGCCCTTGACCGCAATGAAAAGGTGACGGTCTTTTACCGTGGCAAGGAGAAAGGGGTCCTGGTGCCATCGACGCAGAAAAAACATCTGAAAATCACTGACCATCCGTTTTTTGGCATGTCCTCCCTAGACACTGACAAAGCAGTGTTGGATGAGCTTAATGATTTGCGGAAGCCCAGATACGATGATATTTGACACGGATATTTTCATCTGGACGCAGAGAGGCAACGAAAAGGCCGCAAAGCTGATGGAAAAGGCGGAGGAAAAATATCTCTCCATCCAGACTTACATGGAACTCCTGCAGTGTGCAAAGAATAAGACCCAGCACAAATATGTGAAAGATTTCTTGTCATCATTCGGGTTTATCGTGCTGCCATTGACGGAAAACATTGGTCATCGCGCTTCTATTTACGTCGAAGAATATACCTTGTCCTCTCATCTTCGGGCCGGTGACGCAATAATAGCCGCAACGGCAGTGGAAAATAATATGATTCTTGCTTCAAGCAATGAAAAGCACTTCAAGGCGATAAAAGATCTGCAGTTGAAAGCATTTAAGCCGTAAATATCAGGCAATCCGCAAAAATTTCCCCCAAAAGTTGGGGCAACCCTCCTGCAAAAAACTTATGATATTTCCAGCTATGTTGACTCATCCTCCTGAAACTTTCTCTTTCTGATACAGGTTTGCATCATCCAGGCAGATGCAGGATTGCCGGGGACCTGGAAGATCTCTTCCCGAAGTTGACTGACCTGTAAACAGGTGCTATATTTAAACCTGTTTACAGGTTTTTTTTATAAGGAGGCCCCATGAATATTAAATTCTCTGAAGACATTGTCCCGCTCAGCGTACTGAAAGTGAATCCCGGCAAGATTGTCAATCAGGTTCAGGAAACACACCGGCCGGCGGTGTTGACCAGCAGGGGCAGGGGAGTCGCGGTGGTGCAATCGCTGCAGGATTTTGAAGCAGATGTTGAACGGCAGGCCTTTATGAAAGCTGTTGTGCACGGCATGGTGGATTTAGAGGAAGGCCGGGAACTGAGCCTTGCCGAAGTGAAAAAACGTTTGAAAATCAAGTAGCATGTCAGCCGGGGTCACGATTTCTTTTGCCGGTTCCGCGCTTGGGGATTTGGAAGAAATTCTCGATTATTACCGAGGCCAGCAGGCTCCCCAGGCGGGAGAGCGGATTGCGGCGGATGTCATCAAGGATATTGAGTTGCTTGCTGATCATCCGGATATGGGGCGCATCGTCCCTGAATTTGATCTGCAGGATTTGCGTGAGTTAATTCGGCCGCCTTTGCGGATTGTTTATCGCCGGGAACCGGGCAAGGTTCGCATCGTCAGAATCTGGAGAAGTGAGCGTTTAATGGTTTTGCCCTGAGCAGAGGCGGGGCGACTTGAGAAACAAGCCCCTACCCGGTGTTCCCCTCCTGAAAGCCCAAATTGCATTGCCACCCATCTGCTACCTACGACGCCCCCGGCCCCTTTTTGTTCAGATAGGTGGCCTGCACCCAACTCCAGTTGAAGTAGAGATGCAGTACCGCCCCCGAGGCCAGGAGCACGCCTCCTCCTTCATGAAAGATTTCAAAGACTTCCTTGGGTATAAAGTCATGCAATGAGCTGGAAATGGCCTGGTTCAGGACAAGCAGGCCGATGGCGGGGTTAAGAATTTTCAGTGCCTGATTTTTCTTCATTGTATCCTCTCTTGAAGCCGCGTAAAGGGCGGATTGATTATAGGTATCTTCTTCATTTATTTTTTACTCCATCCGGATGTCGTCAGGCAAGGTGATAATGCAATAAGGACTTGGTTGCCCTGCATTGCACCGGCGCAAAGGGATGGAAGCAACTGATAATCGCCATGCCTCGCAATTTTTTTTAGCGCAGCATGTCCGGAAAGAAGGTCAGCAGCACCCCCAGCACGACCATGATGATGCCCCCCAATGCCTTGCAGTGCCTGGTGTATTTCTCGCCGCAAGAGGAGTTGACCGCGAAAACGGCGCTGGTGAAGATGAGCAGGTCGTCGAGCATGAAGAAAAAGACATAGAGCAGGATATAGGCGTAATACTGCAGGCTGCTCTTGGCGCTGATGGCCAGCACATGGGTGAAGATGGCGGGAATGCCGGCCGAGCAGAGGAACTCGATGGAGTTTACGGCAAAGGCCAGGGCGATGATGCCGAAGATGCTGGCGAGAGTGAGCGGCGAGGCGACCAGCTGCCGGATTCTGCCCATGGTTTTCTGTTTTGCCGCGCCGTCCGTTACCTTGCAGGCCACCGCGCCGCGGGTCACGATGAACTCGCGGATGTTTTTGATCCCGGTCCACAGGGCAAAAAGCCCGATGAGCAGGGTGAGCGGCCGGAGGTAGCCGATGAAGAGAAAGGCATTCAGCCAGGCGGTCATGAAGAGAAAATAGAGCACCCCTGAGGCCATGAGGAAGGAGCCGACCAGCAGCCAGATCTTTTTGCGGTCGTTAAGGCCCATGATCAGCGAGATGAGATAAACCAGCACCCACATGGCGCAGGGGTTGAAACCGTCCACCAGCCCGAGGATCGCGCCCAGCACTGGTAAAGAGTAGCTGCCGGCGTCGCGGTCGCCAAGCAGGGGGATATGAAAGGTGGTATCCATTGCCGGGCCGCCGACGGCCGCTTGCCTTTTGTCGGCAAAGCCCGGGGCGGATGCGGTGAGAGGCGAATTTGCGCCGGAGAGATCGGCAGCAAGGACCGCATGAGCCTCAATCTCGCTGCATAACAGGACCGCGGCCAGCAGCAGAGAGAGGAGCAATGGCTGCTTTTTCACCGGGCCGCCCTGGCAATATCGGCAAAGTGCAACAGAGGGTTTCACCATGGGGCCAGTATAACCTGGAATGAGGGAAATGGGCAGCCCTTATCAGGCGGGCCGGGAAAATCAGGCCGCCTTGCGAACCTTGAAAACCAGATAGCGGGAGGCGGTGAAGTTGACCGCCAGCCCGGCGATGGAGCCGGCCGCCACCCCCAGGTAGAGGTGCTGCCGGACCAGCACCGACAGGAAGAGGCAGAGGGCGTAGACCCCGTAATTGACCCCGCCGCCCGCCGCATTGACCACCAGATAGCGCAGCCACTGGCCCTTCCAGCAGGTGTCGTTGCAGGCGGCAAAGGTGAAGCGCCGATTGAGCCACCAGGTGGTGGTGGCGGCCAGCAGATAGGAAAAGAGCCGGCTCAGGTAAGGGTTGATGCCGGCCAGGCTAACCAGGAGCTGCAGGCTGGCGGCGTCCACCACAAAGCCCAGGGTGCCCACCAGGGAGAATTTGCAGAATTCCCTCACCATGCTGTTGCCCCTGCCGGCATCATTCATGCCCGGGCGCGGCAATGGAGAGATAGCTCAGGCGTTTCAGCTCCCGGCGGCCATGGGTGACGGTGTCGAGGATAAGGCCGCAGGTCAGGCTGAGAAAGGCGAGCAGCATGGTGCCGGTGGCCAGCAGGGCGGTGGGAAAGCGGGGCACCAGGCCGGTCTCCGCGTAGGTGATGAACAGCGGCACGGCGAGAATGACCGAGAAGCTGGCCAGCAGGGCGAAGAGGATGGTGAAGAAGGCCAGGGGCCGCTCCTCCTTGAAGAGGTTGATGATGGTCAGCAGGATGCGGAAGCCGTCCCGGTAGGTGTTCAGCTTGCTTTCCGAGCCCACTGGCCTGGAGCCGTACGGGGTGACGATTTCGGTGATGGGCATCCGCAGTTCCAGGGCGTGCACCGTGAGCTCGGTCTCGGTCTCGAATCCCTTGGACAGGGCCGGGAAGGATTTGACAAAGCGGCGGGACATGACGCGGAAGCCGGACAGCATGTCGGTCAGGCTGCGGCCGAACAGCAGGGAGACGAAGCCGGTGAGCAGCCTGTTGCCCAACTGGTGGCCGCGGCGGAAGGACGCCGCCCCTTCATGGGCGGTGAGCCGGGAGCCGACCACCATGTCCAGCTGCTCGCTGAGCAGCCGCTCGATCATGGCCGGGGTGCTGGGGGCATGGTAGGTGTTGTCGCCGTCAACCAGCACATAGATATCGGCCTCGATGTCGGAGAACATGCGGCGCATCACGTTGCCTTTGCCCTGGTGTTTTTCCGTGCGGACAATGGCCCCGGCCGCGGCAGCCCGCTGGACGGTCTGGTCTTTCGAGTTGTTGTCATACACGTAGACCTTGGCCTGGGGCAGCACGGCTCGGAAGTCCTGCACCACCTGGGCCACGGTTTTTTCCTCATTGTAACACGGGACAAGCACGGCAATACGTTGGGAGAAAGCTGCGGAAACCCCCTGCATCATAGGTTTATTCCTTTTTGTTTACGGTATTATTTGGCGCCACGGCGCAGAAAATAAGCGGATAGTTAAGGCATTTCTCGATATGCGGGAAGATCGTCCGGCAACTGCCGGATTCGATGGCCAGTCCGTAGGCCTGCAGGGCGTCTCTGCTCTGGTTTTCTTCATAAAACCGGTACAGCACGTAAAGCGGACCGCGATGATCGGCCACCAGCTGCTGCATGCGGCGATCAAAGCCGTTGGGCGTGTCGGACGGACCGGTGAAGTAACTCTGAATGCGGAGAAAGCGTACCGGTTCAGGGAAAAAGGGGATGACATAGGCCATGGGATCGACCCCGGTCATCAGCACCATGGTATGGGCCGGGTCGGCAAGCGGCGGCGGCGTGACGCCGAAATATTCATCCCCCCAGGTAACCCGGCCCCAGTTGCCGGGCTGCAGGGTGACCAGCAGCAGGAGGATGCAGCCCATGGCCGCATAATTTTTGGTCGGCATCCGCCAGGGCAGGGTGTCGATCAGCAGCCAGATGCCCAGCGGGGCCAGCATCTCCAGGGGCAGCAGATAGCGGTAGATGGCGAAAAGCTTGAGCCACACCGCATAGGCGACCAGACTGCCGATCAGCAGAAAGCGTTTTTTGTGCCCCTCTAAAGAAGCGGGGCGGACCGGTGCCGCCGCCGGTGACAATCGGACCCTCATCTTTGCCCCCAGAACCGACAGCCCGCTCACCACCAGCAGCACCATGAACAGCGGCAGGCGCAGGTCGCGGAAGGGGGTTTCCGCGGTGCGGAAGGGGTCCTGGGCGATGATAAAGGGGAAGAGCAGGGCGTCCAGCAGGCTGCGCGGCAGAAAACGGGCGTCCCGGTAATCGGCCAGGGATGCCATGGGCGACTGGAAGACATGATTGAAATAGGGAAACAGCGGATTGCCGTAGCGGCTCCACATCTCATAGAGCCAGTAGCCGCCAGTGGCGGCAATGCCGGCCAGCACCCCCACTCCGAAAATAAAGGCCAGTCCGAGCCGCTTTCCGACCGGCAGAGGCAGGAAAAGCAGGGCCACACACCAGCCCATGGCGAAGACGGCGGCCGGCTGTTTCAGCCCGGCGGCCAGGCCAACCATGACACCTGCGGCGATGACGGGCAGCAGTGCCTTAATCATCCGCCGGTCAGTCAGCCTGGGGAAATTGGCCAGCAGCATCCAGAGCCCGCCCAGGACCAGCAGGCTGGTCAGGTTGTCGCCGAACATGGTGCCCAGCTCCGAGATCGTGCCGGCGCCCAGGATGCCGAGCAGGGCAATGAGGAAACCCCGCCACCAGGGGTTAGCCGGGGTATTTCCCAGGACATGGCGGGCGATGGCCAGCAGCAGCGGGAAGTTGAGCCCCTGCAGCGCGCCGAGCAGGAAGCCGACCAGCATGGGCGGCAGCAGCCGCACCGCTTCATAAAAGGGGACATAGAGCAGCGGGTTGTAGAATGTCGCCACCTGGGCCGGCGCCACGTCATAATCCAGGCGATGGTGCAGAAAGGCATAGGCATTGTAAAAATGATAATTGCGCAGGTCCCAGTTGGCGTCCTGGCCCATGCAGAGGGCGAGAACACCGCAGTAAAGAGGCCCGATCAGCCAGGGAAGATAGCGGAATATGCGCTGCAGGAATGTGGAGGTCATGAAAGGAAATGAAGGGGCATCGTCCATATCAGGGGGCACCGGCCGCGGCAGCAGCCAGGCGATCACCGCAGGAGCCCGTAAGGGTGAAGAATAAAAAAACCATCTGCGGAGTTTTCGCTGCAGATGCGCAATTTTTACAAAAAACGATTTTAAGATTATTTTAGGGAGAAGGGAAGAGAAATTTTCTGCAGGTAATTATTCATCAGGCAGCGGGTGAAAAAATACGGAAAGCACGGAGCCGCCATCCCGGGGTACCTCAGGCCCGCTTCCCGAGGATAATTTTTTGCGAACCCGGAGGGCCTTTGCGGCGCGGGACCTGGCGCGCAGATTGGGCCAACAGGCCATTGGCGGGCAGGTACGGACTTGACTTTTTTCACATTTGAACGCAAATTAGTGGATGCGGCAAAGGGTCGGGCGAGCCGGCAAACTGCATGCACAGCTACGGAGGGGGATAACCATGGGAAAATCATGTCGCCTGTTTATCGTCATGGCAACATGTCTGTTTGCCTTGTTTTCTTTGCGGAGTGGGGCCTGGGCCCAGATGCAGGCCCCCCGGTTTGAGCCGGTCGGCGATGATGCCGTGCTTGACCACGGTACCGGCCTCATGTGGGCGGCAACGGATAATGGTGAGGATATCACCTGGGAGCAGGCGAAATTCTACTGTGAAAGTTATACGGGCGGCGGCCATACTGACTGGCGGATGCCGACCCTGGCCGAACTGGATACCCTTTTTGATCAGGGCTCGACCAACCGTTTTAAAGCCTTCCAGCCCATCACCCTCACCGGCTGCTGCCCGTGGACTTCGGATACGCGGCGCAGCCGGGCGCGGACCATCTTTTTCATGACCGGTGAAATCAACACCTTTGCGAAATCGACCTCCAGCAGCATGCGGGCCCTGCCGGTACGCACCGCCCACTGACCCTGCCCCGGCCCGTCAGGCCAGCAGCAGGAAGAGGATACCGTTTAAGGCGGCCCAGGCCAGTATCACCGCCGTGAGCGCCGCGCAGCCGATGGCCAGGTATTTATGGCTGATGTTTTCCCGTTTTTTCTCCTGATAGCCTAAAACAAAGGCCAGCAGAGCCCCGGCTGCCATGCCGCCGCCGTGTCCCCAGTTATTAATGCCCGGCACCATCAGCCCGAAAACAAAGATACTGACCGCCCAGGCCCCGATCTGGCTGTAGATATTACGGCCGTAAGTCCCGCCCCGGCTTTTGCCGTAGTAAAGCATGGCGCCGATCAGGCTGCACACCGCGGCGGAGGCGCCGATGGTGAAGTGAATGCCGGCCAGATAAGAGAGAAAAAAACCGGCAGCACCCCCCAGGGTATAGATGATAAACATGCGATAGCTGCCGTATTCATTGATGACCAGCGGGGCTATCTGCCGCAAGGCAATGAGGTTGAAGACGATATGCAGCAGGCTGCCGTGCAGGTAATTTGCCGCCACCAGGGTCCACCAGCGGTGCAGCTGGCCAATGGCCACGGTGCCGGTGGAGCCGAGGATGAGCAGGCTTTTGTTGCTGGGCGACAGAAAGTCGAAGGGGTTGACGGCCAGCCCTGCGTTGCGCGGATTGAGCAGCAGGGAAAGGATATACATGCCGATATTGGCGTAGGTGATCAGGCTGATGATCCGCTGTTCATCGGTAAAGCCCCCGGTGAAACGATTGTTTTTCCACCAGGAACCGGGCCTGCTCGTGCCGCAATAGGGGCAAACCCTCTCGTCACGGCTGATCAGGCGCCGGCAGTTGGGGCAGAGCATGGAATTTTTGGGGTGCAGCGTTGTCATGGAATATCTCTCTCCGTGGGTTGTGCGACCTTGTTGGCCCTTCGCAAATGGGGCATGAAAAACGATGGGCCGGGGACAGGCAACTGTAACAGTTCCTGGGGCGAAAGGGAAATTGTAACCGGCAAAAAAATGAGCAAAGCGGTTGATGCGCCTGGGCCCGTGTAACTCATCAGACAGCGGCAATCTTTTTTTGTTTCAGCCTTGAGACTAATGATCGAGGTTTCGGCCGGAATGTGTTATTTTTGGCAAACCCGCAGGTTGATAAGCCCCTGCCGTCATCTCGCCTCATTTGCCCAAAGCTATCCCTTTTACTGCGCTTCCCCTGGATTTTTTTTGCCCAGGGACGCAAAGCTCTTTCCCGGCCAGTGGCCCCGGTCATAGCGGATCTGGGAAAAGGACAATTTCCACCATGCAAGGCCGTTTGCTCGTTACCCTTCTTTTATCGATTTTTATCGCGCTGCTCGGCATCGGCATCATCGTGCCGGTCATGCCGGTCTTTGCCGCCAGCCTCGGGGCGGGAGGACTGGCGCTCGGTCTGATCATCGCCGCCTTTTCCATCAGCCGCGGCATCTTCCAGCCCATTGTCGGCAATCTTTCCGACCGCTGGGGCAGGAAGGGGTTTCTGGTCTGCGGTCTGCTGGTTTATGCCCTGGTGGGCCTGGCCATGCCCGGGGCCACCTCGGTGCTCAATCTGATCGTCATCCGGGCCTTTCACGGCGTGGGCTCGGCCATGATCGTGCCGGTTGCCATGGCCTGTGTCAGCGACATGGCGCCGGTGGGCCAGGAGGGACGCTATATGGGGATGCTGAATATCGCCATTTTTACCGGCATCGGCAGCGGACCGCTGCTGGGCGGTTTTTTCACTGATCTGTGGGGCATGGCGTCCGCCTTTTACGCCATGGCCGGCCTGAGCTGCCTGGCCCTGCTGCTGGTGCTTTTCCAGCTGCGGGTGCCGGAGCGCAAGGATCGCGGGGTCCGCCGCATGGGCATCTTCGAGGCGCTGGGCAGCATGCTCAGCCGGCGGCGAACCGGCGGGATTCTGCTGGCCAGGATGGCCACCATGATCATCATGGTGCCGACCATGGCCTTTCTGCCCCTGCTCATGCACCAGTGGTTTCAGTCAAGCGGCATGGAGATCGGCCTGGTCATCGCCTGCCGCACCCTGGTCAATGCCCTGCTGCAGACCCCCTTCGGCAGAATGGCCGACCGCCGCGACAAGAGCGGACTCCTGCTGACCGGCTGCCTGGTCATCAGTGCGGTGATGTGTCTGGTCCCGCTGGCTGGCAGCTTCTGGTGGCTGCTGGGGCTGTTTATCCTGCTCGGCATGGGCGAGGCGATGATCTGGCCGACCCTCGGCGCCTATGCCATGGAGGAGGGCCGCCGGTACGGCCAGGGCACCATGATGGGTATTTTCAGCCTGGCCATGAGCGTCGGCGTCTTCTGCGGTTCCCTGGGGGCTGGGTTCACCACGGATCTTCTCGGTCTGCGCTGGTCTTTTTTGTTCATCGGCATTCTGGTGCTGGCGCTGACCCTGACCGCCGTCGGCCTGATCAGAGGCTCCTCCGCCTTTGCAGTGCCTGCGGCAGAGTAAAAGCCCGCCGCTCAATCAGCTCTGGAGCGATGCCCCGGCGGGGGCCGGCCAAAACGGCAAAAATAGATAAAAAAGGCAGGTTAGCGCCTCCGGCAGGAAATAATCCGCCCCTTTGGTGCATATTTTCTTTGAGATTTCCGGTCCAACCTGCTATTGATTTATTCCTTATTTTATCGCATCATCATCTCTATATGATCGAGTCCCGCGGGGACTTACGCGTAAACACTTTAATTTTTCATGCGGGGATCGTTGCAAGGGACATGGCAAGTTCAGTTTTCAGGAGTGCGCATACATTTCACATCCCGGTGATGGGTACGGGGTTTACCATCGATACCGCCTTACGGGTGGCAAAATACGGCATCAGCTCGGTCGTCTCCCTGGTCGATGATCTGCTGATTGAACAGATGCGGAAATACCATTGCGAGAAGGCCGGAGAACCCTACGAGGAGATCTCCAGCCGGCAGGAAGATGCCCGGGCCCGGCGCATCACCGCCTATCTCAATCTGCTGGACCGCTTAATCGAACGCCAGGTGCGGGAGCTGCAGGCCGCGCCATTCTCGCCGGGCAGCGACATCACCCGCTACTACGAAATGCTGCCCGAGGGCGCGGCCATCAAACAGGATTACCTGGCCATGCTGGCCACCGGCGATGCCGCGGAGAAGGCCAGGCTGCAGCAGGAGCTGCGCGGGCATGCCGTGCCCGGCACCATTGACGTCAATATCATGACCAAGCTTGACCGGGTCAATTACCGCCAAGGCAAGGCCCTGGGGCCGGAATTCTCCGATGCCATGGCGGCCCTGCGGGGCTATGCCCTGAGCACGGTCAGTTCCGCCATTGTTTTTTCAGCCGGCATCAATAAACATCTCTACAGTTACCTCGCCTCTTTTGACGATTTTTTCCCGGACCAAAACGGCATCAGCAAAAAAAAGATCGTGCTCAAGGTGAGCGATTACCGTTCGGCGGAAATCCAGGGTAAATTCCTGGCCAAGCAGGGGATGTGGGTATCCGAATTCCGGGTGGAGTCCGGTCTGAACTGCGGGGGCCATGCCTTTGCCTCCAAAGGTTTTCTGCTCGGACCAATCCTCGAGGAGTTCAAACTGAAAAAGAAGGAACTTGTCGAAAAATTGCACCTGGTTTACGCCAAGGCCATTGCCGGGCTGGGCCGGCCGGCCGGCAGCAATCCCCGGGAGGTGCGCATTACCGTGCAGGGCGGCATCGGCACCGCGGCCGAAGACCAGCTGCTGCTCAACCACTACAAGGTCGACGGCACAGGCTGGGGCACGCCTTTTCTGCTCGTTCCCGAGATCGTCAATATTGATGCTGCCCATGTGCGGAAACTACTCGATGCCACCAGCGAGGATGTCTATCTCAGCGACAGTTCACCCCTGGGCGTGCCGTTCTGGAATCTGCGCACCTCAGCCAGTGAGGAGGCGCGGCGCCGACGGATCAGCGAGGGCAAGCCCGGTTCCGCCTGCCCCAAAGGCCATATCTCCATCAATACGGAATTCACTGAGCGGCCCATCTGTCTCGCTTCCCGGGCCTACCAGAAAAAGAAGCTGGCCAAGCTGCCGGAGGAGGGGTACCCGTTGCCGCTGCTTGAAAAGATGCGGGAAGGGGTGATGGTCAAATCCTGTATCTGCCATGATCTGGCCGGCTGCATTACCTTGCCCACGGGTATCGATCCCACTGCCACCCCCGCTATCTGCTGCGGACCCAACATTGTCAATTTCGGCAAGGTTGCCACCCTGGAAGAGATGGTGGGCCATATTTACGGCAGAATCTCCCTGCTGGCCAGGCCGGAACGGCCCCACATGTTTGTCCGGGAGATCGGCATTTTTATCGATTATCTCCGGGGTGAAATGGACAAAATCGCCTCGGGACTCGTCACCCGCGCCCCGGCTTACCTGCAGGAGATAAAGGAAAATCTGCTCAAGGGTATTGAATATTATCAGAGCTTTCCCCGGCAGATGATCATTGATAAAAGCGATCAGTTTTTCACTGACCTGCGGAGCATGCGGGAGGCCATCGAGGCCCTGCCGCTGGGAGACGCGGCCCAGGAGGGCAGTCAGGTTTGACGCGCCCTCCCCAGGCTCTCCGGTTCTTTGATCGGCATGACCGCAAAAAAAATCGGTTTTTTTAAAAGTCAAGATTCATAAAATAGCGTTTTATCAATAACCGCGTCATGACCCTCTGGAGCCACTGCCGGGCGGGCGCAGCCATGGATAAAACGCTATTGTTATTTCTTCAACTTTCTGAGTTGCGGTAACATGTCTCCTGAATTCCCATGACGGAGATCAGAGCAGCAACTATGTCACAAAAATATTGTTATTTCGACAAAATAGATCAAGTCAGAAAGTTGAGTTATTTCTATTGCAGGCGTTGGCGTTGAGAATGAGGTAGGAGGATACTGCTGTCGGATCTTTATTTTCGCGGGCCCGCCCGGGCAGGAGACATGCCGCCCGGAGCCGGCCGGCCGGACTGCTGATTTTTGCCGGCCGCCTGCTTCTGGCTGCGGTCGTCCTGTCGGTTGCCCTGGTCCTGATGCTGCGCTGGGTTGCGCCGCCCACCAGCGCCTTCATGGCGGAGGGACACCTGGCGCAGCTCCTCGGCAGTGACTCCAGCCGGCGGATCAGCTATCACTGGGTCGACTGGGAGGATATTTCGCCCCACCTGCCCCTGGCCGTGGTTGCCGCGGAGGACCAGAAATTTTCCCGGCATGCCGGTTTTGATTTTGACTCCATCGGCAAGGCCCTGGAAAAAAACCGGAAGGGCGGCCGTCTGCGGGGGGCGAGCACCATCAGCCAGCAGGTGGCCAAGAATCTTTTCCTGTGGCCGGGCAAGAGTTATGCGCGCAAGGGGCTGGAGGCCTATTTTACCGTGCTGCTGGAATGGCTGTGGCCGAAAAAAAGGATTCTTGAGGTCTATGTCAATATCGCGGAATTCGGCGACGGCATCTACGGCGCACATGCCGCGGCGGAGAGCTTTTTCGGCAAGCCGCCCAGTGAGCTGACCAAGTGGGATGCCGCCCTGCTGGCCGCGGTGCTTCCCAACCCGAAGGTGCTCAAGGCGAGAAAGCCGTCGGCCTATGTCCTGGCGAGAAGACGGTGGATCGCCACCCAGATGCGGCAGCTGAACGGCACCGATTATCTGCAGCAGCTGTGACGGCTAGGTCCCGCGCCCCTCAGGTTTATGGCGTGTGCGGCGTCTGGCCTGGAAAAAAATCTGAAACAGGGTGATGGCAATGATTGAACACTACTCGTTTGGCAGGATCGTGATCTCCGGCAACGTATACAGCGCTGATCTGAAAATCATCAACAACAGGGTGGTGGCGGACTGGTGGCGCAAGGCAGGACATGTGGTGGAGGTGGATGATGTGGCGGACATCCTGGCCGCCAAACCCCACTATCTGGTCATCGGCAAAGGAAAACCAGGGCTCATGCGGGTCAGCGGGGAACTGGCCGCGGAACTGCAGGAGCGGGGCATTGAGCTGGTGGCGGAACCCACGGACAATGCGGTGGAGACATTTAACCGTCTGGCTGCCGCCGGATACCAGGTTGCCGCCGGTTTCCATCTCACCTGCTGATAACCATACCTGAGAACCGGCCACGATGGAAAAATTCATGCTGCAAACATTAACCCTGCTCTGCTGTCTCTGTCTGGGGCTGGCGGGCTGCGAGGATACCGATGTCAGGATGGCGGCCGAGGCGGGCCTCGATGCCGCCAGGGCGGTTACCCTGTCGGATAAGGCCGTGCAGGAGCTGGCCCTGCAGTCGGCGCAGTTTGCCGACAACGGGCACAGGCTTGCCGGGGCAGGCGACCCATACGCCCGCCGGCTGCAGAAGCTGGTGGGCGAACACCGGCAGGAAGGCGCGCTCCGGTTCAATTATAAGGTGTATCTGGCCGAGGAGGTCAACGCCTTTGCCATGGCCGACGGCACCATCCGCATTTACAGCGGGCTCATGGACCTGCTGGACGACGGCGAACTGCATTTTGTCATCGGCCATGAGATGGGACATGTGGCCGGCAACCATATCCGCAAAAAAATCCAGCTGGCCTATGCGGCCAGCGCCATGCGCAAGGGAATCGCCTCGTTGAACAGCGCGGTGGGCGAGCTTGCCCGTTCGCAGCTGGGCGCCTTTTCCGAACTGCTGATGACGGCCCAGTTCTCCCAGCTGGAGGAGAAAGAGGCGGACGACTACGGCCTGGCGTTTCTCCAAGGCAAAGGCTATGAAACGCGTGATGCCGTGACCGCCCTGCGAAAGCTTGCCGCTCTCGGCAATGACCATTCCTTCCTGTCCAGCCACCCGGCGCCGGACAAACGGGCGGACCGGCTGGAGCTGCAGCTGGCAGGCAAGGCCGTGCCCATTGCGGAGAGCCGCCAAACTCTGCTGAACCGGCTGAGCGCCTGGCTCAAGGGGCAATTCCCCGGCCTCCATGAACGTTTGAACGATTTCTTCCCCTGGTTGCGGGATGAGCCGGACCGGACCGCGAGCTGATCCGGCTCATCTCCATTCCCCTGACCGGGCAGAGTCATCTCACCGCGGCGAGCCTCAGTCCTGAGCAATGATGCCGGCCGCCGAGATGCCTTTGACCACATACTCTTCACTGTTGATGAAGTTGGCAAAAATAATCAGGAAGGTGACCGCCACCAGGCCCATCAGTCTTTTGTCGTGGTAGAGGTCATCCAGGCCTTTCTTTTTCATCTCCTTATTGTCATAGACAAAATGCCGCCGGAAAAGGCCGTCGAGCACGGACGGCCCTTTGTCCCTGATGCTGTCGCAGCCGCCGGTGTGGGAATACTCCATGGCTTCCAGCAGCAGGGCGCGCTGGTCGGCGGGCGAGGTCAGATGGTAGGCGAAGATATGCAGCATGATGGTCTGGGCCTCCCTGATGCTTGCCACGGCCAGGGAATAGAAAAGTTTCTGCGCCGCCACGCCCAGGACAAGCTTCTCCGCCCGCAGCATGGTTAAGAAAACCACGTTTTTATAGAGCTGGAAAAGACGTCTGGCGCCGTTGATTCTGCTGGCAGAGGGATGGGACTGGCTGAGGTGCAGCCCTTTGTAGGAATTGACGAACAGGATATCAAAGATGACCTGAAAGGAGCGGGCCCGGTCGGTGAAATCCTGCAGGTCGATGCGCAGATCCAGGGTGTTGTCCAGCCGGTCCGCCAGCTTGATCACCGCAAGCTCCGGGGTGATCTTTGCCTGGGTCAGCAGCCGGCCGAGATATTCCGTGTATTTCTGGCCCTTGGGTTTGGTGAGAAAGGCAATGCGTTCATTGAGAAACCAGTTGGCCTGGGAGTCGATCTTCTCCAGGAGCCGGCGGTATCTGTCGTCGAGCCTGCGCCAGGTCTCGGGACTGTATTTATCCGGGGTCAGATCCTCTGACTTGTCGTGCAGCAGGGCGGTGAGCAGATCCAGGGTGCCGGGCCTTTCCTGGGCTCTGGCCAGCAGGGCGGAGGCCCGGATGGGATGGAGGATGGCCAGGGGGCCAAGCCAGCGTTTCTGGTTGCCGTAGGCCTCGCCGAGATATTCCAGGGCCTCCATGAGAAACCCCTGGGAAACGGCGTCCAGCGCCAGATGATTTCCCGTTACCAGGTTCAGTATCCCCCGCCAGTTGACCGGTTCCCCGGCCAGCTGATAGTTGAGAAAGGAGGAGAGGGAAAGAAACTCCTGGGTGTCGATGAGCGGTTTCATGCACCACCCCATGAATCAATGCTTGATTTGCAGGAAAAACGCGGAGGATGTCCCGCGTTTGCAGACAATTTTTTATCTCCCGCAGATATACCATGGCGGTCAGGGAGCACAAGTTTTTTTCGCTGCACGGGTAAACGGTGCTGACAAACGGGCTCCAGGGGTTTCAGGCAGGTCTGGCGGCTTGCGGTATGCCGCCTGGTGTCTGTTGACCCGGCTGGGCAATGGCGAAAGGGAAAAGGGAGTTGTCTGATTAGAAAGTGCCGCAACTTTAAGTAGTTGAACGCACTTCACGTGCTTTAGGCGCTTTTTCCATTCTGCCCGCTATCCAGGGCCTGGCGTATTGCCTGGGACATATCTCTTTTCATCACGGGCTTCATGAGAAATTCCCTGATGCCCTGGGCCTTGGCCTGCTCCTCATTGACCAGCTCACTGAAGCCGGTGCACATGATAATGGGCATGTCCGGTCTAATCGCCAGAATGCCCCTGGCTAATTCCAGGCCGGTCAGGCGGGGCATGGTCATGTCGGTGATGATGAGATCGAAATCATCCGGCCCGGCGATGAAGGTTTGCAAGGCCTTTTCGCTGTCCTGCAGGGCGGTGACCTGATAGCCGAGATCGGTCAGCATCAGCTCCTCCATCCGCGTAATGATCTCTTCATCATCCACCACCAGAATCCTTTCCGTGCCTGCGGGCAGGGATTCGACGGCCTGGACGGCCGGAGCGCCGGCCTGCGGGAGGCGGGGCAGATACACATGAAAGGTTGCCCCCCGGCCGAGTTCACTGGCTGCCGTGATATGGCCGCCATGGTTTATGACGATATTGTGCACCACGGAAAGTCCCAGCCCGGTGCCCTCTCCCTCCTTTTTGGTGGTGAAGTAAGGTTCAAATATCCGCTCCAGGGTCATCTGATCCATACCGTGGCCGGTGTCGCTGATTTCCAGATGCACATAGGGGCCGGGGACCAGTTCCGGCGAAATATCTTTGGCAGCCTCCGGCCCGATATCCAGCCCGGCCATGCTGATCGTCAGCACCCCTCCGGTGGCGCGCATGGCGTGGTAGGAGTTGGTGCAGAGATTCATGACGATCTGGTGGATCTGGCTGGGGTCGGCCAGCACCCGGCAACACTCGGAGTCGATGCCGGTCTTGATGTCAATGGTGCTGGGGATGCTGGCCCGCAGGAGTTTCAGGGCCTCCTTGACAATCAGGTGGATCTGCACCGGCTGGCGGTCCTGTTCCTTCTGACGGCTGAAGGCAAGGATCTGGCTGACCAGATCCTTGGCCCGGTTGCCGGCGTTCAGCACCGCGGTGAGATAGGCGCAAACATGGCTTCCCGCCGGGGTTTCATTTTTGATCATATCCGCATAGCCCAGAATGGGGGTGAGGATGTTGTTGAAATCATGGGCGATGCCGCTGGCCAGGGTGCCGATGGCCTCCATTTTCTGGGAGTGCTGGAGCTGGTTGACCAGTTTGCTCCTCTCCATCTCGGCATCCACCTGGTCGGTGACGTCATCGATACGGATGACCGCGGCGCCGGCCACTGCCTCACCGATGAGCGGATAGACAACGATATCGGCATAGTGTGTCCTGCCGTCACGCTGGTCCACCGCGCTTCTCGTCTTTTTGGGCTGCCGGTCGGCAATGGCTCTGTTGATGTTTTCCTTCTGGCCGGCCAGTTGCGGCAATACCTCGGCCAGGGGGCAGCCCAGTGCCGCAGCTGAGGCGATCCCGGTCTGTTTTTCCGCCTCGTGATTCCATTGGAGGACCTTGCCGTCCTGATCCACGCCGACCAGAATCGAAGGCATGGAATTGACGATGTTGCTGAGCATGGCGCGCAGCCGCAGCATCTCCTCTTCGTTTTTCCGGCGGTCACGGATCATGCGGTTAGCCGACTCGGCCAGATTTCTGAATTCCCGGATGGTCAGGCTTTTCCGGTCAATCTCCCGGTAACCGGAGGCGGCATCCTCAAAAAACGCGGTGAATGCCTGAAATTCCTGGTCAAGCCTGCCTGAAAGGTAGTGGGACAGGAAAATGATAAAGCCGACAAAGCCGACCAGCAGAATGAGGACCTTGATGATGTAGCCGTTGACCTCCCGCTTCAGCAGCAGCTTCTTTTGCCGGAGAGCGCTGAGAATGTCAGCGGTATTGGTGTCAATGGCAACAATCCACTGCCAGTCCGGATAAGAACGGGCGTAGGCGATCTTCGGCTCCACCTCCTGGGTGGCGGCATCCTCCCAGGCCGAGGAGATAAAGCCGCCTTCGGGGCCCAGCGCCACATGGAGGAGCTGCCGGTAAACCTCAATTCCCTTGTCGTCCGTGTAGGCAAACATGTTGCGGCCGATGTTTTCCTTTCTGGAATGGAACAGGGCGATGCCGTCTTCGCGGAACAGGGCGATGCTGCCGATACCCTGCTGCATGCGGTACAGATAATCCAGGGTCTTCTTCTGCACCTCGCGGGTCATGTCGTCCTTGTAGACAGCCGTGCCGATATACCAGCCGAATGGTTCGCAATACTTGATAAAGGCCAGTTTGGTCCGGGGCTGCTCACCAGCATGGGGGGCGGGGGCCGGATACTGGTAAAAGGCCTCTGCATCGGCGGTCACCATGGCCACCATGCTCCGCACCGCGGCTGCGCTGGAACTGCTGGTCACATTGGTCAGCTGCCGGCCGGCCAGTTCCGGGCTGGCGGCAATGATCTCGTCTCCCCCCTGGCCGGTGGTGGCGAAATAATAGCCCAGACCGTTATCAAAACGGGTGGTCCGCAAGGTGGTGATGACGAGCTGTTTGATCTCCGGCAGCGGCAGTTTGTCCTTGTTTTGCTGATAGGTGTGCAGGGCGGTGGTATAGGCCTGCAGGACCCGTTCACGCAGGGTGTCCCGGACTTCTTTTTCTCTCTGGCTTCGCAGAAAGTCAATGAGCTGGATGATTTTTTCCGCCTCATTGCGGATCACCCATTGGCGATCCCGGAGATACTCATTTTCATAGCTGCTGGAGTCGGTGGCGGAATGCCGGTATGTTTCGTAAAGCCAGCCACCGCTCAGGCAGATGGTGAACAGGAAAATGATCACCAGAAAGCTGAGAAAGGTTATTTTTTGGATGCTTGTTTTACGAAACATGAATGAACCCGTAATAAATTTCAGCACCGAATTTTCGTGCCGATGTCCGTCAGCCGCGGTAGAGCCGGGCCAGCCTTTTTTCGGCAGCCAGCATGGCGGCTTTGCCCGTCTTGCCGCCGGTGCAGGCGTCGGCGAACATATCCACAATGATGAATTCACTCATGGCGGCGGCCGATGCCGCACCCAGGGGGCCTGCGTAGCCGTTCCACAGCATGCGTCCCGTGCATTCCCGGTAAGGGGTGATGCGCGGGTCCTTGTGCCAGGCCGCCATATCATAATATGCTTTCAGGGTGGGGGTGACAAAACCCCAGGTGCCGCGTTCCCATGCTCCGTAACGCGGCTCCTCGAAGAGGAACTGCAGATAATGTTTCGCGGCGTTGGGAACCAAAGTATGCTTGAAAATAAAGCCCAGACTGAACAGGGAGAGTTCGCTGGGCACGCCCAGCGGACCGATGGGGAAATTCATGGTCAGCAGGTCTTGGTTGATCTCCGGGAAATTCTGCATGGAGGCAAAAAAGATACTGTTGCCGTTGGCGGTGAGCGAGATCTGTCCGGCCAGAAAGGCCTGGTTGTTGTGGGGATCAAGCCAGTTCTCCACCCCGGGGATCATGGTGTCATGGAACTCGCGCGCCGCCTCCAGGGCCTCGCCGGTCTCCCTGCTGTTGATGGCAATGGTCCTGCCGTCCGCTTCCACCGCCTTGCCGCCGAAGGACCATAACCACCAGTGGGTCCAGGCGTTGGCGTCGCCCACGGCATGGCCCAGGGCGAAGCCGGTGGGGTGGCCTTTGGCCTTGAGCGCCTTGCAGCAGCGGAGAAATCCCGCCACATCATCGGGCACCCTGGCAAAGCCGGCTTCCTGCACCTGGCTTTTGCGGTAGTTCAGGCAGATGCCGGCGCTGCCCAGGGGCAGGGCGATCCACTGTCTGTTTTGCGCATTCCGGCCATAGACCTCGCAGACCGGATACCAGCCGCCGTATTTGCCGCCCAGATACTCGGCCACCTCGCTGACATCAAGCAGCCGGTCCGGATAAAGGTGGGGGTCGTCAAACCAGCCGAAGACGATATCATGGCCCGCGCCCAGCAGCGATTCCATGGCGGCGGTGGAACGGACATCGCCCCACTGGATGAAATCGGTGATCACCCTGCCGCCGGTGGCGATCTCCCATTTCTTGGTATTGATCCGCCAGATCTCCTCATCACTCTTGACAAACCCCATCCAGCGCAGCACCTTGAGCACCGGCTGTGGTTCCAGTTCAAAGCGGGGGGCCTGGATTTCCGCCGCCAGGGCCGGGTTGCAGCGGAACAGGGCGGAGGTCCCACAGCTCAGGCCGGCGCCGGCCAGGCCCGCTGCCGATGTCTTGAGAAAATCCCGGCGGGAAAGCCAATGTTTTTTTTCTCTTGCCACGAGCTGCGCCCTCTTTCCTTCCGGCCGGCTACACATACAGCCGGCTGAGCCTTTTTTCCGCCCGCAGGGCAGCGGCCCGGGGGCTCTTATTGCCGGTGCAGACATCATTGATCATGTCAACGATGACGAATTCACTCATGGCGGCGGCCGACGCCGTGCCCAGCGGGCCGGCAAAACCGTTGGAGCGCATGCGTTTGATGCATTCCCGGTAGGGGGTGATTTTCGGGTTCTGCCCCCAGCCAGGCGCATCATAAAACTTTTTCAGGCTCTGGCTGATATAACCCCACGAACCGCTTATCCAGCTGCCATACTGCTCTTCCTCAAACAAGAACCGGAGGTAGTGCCTGGCCGCATTGGGCATGAGGCTGTGTTTGAAAATAAAGGCCTGGCTCAGGGCGGAGAGTTCGGCCGGGCTGCCCAGCGGCCCGATGGGGAAATTGATGACAGCCAGGTCGGCGTCAATGTCCGGATATTTTCCTTGGGCGGCGTAGGCGATACTGCTGCCGTTGTTGGTGACTGAAATATTGCCGGCCAGAAATTCCCGGTTGTTGTGGGGATCAAGCCAGGTATCCACTCCGGCGATCATGGTGGCAAAGAGTTCCCGGGCGTTTTCCAGGGCCAGCAGGGTTTCCGGGGTGTTGATGGCAATGGTCCGGCCATCGGCTTCAACCGCCTTGCCGCCGAAGGACCACAGCCACCAGTGGCACCAGGCATTGGCGTCGGCCACGGCGTGGCCCAGGGCAAAGCCGGTGGGGTGGCCTTTGGCCTTGAGCGCCTTGCAGCACCTGAGAAAGCCGTTGATATCAGTGGGCATGGAGGCAAACCCTGCCTCACGAACCCAGCTCAAGCGGTAGTTGATGCACTGGCCGGAACATCCCACCGGCAGGGCGATCCATTGTTTGTTTTGCGCATCCCGGCCGTAGGTCTCACATATCGGATACCAGCCGCCGTATCTGCTGCCCAGGTATTCGGCCAGGTCGGTCAGATCCAGCAGCTTATCGGGATAGAGATGGGGGTCGTCGAACCAGCCGACCACGATATCGTGGCCGGTGCCGAGGGTGGCTTCCATGGCGGCATTGGGCCGCACGTCCTGGAAGGGGACGATGTCGGTAATGACCCGGCCGCCGGTCAATTTTTCCCAGCGCCGCGTGTTCGCCAGCCAGATCTCCTCGTCGCTTGTGAGAAAGCCTCCCCAGCGGAGCACCCGGAGCAGGGGCTGTTGTTCAACCGTGATCAGCGGGGCAACAATATCAGAGGCGGCGGCTGGAGCCCCGGCAAAGGGCAGGCCCGGAACCAAAGCTGCCGCCGCCAATCCGGACAGAGTGCCTGCAACATTCTTCAGAAAGTGCCGACGGGATATCCCGTTTGGGTCATGCCTTCTCATCTTCGCGTCTCCTTAAAAATGTCTTCAACTGGCTGATCAAAACGGCACTCTTTTCAGTCCCCCCTTGAGGGGTATAAAGAACCGTAACGGAATGGCTGAGAAAGCTGCAAAGTCAATGCATCGGGGCTTGGTATATGTTCAGATGATATCGTTTATTTGTCAAATGCAAAGATGATAAACAGTATTTTTTTTATCTGCGAAATAGGGGAAATCCCAAGCCTGGCAAGAGTTTGAGGCGTAAGCTGGTCATGGCGGAAGGGCCTTTACCGTGAGGGGCGGGAGGGGCGGCCGAGGCGATTGCTTGCCGTGAGGGGCGATTGGGCAGCGGCTGGGCGGCCCCTTACTTTCCGGCCAGCCAGGCCGTCAGGGTGGGCGGCGAGGCGATATACCGGGCCACCGGCTTCAACTGGCATTGGGCGCTCACCTCAACGCCCTCCTTGATGATGGAAACCGGCCGGTCGGATGATACCACGACCACGATGATATCGCGGTGTTCCGAGCTGAAACGCAGGGCCGAGTTATAGCGTGCCCCCCGGGCTCGGTCCTCGCCGGGCACGGTGCGTCCGTCAAGCAGGCAGGCAAAGGAGTGCAGGCGCATATCCGTGCCGATGTGCAGGGCGCCGTCAACCTTGGCCAGGGACTTGGCCAGTTCCAGAATAGAAGGCTGGCGCAGGTCCAGGGGGTGCTCCAGGCGCTGGCCGGAAATCTCGATGGGCCGGGGGTTGAGGTCAAGCACCAGGGTGCAGCCGTGTTTTTCCGTTTCAGCGCTGTGGACCAGGGCGGAGATGATTTGAAACAGGTGATGGGTGCAGGTCAGTTCCAGGGAGGTTTCCAGCAGCAGTTCCTCCAGCTGCACCAGTTTGGCCTTGTGGGTGGTGGAGTGAAAGTTGCCGTTGAAAAAACTGCACACGGGCTTGTCGTTTAAGTTGAGAAAACCGTAACCCCGGCGGAAATCGGCGATGATATGGAAGGCGGGCAGGGCGGCGCTGGTAATGCCGACGATATGCTGGCCGTTGGAAACCAGCCGGCGATCGGAATTTTCCACGGCCTGGAGAATTTTGCGCACATGCTTGAAATTGCTGAGCAGAGGGCGGCTTTCGTGGGGGAACTGCACCATGAAGTCCATTTGCTGCACGGCATGCGGTTCGACAAAAACCAGCTTGCCCCGGGGCCAGGCCCCTTCTTCCCTGGTTTCCGAGATGCCCAGTACGGCATCGAGAATGGGGTAGATGCGGATGTAGGTATCCCAGCCGAGGAAAATATTCATTTCATCCACCATGAAATCCCGCACGGCATGGCTGGCGTAGCCGCGCAGCACGTAGCCGGTGGTGCGGGTATAGAGATTACTGTCCGTGCCCAGGTCATGGGCCAGCAGCCAGGCCGCATGTTCCAGCCAGCATTCGGTGGGCCCGATGGAACACATGTCCGGATGGTGCTCGGTGAACCATATCTGGTAAAAGATAATATTGGAACGGGCTCCGTAGGAAATAAGGCCCGCCAGATCAAGATTCTTTACCGCATGAAACTGTTTGAAGCCGTCTATCCTGGAGGGATTGGCCGGCCCGGAGCGCCAGTCATCCGAGTCGAGAAAGAGCTCTTTTAATTTGGGTTCATGTCCCTGCAGCAGGTTCTGGGGATCGACCACCTGGATCGGGTCCTGGGGACCGATGGCATAGAGCAGGGCGACCCGGCTGGGGCCGGAAAACCGGGAAAGACCGTCCTGCACCCCGTCAAGTGCGTTGAACAGGCACTGATGTATGAATGATTTATCCTGCATGGCTGCCGATACCGAGGGATTTGCGTGGCCGGAATTCGCCTTCCGGCAGGAAAAGGCCCCTGTTGACCAATTTCGTCCAGAGTATAGCCAAAACATCAAAGCAATACAACCGCTTTGCATGATCGCGCCCCGGTGCCGAAGCCGGGTGAGAAAAAACTTGATTAAAGGTTGGGCGGGCAATAGGATTGATGGCTGAGAAACCAAAAAGCCGCTGCCCTGAACCTCACCTGCCGCAGAAAGCCTGCCTATGACTCTGAGCGATTATTTTTCCACCGTCACCCTGCCGCACCGGGCAAAACCCTACCCGTCCCTGCTGGATTTTCTGCAGCTGAGGTTTCCGGGGGTGAGCCGGGAAAGTTGGGAGCGGCGCCTGGCCGAAGGCCGGGTTCTTGACCGCGAGGGCAGGCCGCTCACCCTGGAAACCCAGTATGTCCCCGGCAAAGAAATTCGCTATTTCCGGGAGGTGGCCAGGGAGCCGGTCATCCCCTTTGCCGAAAAAATTATCTTGCAAAATGATGAGCTGCTGGTGGCCTGCAAGCCGCATTTCCTGCCGGTCATTCCCGCCGGCCCCTATGTGAACGAATGTCTGCTGCACCGGCTGAAAAAGAAAACGGGCAACAGCGATCTGGTGCCGCTGCACCGAATCGACCGGGAAACCGCGGGGATTGTCCTGTTTTCGGTTAACCCCGAAACCAGGGGGCTTTACCATGATCTTTTCCTGCACGGCCTGGTGGAGAAAATCTATCAGGCCGTGGCCGTCTGCCGCGAGGCCCCGCCGCAGAGTGAGTGGTGCGTGGCAAACCGCCTGGTGGCGGGCCATCCCTGGTTCAGAATGCAAACCGCCCCGGGCCGGGTGAACAGCTGCTCACGGATCAGGCTCCTGGAAAGACGGGAAGACCGGGGACGCTTTGCCCTGCGGCCGGAAACAGGCAAGAAACATCAGCTGCGGGTGCATATGAGCAGTCTGGGTTTTGGCATCATCAACGACAGGTTTTATCCTGAACTGCAGCCGGAAACCGGGGATGATTTCGACCGGCCCCTGCAGCTGCTGGCCGAGATGGTGCGTTTCCGTGACCCGGTTAGCGGGGAAAAGAGGGAGTTCGTCTCAGAACGCAGGCTGCAGTGGTAAGAGCGGGCGAATGCTTCCCCCCTGGCCCACGCACCATTGTGGTCAAAATTATTGTTTCCTTCCGGGATATCAGGCATTATGGTGGGGAAAAACTTAGGAGCCGCTACGAAAGAACCGCTGCTTTCTTGACCATTTCGTTACGGCTCTTTATACCCCTCAAGGGGGGACTGAAAAGAGTGCCGTTTTGACCATCCGGATGACGACCTTATTTTGTTACAGCGGCTCAGCGGGCGGATTCCCCACCGGAAGCTGCCGGCAGAAAAAAACGAAACGGATAACCTGAAGGTGAAGCATGTTTGATCTGATTAAAAAAATTATCAGCAGCAACCCCGCCCCGGCGAAACCGGGAAGAGGGAGGCAGGACAAAATCCGTCTTGCCGCCGGGGTCCTGCTGCTTGAGACCGCCTATATTGACGATGAGTGCACTGAGGAGGAAATGGCCAATGTGGTCAATACCCTGCGGTCTGAATTCAATCTTGCCCCGGAATATGTGGAGGAACTGCTCGCGCTGGCCGGGGCGGAACGGGAAAAGGCCTTTGATCTCTGGCAGTTCACCAACCAGATGAACCAGCATTACTCCCAGGCGGAGAAGATGGCGCTGATGGAGGCGGTCTGGCGCATTATTTTTGCCGATGGCCGGCTGGAGGAGCACGAAGATTATTTTGCCCATAAACTGGCTAATCTCCTGCGCCTGACCCATAAACAGCTGATCGAGACAAAATTGCAGGCCAGGGCGCAGCAGGCCGGTTGAGGGGTGCGCCCGGACTGCCGGACGCGACCAGCCGGAAAAGGATTTGATCGGTGAAAAAAGTATACAGCGCAGCCAATATCACCATGGTCGGCCTGGTAAAGGATGTGCTTGACAGCCACGGCATCCGCACCGTGATCAGGAATCAGTTCCTCTCCGCCGCCGCCGGCGAGCTGCCGCCCATTGAATGCTGGCCTGAGCTGTGGATAATTGATGACCGCCGGTATGAGCAGTGCCGGCAGCTGGTTGAGGAGATCCTGGGCGCGGAAAACACCCAGGCCGCCCCCTGGCAATGCCCGGACTGCCATGAAGAGATCGAGGGGCAGTTCAGCCAGTGCTGGCGCTGCGGCGCCGGACGGCGGGAGCCGGGGGGAAAACAATGAAAACAGAAGAAAACAGTTGGCATGTCTATATCGTCTGCTGCGGGGACGGCACCTATTACACCGGCATTGCCAAAAACCTTTCCCGGCGCATCAGTGAGCATAATTCGACCAGGGGCGGGGCCAGATATACCCGTTCCCGCCGGCCGGTGAGGCTGGTCTACGCGGAGCCGGCTGACTCGCGGTCAGCCGCGGCAAAACGGGAATATCAGTTAAAGAAGCTGCCGTTGCCCAGAAAGAAGGAGCTGATCGATACGGCGCAGCCCCCTCTTATCTGACCACCGCGCCTTTCCCTGGCCGCGGCGGGGTGGCTGGGCCGGGGTTGTTCTCGATTTCGGTCAGGGTCTTCTGGAATTTTTCCTGCAGCGGCCCGCCGAGCGCCACCGCCTGTCTGGCGAGCTTAAGGGCCTCTTCCCGCCGCCCCTGTTTCCAGAGGACATAGGCCAGATTATTCAAGGCCGGGCCTGACTTGGGATCGAGCCGGACCGCCTGCCCGAAGGCCTGGGCCGCTGCGGTCAGGTCATCTGCCCGGTAACGGCAGTTGCCCAGCCCGATCCAGGCGGAGAAATTTTCCGGCCAGCGCTTGAGGGACGTCTCATAGGCGCTGATCGCGGCCTCATTTTGGCCCGCCCGTTCCAGGCCGAGCACCGCCTCAATCCAGGCATCCTCGCGGACGGTGGCGGGCAGTTCGCCGGGCGGCAGGACCAGGAGCCCCCAATAGTCGCTGCGTTCCCAGATATTGTTGAACACCCGCAGGGAAAGCCGCTCGCCGGCCTGAACTCCGGAATGCAGGATGACTTCAGCGGCCGGCTGGTCGTAGCCCACTGCCACGGCGTAATGCCATTTGGGGTACCAGTCAAAGCTCAGATTGACCAGCACGATGGCCGGGTGGTTGGCGGCAAGCTCCGCCATCAGGGCATCCAGGCCGGAGATGGGATAGGCCACCCGGCCATGGCGGCGCGCCGCGCCGACCAGGGCGGATTGCAGGCTGCCCTCCCGGCCCGGGGTATACACCTCGGCACCAAGTTCCTCCGGGGTGAGCGACACGCCGCTCCAGCCCAGGGCCATGGCCAGGGCCGCCGGGCCGCACTGATATTCCTGCTGGGCAAAGAAGGGCACCTCGGCGATGGTCACCTGCTGCGGCGCCTCATCCCGCCATGGCGAGGGTTTGCCGGTCAGTCCGCCGCAGCCGCTGAGCGCCAGCACACAGAAGAAGAGCAGCAGGCCGGCAGCCTTTCTGCCGCCGGCGTGAAGAATGGCGTCCATGGCGGTTATCTGCGGTGATCGACAAAGGAAAAGACGTGGGTCAGCCCGGCGATGTCGGTGATGAGCAGAATGATGAAGATCAGCACCGCGGCGCCGATAATCACGCCTAAGCCGTCACCACCGGCGGGCAGCTGATCCATGGCCTGGGCGATCTGCCGCACCTCGTCATCGGACAGCACGGCAACTCGCTGCTTGGCCTCCTCGGCGGCAACGCCCTGCTGCTCCATGACCTGCTGCACGTCCTGCCGGTCCAGAAAGGCCATGACGCGGGCCCGGTCGTTTTCCTGTTTGGCCAGGGTGACGATGCTGCCGGTGTCGATCATCCCGGCTTTGGCCTTCTGCACGGTAAAATCAAGCAACAGGAAGGAAAAAATGAGAAAAAAACTGATGGATTTTATGAACCGTCGCTGCATACTCTTACTCCTTTAATGTGGGATTCGTGAAAGGGGAACATTTTACATGGTTTATAATATGTCGGCAGGGCCGGTGCAAGTTCATTTACATGGAAACCGCCATACTATTTTCCCCGGCCAGCCCTTTTGCCGCAAGGTGTTGGCAAATGCCGACAGATTGCCGGAGTGATGAAATAGCCCGCCCGGGCAACCCAAAAGCCTACAGGCAGGAGAGGATGTTATGACCACTGAAAACGTAAAGCCCAAAACCGCCGTTCCGCAGCGCAGCGAGATAACAAAAGGGCTCCGGGTGTTGATCGTCTTAAAGCAGGATCAGGGCACAGGCCGGCTGACCGAAGGGATCGTGCAGGACATTCTGACCAGATCACCCACCCATCCCCATGGCATCAAGGTTCGGCTGGCCAGCGGGGCAGTGGGGCGCGTCAAGGAAATCAGCAAGTGAAAATCCGGCTGGTTAGCTGGCCTGGCTGAGGGGTGAGAACCCATGGAAAGGCAAAATGAACTGATCGTGCTGGTGCACGGCTTTTTCCGCACCAGGCGGGACATGGCATATCTTGCCCGCTATTTTCAAAAAAACGGCTATGCCATCTTCCGGCCCACCCTGCCCACCTTCTTCAGCTCCCTTGACCAGTGCACGACGCAGTTGGCGGAAAAACTGCAGCAGCAGCCCCGGCACTGGCAGCGCATTCATTTTGTCGGCCACAGCATGGGCGGCCTGATCATCCGGCAGTATCTGGCCCGCCATCAGGTGGCCGGGCTGGGCCGCTGCGTGTTGATCGGCACCCCGAACAAGGGCACCTACCTTGCCGAACTGGCGGAAAAATATTGCCGGTTCTCCCTGGGGATCTTTAAACCCATCCAGTCCTTTCTGCCGGGCCGGCTGCTCATTGACCCGCCCCGCAACCAGCCGCCGCCGGAGATCGGGGTGATCGCCGGCAATCGGGACAATATCCTGTTCGGCCGATTTTTTAAGTACGCAAGCGACGGCCGGGTGGCGGTGGACTCCGTTTCTTTTGCCGGGCAGAAGGAGTTTGTTACTCTTCCTTACAACCATCTGGACATCCACCATAACCAACGGGTGGCGGACCTGGTGCTGAAGTTTATCCGCACCGGCTGTTTCTGATACTGGTGGGGTGAGTTTATGTTCGGTGGGGTTGCCTCGGAGGTCGGGGCAGTTTTTGTAGGGCGGTTCGCGAACCGCTCCACGGCGCCGGAAGTTCACCTGCCTGCGCTTCAGGAGTCGGTTGACTCGTCGGTGAGGGTTGCCGGTTTGATGGTATGGGAGCCGAAGCGGGTATTGATCCGGTCAAGGGCCTTGTTTAATTCCTGGCGGTCCGTTTTTTTGCCGCCGAACAGGTCAAGCTGGCGGGGCAGGGAATCTTCCTGCAGTTTGTCCACGGCAATACCCACCAGGCGCACCGGTTTGCTGCCGGCCAGGGTCTTGGGCAGGAGGCTGAGCGCGGCCTGAAAAAGCTCGCGGGAGTCGTTGGTCGGCTGGTTCAGGGTCAGCGAGCGGCTGACCCTGATGAAATCATGGTACTTGACTTTCAGGGTAACGGCCCGGCCGCTGAAGTGGTGACGGCGCAGCCGTTCCCCCACCTTGACGGCCAGGCGCAGCAGCTCTTTTCTGATCTGCCGGAGATCCGTCACGTCCCGGTCAAAGGTCTCCTCGTTGCCGATGGATTTGGTGCAGTGGCCGCACTCCACCTGGCGATCATCAATGCCCCTGGCGCAGAAATACATGTGCCGGCCATGTTTGCCGAATTTTTTCTCAAGAAAATCAAGGGAGAAACGGGTGAGATCATTGATGGTCTGCACGCCGAGCAGACTGAGGGCCGGCAGGGTTTTTTTGCCCACCCCCCACAGGCGCTTGATGGGCAGGGGCGCGAGAAATTCCGCCTCCCGGCCATGGGGCACCACGGTCAGGCCGTCCGGTTTGTTGAGGTCCGAGGCGATCTTGGCCACCAGCTTGCAGCCGGCCACCCCGGCCGAAATTGTCAGCCCGATCTCCGCTCTCACCCGCCTGCGGATCAGAGCGGCAATCTCCACCGCGGAGCCGAAAAGGCCCTGGCAGCCGGTGACATCGAGAAAGGCCTCATCCACCGAGACCTGCTCCACCCTGGGTGTGTAATGGCGGAAGATGGCCATGACCTGCTCCGACACCTCCGCGTAGCGTGACATGCGCACCGGCCGGAAAATTCCTTGCGGGCAGCGCCTGCGGGCAATGGCGATGGCCAGGGCGGAATGCACCCCGAAAGCCCTGGCCTCATAGGAGGCGGCGCACACCACCCCCCGGTCGGAGCTGCCGCCGACAATCACCGGCAGGCCCCGTAGTTCCGGGTTATCCAGCACCTCAACCGAGGCATAAAAGGCGTCCAGGTCCAGATGAATGATGTCACGGGTCATAAGAGGGTCATAAGAGGTCAGAGGTCAGGAGTCAGGAGTCAGAACCGGAAAACCGCTCAGCGGGCCACTACAAAGGCGTCGGGATAGCCGTTGCCGTTGAATTCCTTTTCCATGTTCCTGGCCATGGTCAGCGTCGAGCCGGCCTGGACCTGCACCCGGTAAAAGCGGCGGTCGCCCCGGCCGAACTGGGTGATGACGGCACTGTTGCCCTGTTTTTGCATTTTATCCTGCAGGCGCAGGGCGTTATTTTGGTTGGTGAAGGAGCCGATCTGCACATAGAAATCACCCTGCTGGAGATTCTGGTGGGGCAGAAAACGGGCGACCTCCAGGTTGCCCTGGCGGTAGGTTTTTGCCTCGCCCAGGGCGGTCACTTTGACCGTTGCCGTGCCATGGTCGACAATGCCCAGTTTGCGGGCCGCGGTCAGGCTGAGGTCAATGATCCTGTCTTTGACAAAGGGACCCCGGTCATTGACCCTGACCACCATCTCCTTGCCGTTCTCCAGGTTTTGCACCAGCACCTGGGTATTCATGGGCAGGGTCTTGTGGGCCGCCGTCTCCTCATACATGTCATATACCTCGCCGTTGGAGGTTTTGCGGCCATGGAACTGTTTGCCGTACCAGGAGGCAACGCCCTTTTCCACATAACCTTCGGAGCTCGGCAGGGGGTAGTAGGTCTTGCCCATGATCTTATAGGGCCGCTGGGTGGGCGGGATGACGCCGGGCATGCCGGGCGTGGCAGGGGGTGGCGGCGGCGTGGTTTTGGTGGCGCAGCCGTGGAGCAGCAGCAGGACAAAAAGGAGAGGGATGAAAAATATCTTCATGGTTTCTTGTTTAACTGCTGATCTTTTGCCAGATTGAGCGGTTCCTTGAGCAGCTCAAGGTTTTCCTGGAGCCTGCCCTTGAAAAAGGCGCCGGCCTTGCCGATGGTATGCGGGGTGTAGGGCACAAGGCCCATGGCCGGTCCGCGGTCCGGGGTAAGGCCATCAAAGACCAGTTCATCTTTTTCGTTGACAAAGGTGAGATGCAGATCGAGCAGGGGGCGGCAGATGTGCAGCATGTCCTGATCGTCTTTGCAGATAATGGGGAACTCCCAGCGCCGCATTTCATAGCCTTTCATCCACAGGCCGGAATAGAGTTCACCCGTGATCTTGTCGCTCATGAAGACATATTCATAGGAGTCGTTGCCGTACAGTGAGGTGGTCACCTGCTCTTCCACCTCGGAACTTTCCTGGACATACAGGGCGGCCCAGGGGGTGAACTCATCGGTGTCAATGCGGAAGAGGTGGGTGCCCTCATCGGTGAAGGTCCATTGGGCATGGCACACCGCGCAGTCGGCCTTGTTGCGGTACGTGGCGTGGGCCGGATGGCGCAGAGGGGGCACCGTGAGGGTCTTGCCGCTGAGGCGGCCGGTCAGCACCAGGGAGCCGCCCTGGGCCGCAAGGTTGTCTAGGGGGATTTTGTCGCCCTGCCGCCACAGGTGGCAGGAGGCGCAGGTGATAGCCGCCTGGCCGTCCCCCATCAGCTCCGCTCCGCTATGACAGTCGATGCAGGCAAGTCCGGCCTGGCGGTGCACATCGCGGGAAAGCTGGTGAAATTCCACCCCGTATGGCCGCTGGGCCTCACCCTCCTTGGGGTAGGGGGTGCGGTAATCCCAGTGATAGTCGTGTTCAAAGCGGCCCACGTAATCAGCGCCGACAAAATTGCCGTAGTGGCAATGCAGGCACTGGCGGTCAGACGGGGATTTGCTGAAGGCATGGGATACCGGCTTGCCCTGGGCAAACTCCAGATGGCAGGCCGCGCATCCGGTGCCGTGGCGGGTTTCCGGATAGTTGTCCCCGCTGTAATAGAGGTGGCAGCGCAGGCAGCGGCGTCTGAGCAGATCATCCACCAGGTCAAGCGGGCTGCCGATTTCCTCGTGCTGGGGGATCTCCACCAGTGATGCCAGGTCGTGCCCGGCGCCAAAGGCGCGGCGCACGGCATTGACCTCCTTTTTCAGGGTGAAATGCAGCGAGTTCCGCACCTTAGCGAGCTGCTTTTCATGGCAGGTGCCGCAGGTCCGCTCAAGCAGCAGGGGATGGGCCGGCTGTTTTTGCAGGTTGGCATGGGCCGCTTCCTTTGAGGAGGCCCTGGCGCTGCCCTTATGGCAGTCGGTGCAAATGATGCCGGCATGCCGGGCGTCCAGCTCAACCGGATGGCAGTCCCGGCAGGAATAGTCCCGTACCGCGGCTGGGGCCGCAGCGGGCGGCGGTTTTTGCTCCTCGGGCTCATCCCTGCTGCAACCGGTGCAGATGATGAGTATGCAGAAAAGTAGACGCAGGATCATGACAACAGATAACCCGAAATGCGTAAAGAGTGCAAAAAAATTCTGATTACCATTATTTTTCAGTTGGGCCGGGCGGCAGAAAAACTATAACCTCAGACAACCTGATCCCGGCAGAGGGCGGAGGGATGCATCGATCAGGCTGCAGGGTCGGGAAAAATAAAGGCTGCGGCTGTTGCGATTTGGCCTGGCAACGGCCTTTCTCCATGCCGCCCGTTGCATTACCTGGTAATCAGGGAAAATAGTGATTTTTCCTACAAATTTGTTGCCTGTTTTCTTGTTTTCCGGCAACTTTTTTTATTGGAAAATAGCAGGCAGTTGCTATATAGTGACCTTCATGAAAACAACAAAACAACCCCCCAAGACCAAGTTTATATTTATTACCGGCGGTGTTCTTTCCTCTCTGGGAAAAGGGCTGGCCGCTGCCTCCATCGGCGCCCTGCTGGAGAGCCGCGGGCTCACCATCACCATGCAGAAGCTCGATCCCTACATTAATGTCGATCCGGGCACCATGAATCCGTTCCAGCACGGCGAGGTGTATGTGACCGATGACGGCGCCGAGACCGATCTCGACCTGGGCCATTATGAACGTTACACCTCGGCCAAGCTGGGGCAGCGGCATAATTACACCTCCGGCCGCATCTACCACTCGGTGATCACCAAGGAGCGCCAGGGCAAGTATCTGGGCGGCACGGTGCAGGTCATTCCCCATATCACCGATGAGATCAAGAATGCCATCAATCAGCTGGACGGCGACGCCGATGTGGCCATTGTCGAGATCGGCGGCACCATCGGCGACATCGAGGGCCTGCCCTTCCTGGAGGCGATCCGCCAGTTCCGCCTGGATGTGGGCCGGGAAAATTCCCTGTTCATCCATGTCACCTGGGTGCCGTATCTCAAGGCCGCCGGCGAGGTCAAAACCAAACCCACCCAGCACAGCGTCAAGGAGCTGCGGGCCATTGGCATCCAGCCCGATATCCTGCTCTGCCGCACCGAAACCCTGCTTTCCCGCGAGCTGAAAGGGAAAATTTCCCTGTTCTGCAATGTGCCCATCGATGCGGTCATCACCGCCCAGGATGTGGAGAGCATCTACGAGGTCCCCCTCTGTTTCCACCGGGAAGGGCTGGATAACAAGATCCTTGAACTGCTGAATGTGTGGACCGGTGCGCCGCGTATTGAGCCGTGGGAGGAACTGATCCGCAAAATCAAGAATCCGGCCCACCGGGTGTTGATCGGCATCATCGGCAAATATGTTGATCTGAAGGAATCCTACAAGAGCCTGCATGAGGCCCTGGTGCACGGCGGGGTGGCCAACGACACCCAGGTGGAGCTGCGTTACGTCAATGCCGAGGACCTGGAGACGAAACCCGCCAAGGAACTGCTCGCCGGCTGCCACGGCATCCTGGTGCCCGGCGGTTTCGGCCGGCGCGGGGTGGACGGCAAGATCCGGGGTATCACCTATGCCCGGGAAAACAAGATCCCGTATTTCGGCATCTGTCTGGGCATGCAGCTGGCGGTCATCGAATTTGCCAGGCTTTGCGGCATGAAGGACGCCAACAGTAATGAATTCACCGCCGACACCCTGCATCCCGTGATCTATCTGATGAAGGAGTGGTTTGATCACCGCACCAACCAGAAACAGGTGCGCGATGAATCTTCCGACATGGGCGGCACCCTGCGGCTCGGCAGCTATCCCTGCGACCTGAGGCAGGGCACCCTGGCCTTTGCCGCCTATCAGGAGGAAAATATCAATGAGCGCCACCGCCACCGTTATGAATTCAACTGCGCCTTCCGGGAAGAGCTGGAGGAAAAAGGTCTGATCATCAGCGGCACCTCCCCGGATAATACCCTGGTGGAAATTGTGGAGCTTGCCGATCATCCCTGGTTTCTCGGCTGCCAGTTCCATCCCGAGTTTCAGTCCAAACCCATGGCCCCCCATCCGTTATTCCGCGATTTCATCAAGGCGGCGCTGGAGTTTTCCAGGAAAAATCTGATGTGCTGCTGATTGCGGTTTCTGCCGAAAAATTGAGTCATAGCGAGAGTTGAGGAGTGTCTATGGTTGAAAAGCTCTTTAAAGTAGCCATATGCCATAATGCCAATGATATTCATCTGTCCGAGGGTATCCCCCCGACTCTCAGGATCGGCGGCAAAATGGTGCGCATGCAGGCAGACCCGCTGACCGCCGATGATATCGAACGGGCCATGCGGGCCCTGACTCCGCCCCGCTGCATGGTGGAGCTTTCCAAAAGCGGCAACACTGATTTCGGGTATGATTTCGGGGGAAACCGTTTCCGCATCGCCGTATTCCGGCAGCGGGGCGGCATCGGCATGGTCATGCGCCATTTCCGCAATGCCATGTTCAGCCTCGATGAGCTGCAGATCCCGCAGGAGGTGCGCACCGCCATGGTGCGTGAGCGCGGGCTGTTTATCATCACCGGCCCCACGGGCAGCGGTAAGACCACCACCATGGCCACCCTTCTCGACCACATCAATGCCAACTGCAGCAAGAACATCATCACCATTGAAGACCCGATTGAAATTGTCCACGCGCATAAACTCTGCAATGTTTCCCAGCGGGAGATCGGCGTGGATGTCTTCACCTTTGCCGATGGGGTGCGCTGCGCCATGCGCCATGATCCCGATGTGATCGTGGTGGGTGAAATGCGTGACGTGGCCACCATCAGGATTGCCCTGAAGGCGGCGGAAACCGGGCATCTGGTGCTGGGCACCCTGCACGCCAGAACCGCCTCGGCGGTTATCACCAGGATTATTGCCGAGTTTGCCTCGGATGAGCAGGATTTCATCCGCATGCAGCTTTCCAACTCGCTGCTGGGGGTGATCAATCAGGTGCTGATCCCCACCGCGGACGGCAAAGGGGTTGCCTCGGTGATGGAGATTCTCATGAATACCCCGTCGATTGCCAGTTTGATCCGGCAGTCAAAGGAAAACCAGATCATTGACGAGATCCGTAAGGGGAAAAATCTGGGCATGGTCAGTTTCGAGGAATCCCTGCGGCAGCGCTGCGTCACTAAGGTGGTTGACTGGCGGGAAGCCACCTTCCATTCCCGTGAGCCGGAAACCTTCAAAACCCGGATGGAGAAAAAATGATCGACAGCGTAGTGGTCAAGGATTTTTTCTCCATCGGCCCCGGCCATCCTCTGCTGCTCATTGCCGGGCCATGCGTGCTCGAGTCCGAGGAGATCGCCCGTTGCATTGCCTCCCATGTCAAGGAGGTTGCCGGCCGGCTGGGCATCTCTTTTGTCTTCAAGGCCTCGTTCGACAAGGCCAACCGCACCTCGCTCGCCTCCTATCGCGGACCGGGTCTGCACGAGGGGCTGCGGATGCTGGCCGCCATCCGCCAAGAGTTTCAGATCCCCGTCATTTCCGATGTGCATGATGTCGCCCAGGTTGAGCAGGCTTCCCAGGTGCTGGATATCCTGCAGATCCCGGCCTTTTTGTGCCGGCAGACCGATCTGCTGGTGGCCGCGGCCCGCACCGGCAAGGTGGTGAACGTCAAAAAGGGGCAGTTCATGGCCCCCTGGGATATGGAGCATGCGGTGGCTAAGATCAGGGAGAGCGGCAACCCCAATATTCTGCTGACCGAGCGGGGAACCACCCTGGGCTATAATAATCTGGTGGTGGATATGCGCTCCCTGCCCATCATGCGTTCCCTGGGGTGTCCGGTGATCTATGACGCCACCCACAGTGTGCAGCTGCCGGGCGGCGCCGGGGGCAGTTCCGGGGGGCAGCGCCAGTTCATCGCCCCGCTGACCCGGGCCGCGGTGGCGGCCGGGGTGGACGGGCTGTTCATGGAGGTCCATCCCGAGCCGGAAAAGGCCTTGTGCGACGGTCCCAATTCCCTGCCCCTTGACCAGCTTGAATCCCTGCTCACCACCATTGTGGCGTTCCATAAGCTGGCCGGTGGCATCTCGCTCATGGCTAAATCTTGAAACATCCGGCATTATGCTAGATCCCGGATCAAGTCCGGAAGGAATCCGGGTCCTCCGCCGGATGCCGGCCCTGGAACCATGCTGGCATGACGGCACCGATAAACAGTAACTCTATGGTTTCTATTGCCCATGATTGATGACGACTCCTGCCCATCTCCCGCCAAAGACGGGGTTTATCCCGGCGACTGCGAGTTCACCCGGGCCCTTTTGCAAAAGGCCGCCAGCCGTGCGGAAAATCAGCAAAAAGGCTATGCCTGGCGTAAATGCCTGCCCAAGGCCAAGGAGGTGAAGCTGCTGCTGCTGGATGTGGACGGCGTGTTGACCAACGGCTCTATTTCCTACACCGATGAGGGCAGCGAGATGAAGACCTTTAATTCCCGGGACGGTTTCGGCATGAATCTGCTGCGCCAGGCCGAGGTGGAAATAGGCCTCATCACGGCGCGCAGTTCAAAGGCCCTGAACCGGCGGGCCCAGGATCTGAATCTCACCAGGGTTTATCAGGGGAAACGCAATAAGGTTGCGGTATTTGAAGAGATTATCGCCGAAATGCAGCTTGCTCCCCAGCAGGTGGCCTATATGGGGGACGACTGGCTCGATCTGGCCCTGCTGACCAGGGTGGGTTTTTCCGCCACCGTGGCGGATGCCGTGCCCGAGGTCATCGAGGCGGTCGATTATGTTGCCCGGCGTCCCGGCGGCAACGGCGCGGTCCGCGAGGTGTGTGACCTGATCCTTGATGCCAAGGGGCTTTACGGCGAGCTGCTTGGCAAGTATCTGGGTTGATTTCCGCCCCGGCAAAGAAGACCCCCGCTTCCGTGCTTGAAGTATGAAGATATTCCGTGACTCCTCAGGAGACAGAAGACTGGAGACAGAATCCGGCAGGCACAGAGGAAATTCCCTGGCTGGCGTGTTACTCCCCGGCTTTTTTCTTCTGACTGCTGTCTCCTGTCTCCTGATTTCGGGAGAGTGACAAAATTCCTAATTGGGTCTGATCATGCTGCTTTCCGGTTCCCGTAATCTGCTGTGGATGATTCCTCTGGCGCTGCTTTTGACCAGCCCGGTCTGGAAACCGGGGGTGGAAGAATTTCTTTCACCCCATGGAAATCTCAAGGTGAAAACCGGCAACTCGGTCCCGGATAAAAGTTTTGTCCTGACCGATGTGCAGCTGAGCCGCTATGAAAACGGCCAGGCCGATCTGGTGCTGCATGCCGCCAGGGTGCAGAGCGGCCGCCGGGGCATGGATTCGCTGCTGCTGAGCAAGGTTGATGCCCTGCTGTTTGATCAGGGCAGGGAGCGGGCGCACATCACCGGGGGCGAGGGTTCTTATGATGGTGACAAGCAGATCCTGACCATTGTGGAGGATGTCGCGGTTATTGTCAAAAACAGGTATGAGCTGCGGGCCGATGCGCTGCGTTATCTGATTCCCTACAAAACGATAAAAACCGCGGCCGACATCTTTTTCAAGAGCAAGGATTTCACGGTGCGGGGCACCGGTATGAGCTATAACCTGGCAAGCGGCGCCTACCGGGTCGGCGGTCGGGTGGTCAGTGATGTGAAATGAAAAGAAGTGAGAAGTCAGAAGTAAGAAGTCAGAAGTAAGGAGTGAGGAGGAGAATGGCAAGGAAAGAGATTCAGGAGTAAGGATTTAACCGCAGTCCCCACAGCCCCATTGCCGGAGCGGTGCGCCAACCGCCCCCGTACCAGTCATCCACCAGCCAAACCAAGCAGTTTTTCCGCGTTTCCCCCCAGGATCAGCTCCTCTCTTTCCGGCCCCAGCTCCAGACTCTGCAGGAGCCTGATGGTGTTCTGCTGGGCCGCCCAGGGGGAATCCGAGCCGAAGAGGACCCGGTCCGGCCCATGGGAAAGGATAATCTCCCGGGCCATCTCCCTGGGGAGATATTCCAGGGAAAAGGCGATGTCGAAATAGACATTGGTGCCGACCAGTTCTTCCTGCACCTCCGGCCATTGCTGCCAGGAACCGAGATGGGTGGCGATGAATTTCAGTTCCGGCAGCTGCCGCAGCAGCGAGGCGATTTTTGCCGGGTCAACCCGCGGTTGCCGGGGAAAACCGATGTCAAATCCGGTATGCATGACCAAGATCAGGCCGAGCTCGCTGATCCGTTCAAAAAGGGGCAGCAGCCGTTGTTCGTCCAGGAAAAAATCCTGGTAGTAGGGGTGCAGCTTGATGCCTTGAAAACCCTGCCGGTGGATCTCGGCAATCTCCTCCAGGGCCTGGGGCGATGCCGGATGAAAGGAGGGGAAGGGAATGATCCGTTCGCTGCGGATGGAGCGCGACCAGTCGAGAATGGCGCGGAACTGTTTGGGCCGGGTGGCGATGGAGCAGACAACGCTTTTGGCTATGGCGGCGCTGTCCATGGAGGCGAGCAGGGAGCTCACCCGGCCGTCCAGGGCGGCGCGCACCGAGCCCTTCTGTTCCAGGAAGGGGATGGTTGTTGCCGCCAGTTCATCCGGGAAGGCATGGGCATGGAAATCGACGCAGTGCATGGGGTTACCTGATGGGATATTTCTGTCTTTTTACTTCCTGGATGATTTTGATGCCGATGTCCAGATGCTGTTCCGTGTAAGTCTCAAAGATTTCCGAGGCACTGTCCTTGCTTTTGATGCCCCCTTTTTTCAGGGGGAGGTCCGAGACGAGCATGAGGGCTGCGGTGGGGACATTCAAGGCGTAGCCGACGGAGAAGATGGTGGCGATCTCCATATCAATGGCAATGATGCGGTGTTTGAGGATATAGTCGATGAACTCCCGGTCAAATTCCCACATGCGGTAGTCCGTGGTATGCATGATGCCGGATTTCGGCAGCTTGTTGACCTCCTGCATGATGACCTCTTCCGCTACCCGGTTCAGGCCGAAGGTGGGCAGGGCGGGAACGTCCTTGGGCAGATAGTGGGCGCTGGTGCCCTCGTCGCGGATGCTGGCCGTGGGCAGCAGCAGATCGCCGATGGCCAGGGAATCGTCGATGCCGCCGCACATGCCCAGCATGAGCACGCATTTCAGCTCATCGAGAAAGGAGAGGCAATGCATGATAATGCCGGCGGAAGGTGAACCAACCCCGTAGTTGATAATGGAGATATCGGTGTCATGGTCATGTACGACACTCCAGTTGTTGGAGAGAATCGGTTTGCCGGTGGATTTGGCAAAGGATCTGATATAGCGGTGAAAGTTGCAGATGAGGATGTGGGAACAGAATTCCTTGATCGGAGAACCTGTATAGCGTTCCAGGGTGTGGCGGGCATAGTTGTCCGGGCGCAGCGTTGAGCTCATGAAGTCATATCCCTGTTAGGGTGAGTGGGGTGGAGTCCTGTCCGTATTATTTGAATTTCCAATTTCCGGTTCGGCCGGTTTTCGGGTATTATAACGGTCAAACCTCATTTATCAATTTTTAATTTTAGCCGGGTGGAAAATGAACAATAAAAATATCCCTTTGGACGAGCGGATCATTCTGGCCCTTGATGTCTCCGAGCCTGATGCGGCAAAGGAATGGGTCAGGAAAACAGAGGGGAAAATAAAGTTTTACAAGGTGGGGCTGCAGCTCTTTCTGGCGGGCTGGTTTGATGTGGTGGACTGGATTATCGACCGGGGCCACAAGGTGATGGTTGATCTCAAATTCTTCGATATCCCGGAAACCGTGAGGCTTGCCATGATGCAGCTGCAGGACCGGGGCGTGAGTTTTGCCACCGTGCACGGCAATGACCCGATTATCCGCGCTTCCCTTGCCGCCAGAAGCGGCAACGACAGCGCGCTGAAAATTCTGGCGGTGACCGTGCTGACCAGTTTCGGCGAAGAGGACATGCGGGCCATGGGCCTGACCGGCAGCATCGAGGACCTGGTGTACTTCCGGGCCAAGCGGGCCCTGGAGCTGGGCTGCGACGGGGTGGTCTCCTCCGGTCTGGAGGCGGCCAGGCTGCGCCAGGGGCTCGGCGATAAACTGCTGATCGTCACCCCCGGCATCCGGCCGGGCGCCAATGTTGATGACGGCAGCGATGACCAGACCCGCATCATGACCGCCCGCAAGGCCATTGCCAATGGGGCGGATTACGTGGTGGTGGGCCGGCCCATTACCCGCGCCGCAGATCCGCTCTCGGTCATTGCCGGCCTGCAGGAGGAGATTGGCGCGGCGCTGCAGGTTCTTTGAGATGGGAGAATTGTACAAGTTATTTCGTAACGGCTCCTGAGTTCAGAACTCCTGATGTTATGGCGTAATTTCAATGAGTTAAACCGCTACCCAGGATGCTGGCCGGTTACCGGTTTGAGTACTTAAAGTGCCTAAAAACCTAAAGTACTTAATCAGTGAAAGGGTTTATCTGATCAGAAAGTACCATAACTTTAGACACTTGAAGTATTTTAAGTACCTTAGGTACTTTTTGAGTCCGATTGAGGGAATATGAAAGGGTCACTGAGCGCTTTTTACATCATGCTGATCGGGCTGGTCTCTCTGGCCGCGATTGGTCCCTGCCAAGCTTTTGATCTCGGTGAACGTCTCAGTATCAACGGTTTTTTATCCCAAGGCTACATAAAAAGTTCCGGCAACAACTATCTCGGCGATTCCCAGGATGGTTCCTTCCAGTTGAACGAATTCGCCTTGACCTTCAACTCGGCCGTGACTGACAACTTTCGTCTCGGCCTGCAGCTGCTTTCCCGGGATGTCGGCGCAGAGGGGAACAACGATATTCTGATCGACTGGGCCGTGGCGGATTACCGCTGGCATGACTGGCTCGGTATGCGGTTGGGCAAGGTGAAGCTGCCCATCGGTTTATACAATCAGGGCCGCGACTCCGACTTTTTGCGGCCCATGGTCTTTTTGCCGCAGAGCATCTACGATGAAAACAAGCGGACCCTTGTTGTCGCTGCGGTGGGCGGCAGCCTTTATGGTAATTTCTCCCTGGGGGAAAACGGTGATCTCGAATATCAGGCCTATTATGGCCAAGTTGACTTCCGCGAGGATTCGGGGCAGGCGCGGGGGTTGGAGCAACTGGCAAGCAGAACCGCCCGAATGAGAAATCTCGGTGCGGTTGCCGATTTCGAGGCCGACAACCGGTATGTGTACGGCGGCTCCCTGGTTTACACCCCGCCGCTTGAGGGGTTGCGGTTCGGCGTATCGTATTTTGCCGGGAAGACAGATTTTGATTTTGATGTGGGTGCGGCCCAGGGCGAGGCCCAGGGTACCATGAAAGACTTTGTGGTCCTGTCCATGGAATATTCCATGCAAAAATGGACGGTGGCCGCCGAATACACAGAGCAGACCGGCGACCGGGAGGTTTTGGGGACTGATATCCCCGACGGCCGTTCCCAGGGGGGCTATGTCCAGCTGTGCTATCACTTTTTGGACCGGTTTGGGGCATCGCTGCTGTACGACGTTTTTTATGCGGACAAGGACGATCACGACGGCAGCAGTTTTGTCGCCCAGGGCCAGCCGGATTTTCTCGGCTGGCGTAAAGATCTGGGTGTGGGCCTGCACTGGGAGATCAACAGCCAGTGGCTGGTCAAGGCCGAGTACCATATGGTTGACGGGGCCGCGCTGCAACTGCCGATTTTTAATCCGGAGGGGGTCGAGAGGGACTGGAATTATTTCGTCCTCAAGACTTCATTCAACTTTTAGGAAGGTGCATGGTGCTGCTGCCAAACCGCTTGGTCTTGATCTTCCTTCTGCTGCTGCCCGCTACGGTTGCGGCAGCCGACTTCGCGGTGGTGGTCAACAAGGAAAATCAGGTTGCAACCCTGGACAGGGATGAAGTTAAAAAGATTTTTCTGGGCCGGAAAACATTCTGGACCGATGGGCAGAGTATTGACCTGGTTCTGCAGGCGGACGGTGAAGTCCATCGGGATTTTGTTCGCGCCATTCTGCACAAATCACCGCGGCAGTTTGAAATGTACTGGAAACTGGCGCTTTTTTCCGGCACCGGCATCCCGCCGAAGCAACAACCAGGCGATCAGGCGGTGAAAGCGGCGGTGGCCGCCAACCCTAAGATGATTGGCTATATCGATATTCGCCAGCTTGATGCCACTGTCAAAAAAATTGAGTTAAAATAAAGAGATAAATACTCAGTGCGGCTGACCAACACCATTCGTAAAAAAATCTGGCTCTGTGTCAACGTGGCCTTTGCCGGGTTTATCGTGGCAACAGGTTTTGCCCTGTACTCCAACGATCAGCTCAAAATCCACCTCATCCATATCCGGGATCTGGATTTCTGCCAGGCCATGCGCAGCAATGAACTGCTGAACCAGTTTGTCGTGCAGAAGAATTTGTACAAGGACAGCTTTCTGTTCGGGCAGCCCGAGGCCGCGGATAAGGCCAATGGACTCTCCCCGAAAATCCTGGCAAGCATCAAGGAGATTATCGCAACCAGCCGCATCCGGCCCAATCTGCCTCCTGACAGAAATGAAGCCCTGCTGGCGCTGGAAGAAAACTACCGTGCCTATTCCGGGCAGGCCATGGCGCTGTATCCCGTCCTGGCCCGGGGCGATGACCCTGACGGGCACGTCGCCGCTCTGCAGCAACTGGCCGGGTCGCAGAACGGCATCCGGAACGATCTCGAATATTTTGCCGGCTTCTACCGTGAATCCTTCCGGCGCAACGTCACCACCCTGATGGATATGACCAGCCGGAACAATCGCCTGCTCACCGGTTTTTTCATCGGCCTGCTGGTCTTCATGTCGCTGGTGGTAAACTGGGCGGCCAAGCGAACCCTGATCAATCCCCTGGCCCAGATCAAGGAGGCAGTGCGGGCCTTCGGCCGGGGACAGCGCCGTTTTCCCGCCCTGGAGGTTATGGATGAAGGCGATGATATCGGCGAGCTGGGAGCGGCGATTATCACTATGACCAAGGACCTGGTTAACACCACGGTCTCGAAAGCCTATGTTGAAAGCATTCTGCACAACATGAACGACAGCCTCATCGTAACCTCCGGCGACTTTCTCATCCGCAATGTCAACCGGGCCACCCTTGATCTGCTCGGCTATCACCAGGAGGAATTGGTGGGCCGGCATATCAGCATGGTTCTGGTGGAGTTTCCCGGCACCGCTTCAGGCTCCGGCTCTGCCGATGCCCTTGATTTTGCGGCGCACCTGTGCCGCAATGCGGAAAAATCCTTCCGCACCCGGGATGGGCGGGAAATTCCGGTGCTGCTGTCCACCTCCCGGCTCCAGGACGGCGAAAGTGCGACCCAGGGGCTGGTCTATGTGGCCAAGGATATCACCGAGCGTAAGATAGCGGAACGCAAGCTTGAACAGATGGCCCTGTATGATTTCCTGACCGGCCTGCCCAACCGCCTGACCTTTCATGACCGGTTGCAGCATACCCTGAAGCAGGCGAATCGTGAAAACCACCAGGCGGGATTGATGTTTGTTGATCTTGACCGCTTCAAAGCAATCAACGACACCCTTGGGCACGCCTCAGGTGACGCGCTGCTCAAAGCCGTAGCCAAATCGCTCAGTGGTTGCGTGCGGGGGGGTGACACCGTGGCGCGTATCGGAGGAGACGAATTCGCCGTCATTCTCGACCACCTCAATCAGCCCCGGGATGCCGTCAATACGGCCAGGCGTATCCTGGCCGCCTTTACCGAGCCGGTTACCCACGAAGGAAAAGAAATCTTCGCCTCAGCCAGTATCGGCATTGCCATCTATCCCCTGGACGCCCAGTCGGCCGAAGACCTGCTCAAGAATGCCGATATTGCCATGTACCAGGCCAAACAGGATGGCGGTAACGGGTATTGCCTTTTTTCCAGCGAAATCCGGACGATATCAATGTGAAATCCGCCGCGATCAGGTTATCTGAATATCAGGCTTCCTTGTTGCCGCTGCCTCAATGAAACAAGGCTTTGCCGGGAAAAGCCCTTCATGCATCAGGGGCAAAGGTATAGCCCCGTTTGTCGAGAGTTTTTGTCTTGTACATCGCATTGTCAGCCTTCCTGATCAAATCCTCGCTATTGTCCCCATGGGTGGGATACATAGCAATGCCGATGCTGGCCCCAATTATAATCTCATTTCCATCCAGATTAAACGGGGCGGCAAGCTGTTGTACGATCTTGCCGGCCATATGGGCAGCCGCTGCCTTGTCATTGACCTCGGTCTGGATGACCAGGAATTCATCCCCGCCGATTCGAGCCACCGTGTCGGCCTCTCTGACGGTTTGCAAAAGTCGCTGGGCCACCATTTTTAAAACCTTGTCGCCCGCTTCATGGCCTAAGGAGTCATTGACGTTTTTAAAATTGTCCAGGTCAAGGAACATGACCGCTGCCTTCCAGCCCTTCCGTTTGGATATCGAGATGGTGGACAAAAAGCGTTCCTGGAATAATCTCATATTGGGCAGGCCCGTCAACGCGTCCCGGTTAGCCAGATCGGAGACCATGGAGAGGGCTTTGGCCAGTTCAGCCTCGGTCTTCTTATGTCTGGTGATATCGAAATAGGTCAGCATTCTGCCGTTGTCAGGCAGAACGACGCATTGATATTGATAGACGAAACCGTCCTTGCGGCGGAATTCTTCCGGTCCGCAGCCTCCCCTCCTGACCTCCATCTCGCGACAGTCCAGGTATGCGTCGAATTCCTCTTCCGGTACATCATAGATTCCGTTATGCCGATTGAAGCTGATCACCTCGCGGAAAGTCGGTTTTTGGGCGATCAATTCATCTGAGAGGCCGAACATATTCCGAAAGGTCGGGTTGGCGTTACGATATCGGAGGTTGGAATCGAGGAACAAAAGTCCCTGGACGACGGTTTTTAATTCTATAACAGCTCTTAAGTCATTTATAGTTTTTGTAAGCTGTGCTTCCGTCTCTTTAAGCGAGGTAATATCCTGCAGAATGGCAATGATGAAAAATGTCTTCTTTTCGACAACTCGGACAAGATTAAGGAGGATCTGACGTTTTCCGATCAACAGAGGATTTTCAGAGCTGGACTGAAAGCGAGGGGATTGGCCATTGGATACCCGCGCGAACCATTGTTGAATCAGATTGACGTCCGGTCCGGCAAGATGGTCTATCAATCGACTTGACAGGAGTGTCAAGAGATCACGGGACAGCAAGACCTGCGCAGCCTGGTTGGCCTGGATAATCTGGCCGGTATGGTCCATCTCGATCACTGCCTCGGCGAGATTCTCAAAGATTGCCTGGGCGTGTTTTTTAGACAGAAGCAGCTCTTTGGTGATTTCCCGAGGATACAGCCCTTCAACCCCGCAAACGATGTCCTCTCTCCGTTTTCCGCTATTGAATTGGTCAATCACATAGCGGACGTGTTGCTTGATACTGACGGCAGAACCCTTAGCGATATAGAGATCTGCTTCCATGGCGAAAAGATTTTTTTCATCTTCCAAGACGATTGCTGAATAGACAACAATAAAAATGTCCTTGAATTGTGGGGCTTGTCTGATGATTTGGCAGAGCTGATCGCCGCTGATGTTTGGCATGATGATATCCGTGCAGAGGATATCAGGGACAAAGGTGTCCAAGGTGATTATTGCCTGCAGCCCATCCTCCGCGACACGGATGTCACAACCTTCGGCCGCAAAGAAATGGGAGAGGAGTTTGGTGATGATTGGATTATTTTCTACGATCAGAACTTTATGCACGAAGTTACCTCTGCAGCATTTTTCTGGAAAGGCCACTGCCGAAAGGATATTTTTCCCAAGTTCGGCCGCCTTATTCAGTTTAGACCAGGCCTTTTCGCCGGCAACCAGAGGGGTCAGTTTTCTGCTGAATGAGGGGTATTGTTTTTTCGCTCACTAAAGCAATGAGGTAGGTTGAAAAAAATGGGCAACAAAGAGCCTCTAGAAAATGACTGAAGATTTCCCTAACGAAAAGATATCATGGCTGATGGGTTTGTCCAAAGAAGTTTTTTCCCCATGTTGTTTCTCAAAATAAATAGCGGATTGTTTCACTCTGCTTTTCTGACCCTGGGCTGAAACGGCAGCATGCGGGAAGCCATTGTGACGCGAGGAGCAGGAAAATCCGGCAGGGCGGCTACCAGTTCAGCCAGGTCTTGAGCAGCTGCATAACGAGCAGGGTATAGAGGCCCGCTATCACGTCATCCAGCACAACCCCCAGCCCGCCGTGCAGGTGGGCATCCGCCCAGCTGGCGGGAAACGGTTTGACGATGTCGAAAAAACGGAACAGGAAGAAGGCCAGGATCAGGGGGAGCGCCTTCAGCGGCGCACCGATCAGGCCGATGAGCATGCCGATGATTTCATCGATGACCACAATGCCAGGATCGCCCCGGTCAAGGATCTTTTCCGCACTGCCGGCAGTCAGCACGGCCACGCCGAAGATGAGGCCCAGGCTCGCATAATAACCGCCCTGGGAAAGGCGGATGAGCAGGAGGTGGAGCGGAAAGGCGACCAGGGTGCCCCAGGTGCCGGGCGCGATGGGCAGGTAGCCGGTGTAGCAACCCGAGGCAATGGCCATGATCAGTTTATCCATGATGCTCTATTCTGAAATTTTCCACGGGCGCCCGCCCGACTTCCCGGTACACCTGCTGTAAGGGGATCTTTTTTTCCAGCGCCAGCCGGCGGCAATCCTCATATTCCGGGTACAGGACGTCCCCGGCCGGGGTCTGCACCTTTTTTACCGCGACTGGCCCAAGACTGGTGGCTACGGTCCCTGTCTCCCTGGGCAGGGTCCAGCGGCCCTCCCGGTGAAAGCGCAGGCCGATGGCTGAACTTTCCGACAGGATGCAGCGCTTGAGTTCCCAGGCAGTGGCCGGCTCGGCCACCACCCGCAGCAGAAAACCGGGACGGCCTTTTTTCATCTGCATGGGGATGACGGCAACGTCAAGGGCGCCTTTGGCAAAAAGCTGCTCGCTGAGAAAGGGGAAACCTTCCGGCTGCCAGTCGTCAAGATGGGTTTCAATAACCTCCACCTCCTGGGTTTCCGCGACCTGGGCGGAGGTGCCGATGACCAGCCGCAGCAGGTTAGGGCGATGGTCGGCCAGCTGACGGCTGCCCGCCCCATATCCCACCTTTTCGATGGTCATGGGCGGGAAGGGGCCAAAGGAGCGGCAGCATCCCTTGAGGATGGCCGCCCCGGTGGGGGTGACCAGTTCCTGGGCCAGATCCGTGCCATAAACCGGCATGCCTTTGACCAGCTCGCAGACCGCGGGCGCCGGCAGGGGAAGCGTACCGTGGGCGCATTCCACCCAGCCCCGGGACAGGGGCAGGGGAGAGGCGATGAGCTGCTCGACGCCGAAATAATGCAGCCCGATGGCCGCCCCGACAATGTCGATGATGGCATCAATCGCGCCCACCTCATGGAAGTGCACCTCGTCAGGCGGGCAGCCGTGCACCTGGGCCTCCGCCTGGGCCAGGGCGCTGAAGATGGCCAGGGCTTTTTCCTTTACCCCAGGCGCCAGTGTGCTTTTTCCCAGCAGGTCTTTAATGGTGCGGAAGGTGCGGTGATGGTGGTCGTGGGCGATGGTGATGTTGATTCTTGTGGCGGCAAGGCCGTGCTGTTCTGTTTTGGCTGCCTGCAGCTGATAGCCGCCCAGGGCGAGGCCGGCCAGCTCTTTTGTCAGGATTTCGCCGGGCAGCCCGGCATCAAGCAGGGCGCCGAGGAACATGTCGCCGCTGATGCCGGAAAAGGCGTCTGCATAGGCAATGATCATTTGGCGCCGAACCGTGTGCCGGTTTTGAGCGGCCTGCCCTGCAGAAAGGCCTGCACGGGCATGCGGTTGGCCCCTTCCCGCTGCACCTCACGGATAAGCAGATAATCGTGGCCGGCGGCGATCATCATGCCGTCCCGGTCTATGCGGCACAGGGTGCCGGGGGGTTCCATGGGCTCTCCGGGGATGACGGACGGGCTGAAGAGGCGCAGCCGCTGCCCTTCATGCTCGGTGTGGGCCAGGGGCCATGGATCAAGACCGCGGATCTGGCAGCTGATGGCAAAGGCGGATCTGGTCCAGTCGATTTCCGCCTCCTCTTTACTGAGCGGCGGGGCCTCGGTGGCCAGATGATTGTCCTGCCGGGTGGGCGGCAGTTGGTCTCTGCGCAGCAGTTCGAGGGCCTCGATCAGCAGCCTGCCGCCGAGCCTGGACATTTTGGCGGCCAGGGTGGCCGAGGTGTCATCCGCTGTGATGGGCAGACTGTCCTGCAGGAGAATGTCGCCGGTATCCATGCCTTCATCCATCTGCATGATGGTGATGCCTGTTTCCCTGTCCCCGTGCAGGATGGACCGCTGGACGGGCGCGGCGCCGCGATATCTGGGCAGCAGGGAGCCATGCACATTGATCGTGCCCAAGGGCGGCAGGCGCAGAAGCGGTCCGGGCAGAATCCTGCCGTAGGCCGTGACGATGATCAGGTCAGGTGCGAGTTCCCGGATGGTGTCAAGGTATTCTTCGGTTTTGATTTTGGTGGGCTGCAGCACGGGAATTCCGGCATTTTCGGCCAGGACCTTGACCGGAGGAGGGGTGAGTTTTCTCCCCCTGCCCTTGGGCCGGTCCGGCTGGGTCACCGCAGCCACCACATTTTCCTGGTGGTCAAGCAGGGCCTGCAGGCTGGGAACGGCAAAGTCCGGCGTACCCATGAAGATGATGCGATTGATCTTATTTATCATCTTTCTCAGCCCGTTCCTGTTCTTCCATGATGAGCTGTTTCTTGCGCTTTTTCTTGTACAGAGCCCGCTTCAGGGAGCTGAGATGGTCGATAAAGAGCTTGCCGTCCAGGTGATCGACCTCGTGCTGGATTACCCTGGCAAACCAGCCATCCGCCTCAAAGGCGATTTCCCTGCCCTCAAGATCCCTGGCCCGTACCTTAATATGGGAAAAGCGTTCCACATTGGCGGCATAATCAACCACACTCAGGCAGCCTTCCTCGTCAATCACCGATCCCTCGCCTTCCAGGATTTCAGGGTTTATCAGCGGGATCAGTTTGTTTTTTTCCTCTTTGGGGCTGACATCGATCACCACAAGCTGCAGCAGCACGCCTATCTGATTCGCCGCCAGTCCCACTCCCGGGGCCGCGTACATGGTTTCCGCCATGTCTGCCACCAGCTGTTTGAGTTCGGCATTGAATTCGGTTATCAAGCTGGCCTTTTTGCGCAGCAGCGGATGGGGATATTTTATGATCTCTCGTATAGCCATTTTTATCGGAAGTTGCTGTTTTTGATTTTAATTTCTGACTGACTCTATAGCAAATGTAACTTTTTTTTACCACGAGAACTAGGGAAAAACAAAAAACTTACGAAAATGAAGAGCGCTGGGCGCTCTGTTTTTTATCTTGCCCGTGTTGTCGTGTTGTGCCATTTCAACCAACTGTGCGCTATTGTAGTATTTTTGCCAGATATTTTCGTTATTTTAGCGGAGTTATTTGTAAAAATAAACCGAGATTGCCAAATTTGCCCTTGACGACGTTGTGCGGGTGCAATATTATTAGGTACTTTTACCTATAATGCGCTTTATTATTGGTAATAATTATTATGTATAAGCACGGGCACCGCCGGGGTCAAGCGTCCGGAGAAATTAACCACTTGGTGGTGGTTATGAAGTGGCATGGGAAAAAAATTTGTCGCAACAGGGACGATTTCAGTTGGTTTTTGCAGTGACGGTTTGCAGCGGAGGGCTGCAAAACGGGCATTATCAACGCAATATGAGAAAGGTGAAACCATGAGGAAAAAATTGGCAGCTACAGCTTGCAGTGCAGGGACCCTGCTGTTTTTGGCGTTTTCCCTGCCGCAGATGGCGGCAGCGGATGATTTTGATCGCTTTCAGATGCCTGTGAGCAACCCCGTGTATAATGGCGATGCCCGCAATGTAACGATGGTGCGTCCCATTCTTTTTACCCAGTCCCTGCCGGACAGGATCAGTGTGGATATCGGCGGCACCAAAACCAAGGTAGATCTTGGCGGCGAGGTGCGGGGTGCGGCCCTGCAGTTCAGTTACGCCTTTAATGAACGCCTTTCGCTGGTGGCGGTAAAGGACGGCTATGTGGACTGTGAGCCGGACAACACCCTGGATGACCACAGCGGTTGGGCGGATATCGCCGCAGGCCTCCAGTATTCCTTTATCTATAATCCGGCCCAGGATTTCATCATGAGCGGCCGCCTTGTCTACGAAAGCACCAGCGGCGACAGCGAGGTCTACCAGGGCAACGGCAGCGGCAATCTGGCCCCGGCCATTCTCTTTCTCAAGGGTTGGGACAAACTGCAGTTTTCCGGCACGGTGGGTCTGGTCCTGCCGCTTGACTCGGATGAAGAAAACACCATGCTCTATGATTCATGGGATGTGAGCTATGCCGTGACCGACTGGTTCAGACCCCTGGTGGAACTCAATCACTTCCATGTGCTGAGCTCCGGTGACAGAGACCTGGCGGATTTTGCGGCCAGCGGCGATCAGGAGGATCTGGTGGCGGCGATTGCCACCTTCAATCCCTGTGATATCATCAATCTCGGCGGCGAAAACAACGGCGACAACAAGGACCTGGTAACCATGGCCATTGGCGCCCGCTTCCGTATCACCTCGTGGTTTGACGTCGGCGCGGCCTATGAGTTCCCGCTGACGGATAATGAGGAGACCTTGCTTGATGACAGGGTCCTGGTTGATGCCATGCTGACCTTTAAGTTTTGATGAACTCGTAAAAAGTCTTTTTTTTTACCACGGAGCACACAGAGATAGCAGAGAAAATATTTTTATTTTCAGCAAGTTATCTCTGTGGGCTTTGTGCTCTCTGTGGTTAATTTTCAGTTTTTACGAATTCATCAAGTTTTCCTCCAAGAAAAAAGCCCCTGCCATCCTTTATGGATGCGGGGGCTTTTTTTTGTCTTGAAGGTATAAGCGGCTATGGGCGCAGACCAGCCTCTGCCGTCCGATTTTTTTTAGTACTTCACCGGCAGCCCCGCTTCCTTCCAGGCAACAAGTCCGCCGCTGACATTGTAAACTTCCCGGTAACCGTATTTCACCAGCATCTGGCCAGCCGCAAAACTCCGGCCTCCCACCGCGCAGACCAGCATGATCGGGGTCTCTTTCGGCAGTTTCAGTTTGTTCTGCATGATGGCCCAGAACGGCACCAGGGTGGAGCCAGCAATGGCGCCTTCCCTGAGTTCCTCGGGGGTGCGGATGTCCAGAATGACCATGTCCGGCCGTTTCGCGATCAGTTCCTTTGCCTCGGCAACCGTAATGGAGCGGAAAGGAGCGGAAGGTTGCTGGGTAAATAGGGATTTTTGCGGGGTAGGGGCGGGTTGCCCGGTCTCCTTTTGGTCCTCGGAACAGCCGGCAAGAAAACAGACAATAATGAGCAGGGGCAGAAGGATAAGACGTGAGGGAGCAAAAGAGGCATGCATATTTATTGTTATCGTTTGGGTTTAAATGAAAGATTGACTGTGGGCTGTAATTGACGGGAGTAATTTTTAGCAGAAAATACCAGGGGCTTCAAAAAAATAATTGCCGGGCAGCTTTGGCGGCCGGGCAGTAAATTGCTTGGCATTTATAACATGCTTTCAGGGTCTACGTCCACCACCATTGTAACTTTTGAGCTGCGAACCGCGGGAACGGGTTGACCGGCAAGACTGTCGCACAATGTGTGCAGAGAGCTGCTGTCCGCCCCCTTCACCAGGAGCTGCCAGCGGTATTTGTCTTTGATCCTGGCCAGAGGCGCTGCCGCGGGCCCCAGCAGGGTGACCCGGAGAGTATCTGCCAGCTGCCGCGCCTGTTGGGTGGTGAGGGTTGCCGCGGTGCGGACAAGTTCCTCACTGTCTCCGGAAAAACGCAGGTTGATAAGCCGGGAAAAAGGAGGGTACTGCAGGGCCTGCCGCAACTTCAGCTCTTTTTCGTAAAAACCGCGGTAATCGTGATTCTCGGCGTTGGTAATGGAGTAGTGGTCGGGCTGGTGGGTCTGGATGATGACGCGGCCCGGCTTGTCGCCCCGTCCCGCCCGGCCCGTCACCTGGGAGATGAGCTGAAAGGTGCGCTCCCCTGCCTTGAAGTCGGGCATTCCCAGCCCGGCATCGGCCCAGATGACCCCTACCAGGGTGACATGGGGGAAGTGATGGCCTTTGGCGATCATCTGGGTGCCCACCAGGATGTCGGTCTCCTGCTGGTGGACCGACTTGAGGATTTTGAGAAATTCTTTGCGGTTCGATGTGGTGTCACGATCGAGCCGGGCAATACGGGCCTGGGGGAAAAGCTCTCGGAGCGCCTCCTCCACCCGTTCCGTGCCGAAGCCGATTTCCTTTACTCTGGCGGAGCGGCAGGTGGGGCAGATAATGGGGCTTCTGGCCTGAAAGCCGCAGTAATGGCAGGAGAGGATTTTTTCGCTCTTATGCAGGGTGAGGGAAATATCGCAGTGCGGGCATTTGACCGGATCGCCGCAATCGTCACAGATGACGAGATTGGCGTAACCGCGCCGGTTTAAAAAGATGATGCTCTGATCCCCCTGGTCGAGATTATCCTTGATGGACTCCAGAAGCAGCCGGGAGAAAAAAGGGTGGCCGTTTGCTTCCTTGCGGGTCAGGCGCAGGTCGACAATGGTCACTTGCGGCAGGGGCCTGTTTTCGATACGCTTTGGCAGGGTGAGCAGCTGGTACTTGCCGGTGGCGGCGTGGTGAAAGGTGGTCAGCGAGGGGGTGGCCGAGCCGAGCAGCACCGGGCAGCTCTGCAGTTTTCCCCGCAGCACCGCCAGGTCCCGGGCCTGGTAGCGCAAGGTGTCTTCCTGTTTGTAGGCGCTGTCATGCTCTTCATCGACAATGATGAGGCCCGGATCGGTGAGCGGGGCAAAGATGGCGGAGCGGGCGCCGATGACAATCTTTGCCTCACCCTCCATGATCTGGTGCCACTGGTCAAAGCGTTCCCCCTGGCTGAGTCCGCTGTGCAGCAGGGCCACGGTCCTGCCGAAGCGGGAGAAGAAATGGGCCTCGAGCTGGCTGGCCAGGGCAATCTCCGGCACCAGCACCAGCACGCTCCGGTTTGCGGCAAGTGTCCGGCGGGCCGCCTGCAGATAAATTTCCGTTTTGCCGCTGCCCGTCACCCCGAAAAGCAGAAAGGGGGCAAATGATTTCCGGTCAATGGCCGGCAGCAGTTCGGCCAGCACCTTCTCCTGGTCGGTGGAAAGGCGGGGAGGTTCCGGGAAAAAGGGCGGTTCTTCGCCGAAAGGATCGCGGATAAGTTGCTGTTCCTGGAGAAAAACAAGACCCTTGGCCGCCAGGGATTTCAGCGCCTTGCCCGCCCCGCTGTAGCTGTGGTTCAGTTCCTTTACCGGCACAAGCGGGGGCAGGCGATTGGCGAGCAGCTCCAGCAGCAGGGCCATGGCCTTTTTTTCGGCTGCTTTCAGGCGAAAATCAACAAGGGGTGGGGCCTCATGAATCAGCCCCGCGCATATCTCGGTTCTGGCCTTGCTGCGGGCCTCGCTGACGGTTTCGCTGATGGTGACGGCGCCTGCATCTTGCCATGATTCGAGCAGTTTGCGCCATTTGCGCGAGCCCCAGATGAGGCGGACCCGGGCCGGGGAAAGGGTTTGTCTGGCAGCCAGTTCGGCCAGCCAGGCCGGGGCGCCCGTGCCGTGGGCGGCAAGAAAATCGGCCAGCACCGCCCTGCCTGCCTCGGTAAGGCCCACATGGCGTTCACTCTGCTGGGTCAGGCCGCCTGGCAGAGCGATTTTAATCACTTCTCCCAGGGGATAGCGGTAGTAGGCGGCGATCCAGCGGAAAAAGGGGATCATGCCGGCCGGGAAAAGGGGTTTGTTGTCCAGGAGCCCGGTCACCGGCTTGATGCGGAAAGCGGTGTTCTCAGCAGGCCTTACGGCCAGCAGGTACCCGGTGGCCTGTCTTCGCCCCAGGGGAACCAGCAATCGCATCCCCGGTTGCAGCCGGGCTGCCTCTGCAGCCGGAAACCCGTAGGTGAGGGTTTCGGCGAACGGGGCAGCCACCGCTACTTCCAGGTGGATCATAGGTGGGAGGCGACTTCCTTTAAATGTTCGCTGAAATCTTCGCAGAGATCCGGATGGCGCAGGGCAAAGGCGACGATTGCCTTGAGATAGCCCATTTTGTCTCCGGCGTCAAAACGGGTGCCGTCAAACTCAAAGGCATACATTCCTCTTTTGTTGGACAGCGCCAGCAGGGCGTCGGTGAGCTGGATCTCACCGCCATGCCCCGGAGTGGTCTTCTCCAGCAGGTCAAAGATGTCGGGCTGCAGGATATAGCGGCCGATAATGGCCAGGTCCGACATGGTCGTGCCGGGCGCCGGTTTTTCCATCATGCGGTCGACTTTGATGACTCGATTGCTTTCATGTTTCCCTTCGACGATGCCGTACTGGAATGTCTCCTCCATGGGCACCCGCTGCACGGCCACCACGGATTCCTGCACATCATTGAACAGGTCGATCATCTGTTTGGTGCATGGCGGTTCGCTGAGCACCAGGTCATCGCCGAGCAGAACGACAAACGGTTCATCCCCCACGACGTTTCTGGCGGTCCAGATGGCATGGCCCAGGCCCAGGGGCTTTTTCTGGCGGACGGAAACAATATCAATAAGATTTGACAAATGGCGCATCTCTTCGGCCAGCTTGGTTTTCTTCTTTTCGTCCAAGATCTTGTCGAGATGATAGTTGTAGTCAAAATGGTTTTCTATGGCGGCTTTGCCCTCACTGGTGATGAGGATGACCTCTTCGATGCCCGAGGCGACCGCCTCTTCGACAATGTACTGGATGGTGGGCCGGTCAACCACGGTGAGCATCTCTTTGGGGATGGCCTTGCTGGCCGGCAGAAAACGGGTACCAAGACCTGCAACGGGAATCACTGCTTTGCGTACTCTCATATTCTTATCTCTTTGGCTTTGATTTGCATGGTATGGTTGGGCAACCGCGGGGTGGAGTTTCGCATCCCAAGGTCTGGAGTTGTAAGTGCCGGCGCAGTTGTCTTCTTGTAACTTCGTGGGAAAAGATGTTTATTGATCCGTTGTTTCCGCTCAAATTTGTTACGGTTTTGTCTGATGGAGCAGTCTTAAGTGGATATTTCCGCACGAAAAATGTTTAAATCCGGAAACCATGAACAAATGCGCTAGAGTAACACTCAATACCTTGGGGCAAAACTCGACACGGTAAAAGTTTATCCGTTAATTATCAATTATCAATGAAGAATTGTCAATTATAACCATGCATCCACTGGAAAAAGAAATACTTGCGGTCATCAGGACAGCGGGCCTTGTTTCCCCGGGAGAGGGGGTGGTTGCCGGGGTTTCCGGCGGGCCGGACTCCATGGCCCTGCTGCATGTGCTCGCGGCCCTGGCGCCCACCTTGGGTATCCGGATCATTGCCGTGTACGTCAATCATCAGCTGCGTCCGGAAGAGGCGGAGCAGGAGGGACGGCTTGTGGAACGGCTGGCCCGTTCTCTGGGGGCATCCTTTGCCACCTGCCGGATCGACGTGCACGGGGAGGTGGCAAAAAGAAAAATTTCCATCGAACATGCGGCCCGGGAACTGCGCTATGAATTTTTCGACCGGGTGGCGGAAAAGTTTCTGGCGGGAAAAATTGCCGTGGCCCACACGGCGGACGATCAGGCCGAAGAGGTGCTGCTGCGGCTTATCCGGGGCACCGGCAGAACCGGGTTGGCCGGCATGAAGATGATGCGCGACGGCAAAATCATCCGCCCCTTTCTCACCACGGCCAAGGAACAGCTGCTGACCTATCTCGCTGAAAGGCATATCCCCTTTCTCATTGACAGCTCAAATCTGCAGCGCGAGTATCTGCGAAACCGGGTGCGGCTTGATCTCATCCCCTATCTGCGGGAATTTAATCCCAACATCTCGGAGGTCCTGCGGCAAACGGCAACGGTGCTGCAGGATGAAGAGATGGTTCTTACGGCATTAACCGCAAGCTACTGGGAACGGATAGTCACGGTATTGCCCGCGCCTGCCGGGGATGGGTTGCCCGCTGTCTCGGTTGACCTGGCGGCGTTTCTCGCCCTCGACCGGGCCTTGCAGAGGCGGATGGCGGAAAAGGTATTTATCACTCTGCAGAGCAGGCCGCAGTTTAAGAAAATTGCCCAGATTCTGCAGGTGGCAGCGCACGGAGAAACCGGGGCGCGGCTGCATTTCTCCCGGGGCCTGCGCATGCAGAAGGGCCGGCAGCACCTGGTGTTCAGTTACCCTGCGGGGAAAATCGCCGGCAGGGGGGATCTTGATGACGTTTGACTGGGGCGGCGGGGAGACGATTCTGCCGGCGGAGGCCCCAGGGCAAAAACAAGGAAGTGCGGCGGACCCCTTATGCCGCGCCGCTGTCGAGGATATTTCTGACCTTGAGGGCGATTTCCCGCGCTGAAAGAGGTTTGGTGATGAAGTTCATGCCGGCGGCGGCTGTCTGATTTTCGCCAAGGTCGGAGCTGATGTGGCCTGACATGTATAAGGTTCTCATCGCCCGGTGGGAGGGCTGCATGGCCCGGGCCAGTTCCTTGCCGCTCAGGCCAGGCATGACCATATCGGTGAGCAGCAGGTCGATGGTTTTGCCGCCGCCCGCATCATGATATTTAAGGGCCTCTTCACCATTGGGAGCTTCCAGGATCTTGTATCCCAGCGGATCAAGCGCGTCGCGGATAAATTGCCGGATGGAGGGGGTATCGTCAACCACCAGGATTGTTTCGCTTCCTCTGGGCAGGATATCGCCGGTCATAATGGTCTCCTGGGACGGCCTGGCGTCTGACAAAGGGAAGTAGATGGCAAAGGTGGTGCCCTGCCCCGGCGCGCTGGTCACCGAAATAAATCCGTTGTGCTGTTTGATGATGCCGTAAACGGTGGCCAGACCAAGGCCGGTTCCCTTGCCCTGTTCCTTGGTGGTGAAAAACGGTTCGAAAATCAGCTTCTGGGTTTCCTCGGTCATGCCCTCGCCCGTATCGCTTATCTGCAGCAGCACATAGGAACCCGACAGAATATCATCGAAACCGGTGTGTTTTTCCGCCTCCAGACGAACCACTTCGGAACTGATGCGCAGCTGCCCGCCCTTGGGCATGGCGTCCTTGGCATTAATGGCCAGGTTCATGATAACCTGTTCGCATTGACCCGCATCCGCCTGGATGTGGCATTCGGGAGAGTAATACCTGATATCAAGGATAATATTTTCACCGATCAGTCTCTTCAGCATCTTTGTCAGCCGGTCGATGACCGAGTTGAGATTGATGGTCTTGATCTCCAGAATCTGTTTGCGGCTGAAGGTGAGCAGCTGGCGGGTGAGGCCGGCGGCCATCCTGCCGGCCTGGTTGATCATCTGTATCTTGTCCCGCCCCGGATCGTCTTTGTCGAGCTGCAGGAGCAGCAGTTCGCTGTAGCCGAGAATAGTGGTGAGCAGATTATTGAAGTCATGGGCGATGCCGCTGGTCAGGCGACCGACCGCCTCCATCTTCTGGGCATGCAGCAGCTGCTTTTCCAGGGTTTTCCGGGAGGTGATGTCATTAAACAGCACCACCGCCCCGATGACCTCCTCATCTTCCATGACAGGCGTCACCACATATTCAACCGGAAAGCTGCCGCCGTCTTTTTTCCAGAAGACCTCATCAATGACCATATGGGTTTTTTTGGTGGAAAGCGTGGCATGGACCGGGCAGTCGCAGACAGGGTACCCGTTGCCGTCAGCCCTGGTATGATGGAGGAGTTCATGCTGATTGCGGCCGAGCATTTCCGCTTCCGTAAAGCCGGTCATTCTGACGGCGGCAGGGTTCATGAAGGTGGTCCTGCCCTTGATGTCGACCCCATAGATTCCTTCGCCGGCGGACTCCAGGAGCAGCCGGTTCTGGCGGTTCAGCTTTTCGACCTGCTGGTCGGTTTTGATCCGCTGGGTGATGTCTCGCATGACCACCAGGGACCCGGTCAGCTGTTCCTGATCCTTGAGTTGGGGAATGGCAATGAATTCAAAGTATTTTTCCGGCCGGCCTTCATCGGTGGCGGGAAGGTGGATGGTCGCCCGCTGGGTGGATTTGCTGGTAAACGATTTCCGGCACAGGCAGTTCTCGCGGGAAAAATCATCGGATTTTCGGCAATAGTCGCAGGGGGCGCCGATAAAATCAGGTGCCAGTTTAAGGGCTGTTTCGTTGGCCCAGGTGATGATAAAATCCAGGTTAATCAGGAAGATGTTGTCCGGCAAGCTGTTGAGAATACGGCGATGACTTGTTTCACTCATGCTCAGGGCCTTTTCCGTCTCTGCCCGGCCCGCGATTTCCCGGTTAAGTTCGTTAATCAGCAGACCCTGCATCTCTTTTGATTTTTCCAGATTGCCGATCAGGTTCCGGAAACTGAAAGAGAGAAACAGGATGCACAGGGCGCCTAAACCTGCACTGATCAGCAGAGAATAGAGGATGAAATGCTTTTTCTCCGCGATCTGCGGCGAAATATCCTGCATGGCGATGATGCCGCCGATGGGCTCCTGGGCGCAGTTTTTAAACCCTTCCAGGATATGGATCAGGTAAGTGCGCCCGTGGTGGGCGATCTGTTCCGCCGACTTGTCGAACTTGAAGTCTGCGGGGAGAATTTCCCCGATAAGCGGCTTGTCTTCCACCAGGGTATGCATCCCGAAAATTTTATGGTTTTGCTTGTTCTCGGATGCCTTCTGCCAGAAGCTGTTGGCGAAAAAGGCGGATGTCTGCTTGTCTGTTGCCCGGCGCAGTTCATCGACGATCTCTTCCGTCCTGATGCCGATCTCCAGCGCTCCCACATACCTTCCCCCATGGAAAACCGGGCGGATGATGCGGTAAAAGGCGCCATATACCCCGATCTCATAACCAAAAAGAGGCTTGCAGGTATTATTTACTTCCTGAATAGCGGGTCGTATCTGCCGCAGGTCATCGCCATAGAAGTCAGGTTTATGCATGCGCAGAAATGCCTGCCCGTCTGGCAGGTGAAAATGCATGACAAAGATATACGGGTAGGATTTTTTCAGGGAATCGTACATGGGGCGGGTAAGCCTGTAGAGTTTCTCCCTGTCCCGCTCGGCAAACGCCTTGATATTTTCGGGGTTGCTTTCGATAAAGTTGATGAGCCAGTTATTGTAAATGGAAAAATAGAAATTCTGGGCGGAGGTGAAAATCTGCTGAAAATCCTTCTTCTCCTCCACAATATAGGAAGCAATCTGCTTGTTGTAATTTGCCACCTGGTGGAGGGAGTAGAACAGCGCAAGGGCAGTGATGATCGAGGTGACGAGCAGAATCGCCTTTGTTCTGGCAGTCAATTTCAAGGATTCAAAAAGGTGCATGCGTTGTTGGGATCCTATGGTGCTGAGAATCCTGCGGGTGTTCTCCTTTGGTATGAGTAACCTCTCTGGCAAGGCTACTATTGTCGGTTAAGGTAGCCTATGGGAAATCGTGCTGTCAAGATATTCTGCCTATGTAATAGATTGTTTTTCCCTGTATTGGGCGCTGCGATATTCCTTTGTTTTTCAGACTGCGGATACTGGTCAGGATTTCGGCGGGTTATCCTGTGTAACCGGTTGATTGGTCACCGCAGGGGTAACTCTGCCGATATTGCCTGCGGCATGTCCGCAAGCAAAACATTTATTTAGGTTATTCGAGAGAGGCTCTTGCAAGATGACGTCACCCCGGCGAAAGCCGGGGTCCTGAACACTGTATGGTAACTTTTCCATACGAGACCGCCGTTTGCCAGGACAAAAATCTTTACGGTCCGGGTGATTCATGGTAAATGGATGTTGATATGATCTGTGGGCGGGTAGCTCAGCTGGATAGAGCGTTGGCCTCCGAAGCCAAAGGCCGTGAGTTCGAATCTCATCTCGCCCACCATTAAAAACACAAGGGACTCAGGTTTTTTCCTGGTCCCTTTTTTTGTTGCCAAAAAAACTATTCCCCGCAGGCATTCTTGTTACCCGTAACCCCGGTCAATTTTGCACTCATAACGAAATGGTCTCCGGAATGTTTACAGTAGACAGCTTTTGCTGAGGTAATTCGAATTTTTCAGATATTCGATGTGGCAATCTTAGGGATTGAAAGTGGCCAATCAGTGGACGCGCGCTTATACGATCCGCTGCGTTGGCATGGTTTGCAGCATTTGCTTGAAGCTTTATTCAGCGTCCGTTTTCAACCCATGACAGCGATCAAGAGTGCGGCGCGTCTGTCTCCAGCCCGGGGTTGGCTGCTGTAGGGCTGGCCTCCCGCCCCGTTATAGCAACGCGAGGAATTTTCTCGTCGCCGGGGAAGAGCTTTTCCAGGACGGCGATCATGTCATTGGCCAATCTGATTGCATCTGGCTCCACTGAGTTCAAACTTCGGTGAGCCACTCTTGGTATACGGTGCAATCGATGGAGCGGATTATGGCAGCTCACAAAATTCGTGTCGCGTACTGCAGCCCAATTCCCATGGATGAAGCCGGAAGACCAGTCGTAGTACTTGTCATAGAGGTCCTTGGCGCCACAGTCTGTTGCTAATTTTCGTAAGTTACTGCTCGCCCAATGGCCAACATCTATGTCCACATATTCTTGCCATGTATCTTCGTTGGCTATCGCGTGTAGTGTCGACTCGTCAAGAAAGTTCGGCAGGTCCCCGTACCCCTGCTGCGTCTTCAAAAAAGCTAATTTCGCCTGACCCGCTCCATAGACACGGTACGATTGCCACATCGTAGGCGAATCAGTGTGCGCGAGGTACCGAAATGTTATGCAGACCTCCGCTAAAGATCTGAGCGCAACAGCGCCAACGATCCTCGTGTGGATGCGGTGCATCCCAATCTCTTCAAGGACGCTGAGTGCGTAGAGCACCAATCCGAATGCCGAGTCCAGTCGGGCGTCCACGCGCTCCGCCCGAATGTTCCGCCGGAACCTTTCTATAACGCTATCGCGAGCGGTATAGAGCGTATCAGGGTCAATGCCGGTATCGTTGAACGTCAGACCACCTGATTTCGGAAGAATTTATCATGACACCAATTCGTAGACCAGGCGCATGGATGTGCCAGGAAACCGGGTCATGGTGGCATTCAATTCCTCGCATAAATGGCGCAGTACCTCGC
>JALNXE010000014.1 GCA_023230525.1 Desulfobulbaceae bacterium
CGCCCACGGCCAGCACCACCAGGTCGGCATCCACTTCAACCTGCGTTCCCATCAGGGTATCGGCGCCGCGTACCAGCAGCCGGTCGCCTTTGGGATAGATCATGGACACCCGGCCCCTGATATATTTGGCATTGTATTCTTCCATGGCCCGGCGGGTGAACTCATCGTAATTTTTTCCCACCGCCCGGATATCCATATAAAAGACATAGGTCTGCGACTCGGGCAGATGGTCCTTGGTCAGGATGGCCTGCTTGGCGGTGTACATGCAGCAGAAACCGGTGCAGTACGGCCGGCCCACGGATTTGTCCCGGGAACCCACGCACTGGATGAAAACCACGTTTTTCGGCTCCCGGCCGTCCGAGGGGCGCTTGATATGGCCGCCGGTGGGGCCGGAGGCTGACAGCATGCGCTCGTACTGCAGGGAGGTAATGACATCCGGATAGCGTCCGCCGCCATATTCGCCGTAGACGGTCCAGTCAAACAGGTCAAAACCGGTGGCGGCAATGATGGCCCCGACCTTTTCCGTGACATATTCATCCTGCTGGGTGTAGTCAATGCAGCCCGACGGGCAGACTTTTGCGCAGATGCCGCATTTGCCTTTCTGCAGTTTCATGCAGAAATCGGCATCGATCTTGGCCTTTTTCGGGATGGCCTGGGGAAAGGGAATGTTGATGGCCGTTGTCTTGCCGATCCCTTCGTTAAAATAATCCGTGGCCTTCTTGCTGGGGCATTTGGTCATGCAGATGCCGCAGCCCGTGCATTTACTCCAGTCAACATAGGTGGCCTTCTTTTTCACCTTGACCTCAAAGTTGCCCACATAACCGCTGACCTCATCGATCTCCGAGTAGGCATGCAGGGTGATGTTGGGATGCTGGGCCACGTCAACCATGCGCGGACCGAGGATACAGCAGGAGCAGTCAACCGTGGGAAAGGTCTTGTCAAGTTTTGCCATCTTGCCGCCGATGGTAGTGGTCTTTTCCACCAGCACCACCTGCAGGCCGCCTTCAGCGCAGTCAAGCGCCGCTTGGATGCCCGCCACCCCGCCGCCGATGATCAGCACGCGTTTATTGATGTCGAACTGCTTGGAAAGCAGCGGCCGGTTGTGCAGCAGCTTGGCCGCGGCCATGCGCACCAGCTCGGTCGCCTTGTTGGTATTGGCTTCGCGGTCCTTGCCGATCCAGGAAACATGCTCGCGGATGTTGGCCATCTCAAAGAGATAACGATTCAGTCCGGCCCGCTCCACCGTGCGGCGGAAGGTCTGTTCGTGCATGCGCGGCGTACAGGAGGCGACCACCACGCCGTCGAGCTGACGCTCCTTGATGGCGGTAACGATTTCCTCCTGCCCCGGCTCGGAACAGGTGTACATGGTATCGGTCGCAAAGGCCACGCCGGGAAATTCTCTGGCTGCCGCTGCCACTGCTGCGGTGTCAACTGTACCTTCGATATTGCTGCCGCAGTGGCAGACAAAAACTCCGATTTTCATTGAGACTTCTCCTTGGAATTACCTTCCATGCCGAGGGCATCTATGACCGTGCGGGGATTCACGCAGAGCTTGTCAATGCCCAGTTCTTTTTCCGAAAGGCCGAAGGCCAACCCCATCAGCTGGGTAAAGTAGAAAATCGGCATCTGATGCTTTGAGCCATTGGCGCTGTTGATCTGCTCCTGCCGCATGTCCAGATTCATCTGGCACAGGGGGCAGGCGGTGACCAGGGCCATGGCGCCCATTTCTTTGGCCGTGTCCAGCAGTTTGCCGGAAAGCCTCATGACCACATCCTTGCGCGGGATGCCGAAGGATGCGCCGCAGCACTCCACCTTGAGCGGGAACGGCACAACGGTGGCGCCCAGGGCTGTCATGATGTTGTCCATGGCCATGGGGTGCTCGCGGTCGTCAAAGTTCATGATCTCGGCCGGCCGGTTCATGATGCAGCCGTAATAGGCGGCAACGGTGAGACCCGTCAGGGGCTTTTTCACCTTTGCCTTGATTTTGTCGAGACCGTAATCTTCCACCAGGATCTGCAGCACCGATTTGGTCTCAACGGTGATGTCGGCCGGTTTGTCCAGCAGTTTGCTGACCTTTTCCCGGAAACTGTCATTCTTCATGCGGTGTTGTGCCGTCTTGAGGTTGGACAGGCAGCTGGGGCACGGCGTCACCGCGGCGGTCAGACCCATGGAGGCCACCTGGCACAGATTGCGGGCGGAAAGGGCGGACGACAGGGTGTGGTCAACCGTATGAGCAGGGGTGGACCCGCAGCAGCTCCAGTTGGGGACATCGGTCAGGGTAATGTCCAGGGCGGCGCAGATGGCGCGGCTGGACATGTCATATTCTATGGATGTGCCGGTGCTTGAGCAGCCGGGATAGTAGGCGTAAGTTAAAGAAACGCTCATTTTGTTGACTCCTCTACATAACGACGGAAAATTTTAGCTACCTCTTCCTTACCCTGCATGGCTGACGGCTTGAAATGAATCTTGCCCTTGGGCAGAACCTTGCGCCCGAGGCCGAAATCCGTCCAGAATCTTCCGGTGTGGGATATGTAATTTGCAAGCAGGCCCACTTCAAAGACCCGGCCGTTCTTCTGGACGGAATGAAGGAATGAATCCCAGAAGGTTTTGACCGTTTTCACGCCGCTATAGCCTTCGCGGCGCGCCATATGCCGCAGCACGTCCATGATGCGGGCCACGTCGATCTTGTTGGGGCAACGGGCGGTGCAGGATTCGCAGGTGGCGCAGAGCCAGAGTGATTTTGACTTGAGAACCAGCTCCTTCTGGCCGGCCTGGGTCAGACGTATGATCTGGCTGACCGGGATGTCATATTCCGTCGTATAGGGACATCCTGCCGTACATTTGCCGCATTGATAGCAGAGGCTGAGCTGCTGGCCGCTTTCCTCTTCCACCTGCCTGACGAAATCAGAGTTACATGACGATGAGATATTGATTACGTTCATTTTCTTGCTTGCCGCCTTTTAATTGCCCTTTACTGTTAAAGCCCTGGGCACCCGGGGCGGACTGCCGCCCCGGGTGCGTATTGCTGCCCGTTTTTTTATTACAGTGCTGCCTTATAGATGGCGGCTACGTCGACATCTTTCGGGCATCTGGGATTGGTAAAACCACAGGCGTCTTTCTGGGCATTACCTGTCATGATGGCGATATCTTCTTCCTTGACATTCTTGCCATAGCGTTTGCCGAGGGCAATCAGTCCGTCCGGGATACCGACGTCGGCGGACAGTTTCTTGATGGCAACGAGCGCCAGTTCCGCTGCATCGCGGGGGGCAAGACCTTTAACGTTCTCGCCCATGAGTTGGGCGATTTTGACGAAACGGTCAATCTTGGCGATCAGGTTGAATTTGGAAACATGGGGAAGAAGAATGGCATTGCACTCGCCATGGGGCAGGTCATAGAAACCGCCGAGCTGATGGGCCATGGCATGTACGTGGCCGAGGCTGGCATTATTGAAGGCCATGCCGGCCAGGTACTGGGCGTAGCACATACCTTCGCGGGCCACGATGTCGCTGCCGTTTGCCACTGCGGGACGCAGGTGCTGGGCAATGAGTTCAATGGCCTTTTCCGCGGCGGAGTCGGTCATCGGGGTGGCGATGGTGGAAACATAGGCCTCAACCGCATGGGTCAGAGCGTCCATACCGGTGGCGGCAGTCAGGGCGGGCGGCATACCCATCATCAGCAGCGGATCATCCAGGGCGATACCCGGGGTTACCCGCCAGTCAACGATGGCCATCTTCACTTTGCGGCTGGTGTCGGTAATGATGCAGAAACGGGTCATTTCAGAAGCGGTTCCCGCGGTGGTGTTTACGGCAACGTAAGGAGGCATGGGTTTGGTTGATTTGTCCACGCCTTCGAAGTCGTGAATTTTGCCGCCATTGGCAATAACCAGGCCCACGCCTTTACCGCAGTCATGGGAGCTGCCGCCGCCCAGGGTGATCAGGCTATCGCACTTGTTTTTCTTGTAAATTTCCACGCCGGCATGGACGTTATTGTCAGTAGGGTTCGGAATGGTGTCGTCGTAAACAACGAAATCCATGCCTGCTTCGGCAAGAAGGTCGGTGATTTTTTTGGTAATGCCTGCGCCGGTGATGCCTTTGTCCGTGACGACCAGAGGTTTGCTGCCGCCGAGGGCCTTGATTTTTGCGGGAATTTCCTTGTGAGCGCCAATACCAATGAGAGTTACGCTGGGAATGAAAAATCCGTAAACTTGTTCGCGTACAGCCATGATGTTACCTTCCTTTGTTAAATGAGTTAGTTGAAGTACTGCTCCATTGTCTCACTTTGGATCCAAACAGCTTCGATCTTCTATTTAGCAACTCGCGTGCCACAAATTAATACTTAACAAAATCAACAAATTAACAGTATTTTTTGTGGAAACTCAATGGGACAAGATGACTCAAACAGGGGAAATGAAATTTTGCCCGATGACCAGCCGGGGAGGCATCCCGCCCGGAAAGCACATACAGCAGGCCCTTACCAGGCAGGGAGACAAAATGAAACATTGAATAAGGAGAAATGGGTCAGGATGTCCCATTCCTCTATGGCATGGGGGAGATGGACAAAACGTCCCGGAGAAGGCCAGGGAAAGCACATTGCCGGAAAATCCCGGCAACAGGAGAAGCTGGCGCGAATCCGCCGGGCCGCAGCCAGGTTTTCCGCTGCCGGGAAGGCTTGGCGGTCTGGATTGCTTATTGATGGTTTATTGAGAGATGCATCTCACTTGGACGGACACTTTTTCATAAAATCAGGGTAGAGCTTTTGGGCGCAATCAGGACAGATGCCATGGCTGAATTCCGCTTCGGAGTGATCGCTGATATACGCTTCGACCTGATGCCAGAAACCTTTGTCATCCCGCACATTTTTGCAGGAGGCGCAGATGGGGATAAAACCCTTCAAGGTCTTGATCTGCTCCAAGGCCTGGCGCAGGCTGGCAATCAGTTTCTCCCGTTCAATGGCGTAACGGATGGCGCGGACCAGCAGATTGGTATCCAGCTGTCTCTTCACCAGGTAATCCTGGGCCCCGGCCTGCACCGCCTTGACGGCAAGCGCTTCGTCATCCGTGCCGGTCATGACGATGACCGGCACGCCGCTGACCTTGTTTTTCAATTGGAGAAAGGTCTCAAGTCCGTGACTGTCAGGCAAGGACAGATCAAGCATTATCAGATCGATCCCGCCTGTTTCAAGGCGCTCCAGGCCGGCGGCAAGGGTTGGCGCATTTTCCAGGGTGCAGGAGAGATTTGCCTCATCAGCCAGCATCTCTTCCACCAGCACGACATCCGCGTCGTTGTCCTCAATATACAAAATGGTGACGGATTGGTTATTCATGTACCACCCTTGCAATATTTTGGTCTGCGCCTCAAGCAGGGCAATCAACCCCGCCATGCTTGGGGAAGGCTGGCTACGGAAAACCAGAAACTGTCAATGGCCCGAACCATTTCAAAAAACCTGTTCAGATCAACCGGTTTTGAGATAAAACAGTTGGCATGCAGCCGGTAACTGTTCATAATCTCCTCCTGGGACTGGGAGGTGGAGATGATGATCACCGGTATATGCATGAGGCTGCCGTCCTCCTTGATTTCCTTCAGCACCTCCCGTCCATCCTTCTTCGGCAGGTTGAGATCAAGCAGGATAATATCAGGCCGCGGCGCTGCGGCATAGACGTCCTGACGGCGCAAAAAGGCCATCGCCTCTTCCCCGTCGTTTACCACATGCAGCCTGTTGCAGTATACCGCATCATACAGGGCCTCCTGCATCAGGATCACATCCGCCGGGTTATCCTCCACCAGCAGCACCTCTATGCAGTTTTTTGATTCATTGTTCATTGCGTCCGTTTCCTCCGGCAGGAAGTGCGATATAAAATGATGTTCCGTGGGGCAGGGCCTGTTCGATCCACATCCTGCCGCCATGCCTTTCGACAATCTTCTTGCATACGGCAAGGCCGATGCCGGTACCGGGATACTCGCCTCTTCTGTGCAGCCGCTTGAACATGAGGAAGATGCGGTCATAATGCTTCGGATCGATGCCGATGCCGTTATCCCTGACGCAGATCACCCACTCCCGCTCCCTGGGCTCGGCGGAGATCTGAATATGCGGCGCCTCGGGGCCGCGGAATTTGATGGCATTACCGATCAGATTCTGCAAAAGCTGGACCATCTGTATCTCGTCGGCGTAGACAATGGGCAGGTTGAGGCATTCAATGACCGCGCCGTTCTCGTCAATGGCCTTTTTCAGGTTCATCGCCGCCCGGTCCACGCAGGTCTTCAAGGCCAGAGAGTGCGGCTGCAGTTCCCCTCCCCCTACCCGGGAATAGGCCAGCAGATCGTTGAGCAGCTTCTGCATATAGGTCGTGCCGTCAACGGCATAGGCGATGAAGCTGTCGGCCTTCTCGTCAAGCCTGCCTCCGTAACGGCGGCTGAGCAGCTGCACAAAGCCCGCCACCGTGCGCAGTGGTTCCTGCAGGTCGTGGGAGGCGATATAGGCAAACTGCTGCAGATCATTATTGGAACGCTCAAGTTCCCGGGTGAGTGCAATCAGTTGCTTTCTCCCCTGCTCCGCCTCCCGAGCCTTCTGCTCGGCCTGTTCAAGGGCCTCGATATGCTGCAGGCCAAGGGAGGCCAGGGAGGCGAGCTGCCGGAACAGGATCTCATCCTCCAGACTGAAGTCCTCTCCTTTTTTGCCGGTCACCATGATCATGCCCAGGGATTGATTATCCCGGCCGGTCAGGGTGACGCCCAGCAGACCGTCAAGCGGGGCATGTCCGGCGGGCAGCCCCTGCCATCTGGGGTGATGACGCAGCTCCGCATCGGTGAGCCGCAGGGACCGGTTTGCCTCGATCAGCTCTTGATAGACCCCGCCTTTTTCCACCGCAAAAAGATTGCCCGGAGGACAGGGTGAGGCGCCGGCCGGCCGGGAGGTGGCGCCAACCAGGAACGCCCCGTCACGATAACCGTGGCCGGAGGTGCCATAGTCGGCATCGGTCAGCTCCACTGCGGCATCAACCACCTTCTGCAGCATATCCTGGGTACTCCTGGCCGAGAGCACGGAGGCGGAAATATCGAGCAGACCGTTCAGCCGCATGAGATATTTTTCCCTGGCCTGCTCCGACCGTTTGCGGTCCGTGACATCCCGGGCAACCCCCACCATGTGGATGATGTCGCCGTTTTCATCGTAAACAGGGCCGCCCGCATCCTCAATCCAGCGCACGGCACCGTCAGGTCGAACAATACGGTAGTTGAAATGCCATTTGCCCTGGGCATGCTGCTGTAAGGCGTCCGCCATCAGCTCCAGGTCCTCAGGATGGATCGCCTCGGCAAACGAGCCAGGGTTTTTATAGAGGCTGGCACAGGTCCGGCCCCATACCTCTTCATAGGCCGGGTTGATATAGAGTATCTCCGTCACTCCCGGGGTGCTCATCCAGATCACATCCTTAATGGAGGCGGCAAGCAGCCGGAACTTTTCCTCACTCTCCTTTAAAGCCTGTTCCATGCGCTTGCGCCGGCTGATATCCTCAACCACGTTAATAAAGTAAAGGGGATTCCCTTCATCATCGTGCTGCAGGCTGCCGGTCAGATTGGCCCAGACAATATGCCCATTCTTATGAATGTAGCGTTTTTCCATGGAGTAATGATCAATCCTGCCGCAGGCCAGTCGGCTGGTCTGGGCCTCATCCTCCTCCAGATCGTCGGGATGGGTGATATCCTGCATGCTTTTCTGCAGCAGTTCCTCGCGGCTGTAACCGAAAATACCACACAGTTTGCTGTTGGCATCGAGACAGCGCCCCTCCAGGCTCACCTGGGCAAAACCCACGGCTGCGTTGTCAAAGGTTCCCTTGAACCGCCATTCGCTTCTGCGCAGTTTTCGTTCCGCCAGTTTCTGCTGGGTAATGTCTCGGATGACAATGGCGAAATAGCCCTGTTCCGGGCTGTAGGCGGCGATGGAAAACCATTTCTGCAGCCTGGTGCTGTACTGGTCGAAATGCACGGCCTCGCCGGTCAGGGCAACCTTGCCGTACAAGCCGATCCAGTCAAACTCATCTTTACGGAGATTGGGCAGCACCTCGGTCACCCGTCTGCCGATGATTTCCTCCCTCACCAGCCCGGTCTTTTTCTCGAACGCGCTGTTGACTTCGAGAAAGATATAATCAATGGGGACATTTTGTTCATCAACGATGACCTGATGATAGGCAAAGCCGTTCAGCATGTTCTCAAAGAGCTGCCTGTATCTTTTTTCACTGTCACGCAGGGCCTGCTCCGCTGTTTTCCGTTCGGTTATGTCCACCATGATGGCCGCGGTCCTGCACGTCTGACCACCCTGGGCGCAAAAAACGGTGCCGGTGTCCTTGACCCAGATGACGCCGCCGTCCTTGCGCCTGTAACGCTTCTCATTGGACCAGGTTTCCGCTTCCCCTTGCAGGACCTGACGCACGCTCTCCCGGTGGCGGTCCAGGTCTTCGGTCAGGGTGAGATCAGCCGATGTCATACCGAGCAGTTCAGCGGGGGTATAACCGGTGATCCGGCAGAACCGGTCGTTGACCCTGACAAAACGATCCGTCTCCGGATCGGACTGGACCATGCCCACGGCCGACAGTTCAAACATGGCCCGGAATTCCTGTTCGCTCTTTCTGAGCAGTTGTTCGCTTTTTTTCAGATCCGCAAACAGCAGTTCATACGGCTTTTTCAGGCCCGTCTCGATAATGGCCTTGTAGATCAGATAGAAGGAGATGAACCGGAACAGATGGCCGAAAATATTCATGTTGCCGTACACGCCGATATAGCTGGTAAAAACAAGTTCGGCGATGACGGTGAAAAAGATTGCCGCGGCGAGCAGAATAAAAAGATTGCCGTCAAAGAGGTGCCGTCTGGCATACAGCATGACCAAGGCGCCGAGCAGGATCAGGGAAATGAGGTATTCGCTGACTTTCTTAAATGGGGTGAGCCCAAACTCTGGCACGTAACAGTCGGGGAAAATACCGTTGAAAATCAGCCAGACAAAAGCGGAGGTGAGGAGAAAAAAAATGATGACGGTGGCGGCAGGCCGCAGTTTGCGGGTAAAAAAAATGGGCGCAATAAGCAGGGAACAGGCTTCCAGATAGCGGGCTGCCACCCAGAACTGGGTGGCCAGATTGGCCTCGTTGCTCTGGAAAACCCCCATGCCCTTATAGGTGAGGATGTGAAACAGGCCGAGAATGCCGACAAAAAAGTAGGCGATGCCGAGAAAGAGAAAGAAATTGTTGCGCATGATAGCGCGGGCATTCCAGGCCAGCATGAAGATGCCGCCGGCCACGGCGATGCTGAACAGCTCGACAAGACTGTGAAAGAGCAGATAGCTGTGTATACTGCAGAGATAAAGCCCGGTCAGCACAAAGAGGAGCATGACCATGCTGCGGTAGGAGATGGGCGGTTCTTTTCTCATAGCGCCTTGGTGATGATTAACCTGATGGGATTTCTGTTGCCGGACGTGTCAAAAAAGCTGCTCCCGGTGGAGGTCATTATAATTGAGGCCCGGCATGGCACAAAAAAACTCTCCCTGGTGAACGCTTTCACCTTTTATGCCGCATGGGCGGACTCTGATCAGGAGAAGACGCGGAACTTTTCTTTTTCCGCCCCGCACACCGGGCACCTGTCCGGAGCATCCCCTTCGAGAGTATATCCGCAGACTTCACATACCTGTACCGGACCAACCTCTGGGTCCCTGCCCTGGTCCACTGCGGCGAGGGCCTTCTCAAACAGGGCCTTGTGCATTATTTCCGTGGCATAGGACCATTCAAAGCTCCGGCGGGCCCCATCTTCACTTTGCCTTCTGGCCACCTCGATGTAGGCCGGATACATTTCCATGATCTCAAAGGTCTCCCCGGCAATGGCCAGCCGGAGATTTTTCTTGGTATCACCCGGCCCGAAGGCGCCCATGCTGTTTGCCACAAAACCGTTGTTCAGGTGCTTGAGTTCCAGGTAATGATCCCCGGCATGAATGTATTCGGCATGGGCGATGGCGCGAAAAAGGCGGGCCACATTGGCAAAATCCTCCCGCACCGCCTGGTTGGCGAAATGCAGATAACGCATATGCGCCATGCTTTCCCCGCCAAAGGCATTGATCAGGTGCTGTTCCGTCATCTTTTTCATTTTCTGTCTCCGGAATTTTATTGAAGTGAAAAGTAAGGAGTAAGGAGTGAGCAGATAAAAAATCTTTTCCCAAAATTCACCTGGGCAGATCATTTTTCAGTGTTCCACCATCTGACTCCTCACTCCCTACTCCTCGCTTTTCACTTCTTACTCCTCACTTCTTACTTTTCACTCCCTCAATACTCATCCAGATGATGCCATTCCGCATTCTCCAGCCAACGGCCCGGCTCGGGCCTGGAGACGAGCTCAACGATGTTTTCCATGATGCGCAGATGTTTCCGCTCTTCTCCTGCCAATTGCAGAAAAATCCGCCGCTCCGCTTCATCTTTGCTCTCGCCGGCCTTTTCCTCATAAAATTTACGGCTCTGCTCCTCAATGTCGCGCGCCTTCCGGTAATTCTGCACCTCGGCAGTGGTGTCGATGTGTAATTCCTCTTTGGTTTGCTTCATTTCGGCAAAAATATTTTTGACATTTTCCAGTACGTTGGTTTCCGCCATCTGAGGGGGGCCTGATTTTTTGCTCAGCAGTTCCACCACCCGATAGTGCTTCACCTCTTCATTTGCCAGCATGATAAATATTTTTTTTATCCCGGCTGATCCGCTTTGCTCCGCCAGCTGCCGGTAATAGTTTTCGCCGTCTTTTTCCATCTGCATTGCAAAGGCATAGATATTCATTCTCGACCCTCCGGACAAAATAAAAAAATCTTTTAATGTCAGCAAGTTATATTTACTTGAAAATTTTGGTTCCGTATTTTTAAGTCTCTTCTCCGGCTACCAGATCCCGGTAACGGCGCAGAATCCCCTTTTTGACCAGATGCGCTGAATGAAAGGCCCCCATGATCGAGCCTTTATCCAGGGCCAGGTCGCCGGCCAGAAAAAGCCGGGGGATATTGGTTTCGCCGAATTCATCCGTCTGCGGCCTTTTGCCGATGAATTTGACCCCGGCATTTTCCAGGAAGACCCGGGGTGAAGATCCGCCCAGAAAATAGAACAGCAGATCAAAACTCAGCGGGCCGCCGTCCTTGAAAAGGACCTTGATCCGTCCGTCTTCCGGTTCCAGGGCCTCGATATCGGAAGGCATCTTGGTCTTTACCTTGCCCGTGCAGCAGTAGCCATTCAAGGTGCAGATGTTTGCTTCATTGATGCGGAAAAAATCCGGCCGGCGGTAGGAGAGGGTCACGCAGTTTTCCCGGGAGAGAAAACAGGCGGCCTCGGCAGCTGAATCACCGCCGCCGACCACCAGCACATCTTTGCCGGCAGGAAGCTCCCTGGGCAGAGAAAAAAGGACCTTGTCGCGTATTTCTCCGGGAATGGGGTAGACGGGCCGGGCCGGTCTGCCGAAGATGCCGATTGCCGCGACCACGATGTTGGCCTCAAGCTGCAATCCGGCTGAGGTAAAGACCTGAAACAGGTCGCCAGTGGCCTGAATTTTGTGGCATTCCTGGCCATAGCGGATATCCAGAGCATGTCCGCTGACCAGGCTGTCCATCCTGGCCAGGAAATCTTCTTTGCTTTCCGTGGTAAAAGAAAGTCTGCCCTGGGGCACAATCTCCACCTTCTGATAAACCGCATCGACCCGCTTCCCGGCCCGGTACAATTTGACGATGGTGTCACAGGCATGGGTTGTTTTTTCCACGATAACAGCAGGAGCCAGGCCTTCCTCCTTGACCTCGACGGCAACGCCTATTCCGGCGGGCCCGGCTCCGATAACCGCTATTTTCGTTTTTTCCATGGGCATCCCGTAATTGCCGGTTGCGTGAGGGAGATGGCGTGTTTTATCCCCCTTCTCGCGGTTAAACGACTGGGCCGCCAAGTGGCCCGGCAGGCCGAGAAAGCATCTTCTCGCCCCTTATGAGAGAAGGCCATGCCGCTCAATCAGGTTTTCCCGTCCGTTGCGGTGCGGCATGGCTTAGCTCCAGCGCTGCTGCGCGGAAGATCTTAATTCCCAGCCGCTGATCATATAAGCGCGGTGGAAATAAAAAGGGCATTCCTGACGATTCGGCACCTTCTCCAATGCCGCGCCGCCGGTTGTTACCACTGCTTGGCCGTCTTCTCTTTCTCTCCGTTGCAAAGTTCATGTCCCCTCCCTATTTTTTCGCCATCCGGCGTCGCTGGTTTCCCCTCATCCAAATTGCCATAGCTAAATGCAAATCCTGCACCACATATTGAGGATTAAAGGGAAAAGGCAAAAAAAATTGGGGAATCAAGACGGTTTAACTGGTCAGGAAAGGGAAATGGCAAGGAAAAAACAAGGGGGGAAATCAACCGTTTTTGCTGGTCAACTGGTACTTCTTGAGCAGATCATAGAGCCGGGAGCGGGATAGTTTTGAAATCCGGCAGGATTTCTGGATATCCCCTTTAGTGAATTCCATAAGCCCTTGGAGATACCTCGTTTCTTCGGCCTCGATGGCCTTCTGCCGTACTTCCTGCAACGTGGGCGGGTTGTCCCCGGCAAAAGGGTTTTCGGCGGCAATCTCCCTGGGGCGGGCCTCCTTGTCACAACCAGGCTCTTCTGTTCTGCCCTGCCGTGCGTCAAGCACCTGGCGGGTAACAGCCACCCGGATGTTGGTGGGCAGATGCAGGGGATAGAGGGTATCATGGTCGCCTGCGGCGGTCAGGGATCTTTCCAGGGCCTGGAAAAGCTCGCGCACGTTGCCGGGCCAGTTGTATTGTTTCAGCACCATCAGAAAATCGGGAGAAAAGCTCTTTTCCTTTTCCTTGGTGCGCTGGCTGTACATTGATCGGAAATAGTAGGCAAGCTCGGTGATATCGCTTGCCCGGATACGCAGCGGCGGCAGTTCAAGATGAAACGTCTTCAGCCGGTACAGCAGATCTTCCCGGAAACCTCCGTTTTTCTGCAGCAGGTCCAGATCCTTGTTGGTTGCGGCTATCAGCCTGAAGTTGCTTCGTATCGGTTCCGTGCCGCCGACCGGAAGAAACACCCTTTCCTGCAGGACGCGGAGAAACTTTTTCTGGAGGTCCAGGGGCAACTCGCCAACCTCATCCAGAAAAAGCGTGCCGTTATGCGCCTGTTCGACAAGGCCTGATTTATTTTTGGCCGCCCCGGTAAAAGCCCCCTTTTCATGGCCGAACAGAATGCTTTCCACCAACTCGCCGGGCAGTGCGGCGCAATCGACGATGACAAACCTCTTATTCGCTCTCGGGCTGATTTTATGAATGGCGGAGGCAAACAGCTCTTTGCCGGTGCCTGATTCACCGGTAATCAGAATGTTTGCATCCGACTGAGCGGCCTTGGCCACGATATTCAGGCAGGACTGCATTATCGAACTTGACCCGACAATGCCTTCCCCCTGCAGTTCGGCAAAGACAGCGGTCCGTCTGTCTTCGGCTTTCCCCTGCTTTTCCTCCCTGTAGCGCATGGCCTTGCCCACCAGCTCCATCATTGACTCAGGACTGTATGGATAAATGATGTAATCCCAGGCACCCTTGGTCAACACCTGCTCCGCCTCGTCAGGGTCCCCCTCCTCGGCATAGACAATCAATTCCGGAACATATTCTCCTTCAAAAAACGAGGGGATGGCATCTGAGGCCATGCCGTCCGCCAATCTATTCTTCAACAAAACCACATCATAGGCCTGTGACAGGCACTGATCAATGCCATCCCGGATGCTTGCCGCCCGGCTTATGCGAATACCGTCAGCGGCAGCCAATTCCTGCAATGAATCAAAAAAAACCCTTTCTTGGTCAATTACCAGAAGTTGCGCCACAAGGATCTCCCCATTTTTTTTCATTTACCAGCCGCCTGGTCATTACTTGCCACCATCCGGCCGGCAGGACAAGAGATATCGGGTTAAGGATAGATAAAAAGGTGTTGTTCATGCCAAGAATTGCACTATAGTGTCGGCGATAAAAGATGTTTTAAGATATCTTTTCTACATTTAACAAGATAAAAGTGCAAAGTGATGAAAAGCAAAAAAAAATTACCTTCAACAGTGAATTTGTCTTCCATGATGCCCTAGTCTTTGGGTATATATTTTGCTGTACCATCTCTCAGTTTGTCTATATATTTTTTTTGAACAACCGAGAAAATGGCAGCCGAGGCCACCATTAAGATAATAATGTCATATACCTGTTGCAACTGATCTGCAATGGAAAATTGCTGGCTTCGAATTTATGCCCCTTGCGGGTAAACGTACCGGCAATGAATTTACGTGACGATAAATCAAGAGTTTATCATGCACTGTACGGCTGTTGAGTTTTTTTACGAGACAGTCAAAAATTATGAGGCGCAATAATAAATAATGAGAAACATATCCCTTCTCATCGTCGAAGACAACCCTGCCGATGTCCTGCTGATCAAGGAACATCTCAGCGAGTCCCCGTTGAAACGTTATGATATAGACGTTGCCGAAACCCTGGATGATGCCGTCGGGCGGCTGAAAAGCAATGATATCGACGTCGTGCTTCTTGATCTGAGCCTGCCCGACTCGTCCGGACTGGACACGGTGCGAACCCTGATTACCAAGTATCCGAACGTGGTAATCATCGTCCTCACCGGCCTGCAGGACGAACAGGTTGCGCTGCAGGCGGTCCGTTACGGAGCCCAGGATTATATCGAAAAAAAACAGATCACCTCAACCCTGCTGAACAGGTCTATCTCCTACTCCATCGAACGCAAAAAAAACCTGCAGGAAAAGGTGCGGCTGCTTGGTGATCTTTCCAAGGTTCTGGAACACCTTGAGGTTCTGCAGAGTATACTTCCCATCTGCGCGGCATGCCGGCGGATCCGCGACAGTGAAGGCAACTGGCAGCAGATTGACGCCTACATCAAAAATCACGTCAAGGGAGAGTCACACCACATCTGCCCTGACTGTTACGGCGAATTGTCGCCGCACATGACACAGAAGATCAAATGACCCGCCTTCACCCGCCCGGATGAACCGAATCGGCAAGCGGCATTTCCAGCCGGAAGACACAAACAGCGAGCAGTTGTCCGGCAAAAGAGGATTTGTCCTTTCAGACAGGATTGGCGACCGGGCAGGATAAAAATTACTGTTTCCGATAGCGAGTTTGATATCCGGACTCTTTTCCCGTTGCCGGCCTTTTTCGAGCAAACGAAAGCCCTCTCCCCTTCTGTTCCCATTGTTTTATTCTTGCCCACCCGGACACGCTGTCCGGAAATAAAGGACAGCGCAGGAAAAGCATTTTCCTGAAGAGAATAAAAACAACCAGCCTTGATCGTTTATCCGTTGAATTATCTGATTTCTTTATTTCCAGCCTTGCTGGCCCTCATTTTGCTGTTATTTATTATCAGGCATGATGGGAAATCACTGATTTGATTACGATTTCGGCGGGTAATGATAAAAACGAGCGGGAAGAAATTCTGCCGCGGCGCTTCCTGATCACCCGTCATCTGCTAAAAATAAAGAATATCGTGGAGGTAGTTTATTATGCTCAAACAGAAAGACATGGAAGATTCCATGATTATGGCCCATAAGAATTTCATGAGTAATCTCGAAAAAAGTCTCAATATCCTGGAGGGTGAACTCAAAGAGGCCGGGGAGATGTCCGCGATCTGCAACGATGAGTGGTGCAATGTCGCCGAATCCTTTATCGATGATATGCATAAAAACATCTATTCCATCAGTGAGCCTCGCTGGCTGCCCACCGAGGACTCTCGCAAACTGAAAGATCCGCGCAAAAGAGTGAGAGAACTCTACAGGAAATTTGCCCATATCAAGGAAGGCCGGGCCCGGGCCTGACCGGACTTCACGCAGTTTATGCCGCCGGGGTATCGCTGTGCGGCCGCTGCCTGAACTCAAAGACCTCCCTGCCCCGCACGATCAATCTGCGCTCGACCTGGGGCATGGGAGGCGAAGTGACCCTCCCCGCCTCAAAGCCGTCCATCATGGCGGCTTCTTCAATTTTTTCCAGCTCGCCGATCACCTGGTAGCCCAGGTCACTGGCCCTGTCCCATACCACTATTGACAGAAGGGGATTTTCCCCCAGGTTGGCCACCGTGCCCGGGCAGAACCACTCGGTGACGGCAAACCGATTGCCGGCCAGGTATTCCGCCTGCCGTGCACTGGCCATGTGCGGCATGCCGTTACGGCCAGCCGTGGCAATGAAGAGAAATCCGACTCTGCTGCTCAGTTCAACCATCCGTTCAATCAATGCGTTGTTCATTATCTTCTCCTTGGGCTGTGCTTTGCAGGCGCACTTGGGGCGGCATCGCTCCCCGCAGGGGGTGGCCGGTCACCCATCCGGTCAGCACAGGATATCCAGCCCCTTCCGGGTGATGGCATAGGTCGGCTTTGCTCCGCCGACATACTCTATCAAACCTTCCTGGATCATTTCGCTGACAATCTCTTCAAAGGCCCGCTGTTCCTTGGTGCTCAGGTTCGCCATGAAATCGCCGTAGAGCCAGTCTGCGGCTAGCACATCCCCGGCCTTGGCCTGCATCTTTCTGAAGTGGCCGAGAATCTCGTCCTTGATCGCCATTTTGATTGATTCTTTCTGTTGTCCCATGATATTGCCTCATTTTTTTCCGCGGCAGTGGCGAACCATTTTCCGCCTATAATTGGTGCGGGCATGAAACCCGCCCCTACGCCCATCTCAGGGCGGTTCGCGAACCGCCCCTACTCACTCCTCACTCCTTACTCCTCACTTCCCTTCATTCCGCGGATACCGGCCGCAGCGGTTTCGGCCTGATGGTGACAAAGCGGGCCGCGGCATTCTGCAGAATCTCGGTTACGGCCAGGGCCTCCCCATGCTGAAAGGCCCTTTCCAGCTCAGCGATATAATTTCCCAGCAGCTCGTGCAGATCATTGATCCCCTCCTGGTTCACCTGGCTGATGGTCACCCCAGCGCTGCGCGCCAGCCTTCTGGTCAGTGATTTGCGTTCAAAGCCGTATTCGGGATAGAGGCACTGGTAAATCACGCCTCCGGTCATGCCTGCACAGATCCACGGTCCTGGATCCCCCAGCACCACGGCCCGGCCGCCGGTCATATATTCAAAGGCAAAGCCCTTCAGATGAGCCCGGCTGGCCAGATTGCCCAGCTCGTCATGCACCGGCCCGCAGATCCTGCCGCCGAACACCACATCCGCCCCGGACATGCGCACGCAGGCCCTGGAGTCGGCCATGTTCTGCACCATGAACAGCCCGCCGATAGCCCCGTAGGCAAAGCTCTTGCCCGTGGAGCCGTCAATATAGCGGCCCAGCAGGTTCTGCCCCTTGAACACGCCCAGCAGGCCGCCCATGCTGCCCTTGGCCGCCCCATCCTGGGAACCGCCTTCCACAATCACCTCGACCTCCGCGGTATTGAAGGCGCACAGTCCGTTGCCCGGCACCGAGGAGCCGAGGCGCAGGACAGCCCGGTGCCGCTTGCCGGCCTCCCCGTCGTCACGGGCCAGTGCCCCGGCCAGATAGGTGCCCACGGCCCGGTCGGTGCTGCGCACCCCGTCTTCGGCAAAATGCACCTGGGCATCACCCTGCTGAAAGCGGTCCATGGCCAGATCGGCGATCAGTCTGGTCAGGTAATTGAGGGGTTTTCTGATGATCTGCGGCCCGTCGTGCGGTCCGTTGCCGGCGGACGCCTCAGGCCTGCGCAGCACATCGCCGACATCAAGCCTTTCCCGCAGCCGGTACTGGGAAAGCAGGTCTGTTCTGCCCACCAGATTCTGCAGGCGCTCCTCACCGAGAGCAGCGGTGCGACTGCGCAGCTCATCGCCCAGGGCAACCAGCAGGCGGGCCAGGTTTTCCGCCTCCTCTTCCACCACCCGGGGCACAAAGCCCTTCAGACCCCTGGCGATGGCCTCCTCCCTGGTCTGCAGCCGGGTGGCTATTCCCCTGGGGCAGCGGTCCAGATGGCACTGCCGGCAGCTGATGCAGCCGATGGCCATCAGGGCCACGGTGCCGAGCCCCACCCGGTTGGCGCCGAGCAGGATCATTTTCAGGATGTCGTCACCACTGCGCATGCCGCCGTCGGTCCAGATCTCGATGCCGGCCCGCAGTCCTGATTCCACCAGGGCGCGATGGGCCTCGCTCACCCCGATTTCCGCGGGCAGCCCGACAAAGCGTTTGGCATGCTCCCGGGCCGCCCCGGTGCCGCCCTCGTAGCCGCTGATATTGACAATATCGGCCCCGGCCTTGGCAATGCCCACGGCAATGGTGCCCACGCCGCTGGTTACCGGGATCTTCACCGAGACCCTGGCTTTGGGGCTGGCGGTTTTCAGTTCCGTGATGATCTGGGCCAGATCCTCGATGGAATAGATGTCATGGTGGTTGGAGGGCGAGATCAGGGTAATGCCCGGTTTGCAGTGGCGGGCCATGGCCACCATTTCCGAGACCTTGTTGCCCGGCAGATGACCTCCTTCGCCTGGTTTGGCCCCCTGGCCGATCTTGATTTCCAGAATATCCGCGGAATTAAGCAAGCCCATGAAGACCCCGAAACGGCCGGAGGCGATCTGCTGGCCGCGGTTGCGCCGATAGCGGCCGAGCATATCCGGGATCTCGCCGCCCTCCCCGTTGAGGCAGATGATGTTTGCCCGGAGCGCTGCCTCGGCATAGGTGCGGAAGGAACTTTCGCCCTGGGAGCCGAAGGACATGGCGGCAATGACCAGCGGCATGGCATGGCCGCCCACCGAGATGTCCACCTCGTCCAGGGCCAGCGACCTGGCAGGGGCCGCCTCCGTTACCTGCAGCAGATGCCGGATGCCGGTGGGCATCTGTTCGGCCACCTTCGCCAATTCCTCCGCCATCTCAAGAAAACCCGTTTTCGCCAGGGCCGCGTTTCTGATAATGCGGCCCACCCTGGGATTGCGTTCCGGTTCCCGGAAAACCTCGGGCGCAGCAGCCGAGTTCGCCCGGACGTAACGTTCTTTGGCCATCTCTTCCAGGGCGGCAAGACCCAGGCCGCAGGAATCTGATGCGCAGAAATTGGTAAGCCGCATGACAGCCGCCAGATCGGACCGCAGGCCGATGGCGGAAAAAATCCGGCCATAACCGCAGATCTCATGGATGCCCATGGTGGACATCACCTTTTCCATGCCCTTCTGCAGTACGGCAAAGGTATGATCAATGACCAAGGCCGCATCCAGCTCTTCATCCGCGCAGCCCGCGGAAACCCGCCACAGCAGATAGGGGTGGACCGCATCTGCTCCGAGTCCCAGCACGAACATCAGGTCATGGAGATTACGGATGGCGCCGGACTGCACCACCAGGCCGGCCTCGCGACGCAGGCCGGCCCTGATCAGAAACTCCTGGAGAAAGGCGACCAGCAGGCCGGGATCAATAAACACCCGGTTCTCGGTAAAACTCCGCGAATCATCAAGCACCAGCAGATATGCACCCGATGCCACGGCCTTCTGCGCTGCTGCGGCAAGCTGTTCCAGGGCCGGGGCCAGCCCGTCAGCCGGCACGAAGGTGGCGTCCAGCACCTGCACCAGGGCGGGGTCGCGCTGCTGGCAGGTGAAAAAATCGATGACGTCCTCCAAAAGACAGGTGTTGTACTTGCTGCTGATCTGCCGGCAGGCGGCCTGGGTGACCATCCCGGCCAGGGCGCCTGCGCTCAAAAGCAGCGGACTGCCCAGTTCAAGGCCCAGCGGCCCGGCTGCCTTTTCCCCCTGAAAGGGGGGCCTGCGGCCCAGCGTCACCCTGGTGGAGAAGTGTTCCGCTTCGCGTTCCCGATCAATGGCCGGATTGGTGACCACGGCCACATTTTCCTTGCAGTAGTCGGCGATGTTGGGCAGCGACTCAGGCACAAACGAGGCCAGCGGCCCGGTGTAGCCCATGGAGCCGATGACTTCCCTGCCCTCCCGGCCCACCCGCCGGCGGATGGAAAAATCGTAATTGCGCCAGCCGAACGCCTCCAGGCAATGGGGGTCTGCCAGGCGGCGAAACGGCTCGGCAAGCGGGTGCTTCTCCGGGTCGGCCTGACTTCTTCCCCCGGCCGCATTTTTTTTGGCAGCAGGCAGGCCATTGTACAGGGCCCGCAGAGATTTGCTGCTGCCGCGGCCGTCCAGCAGCTTTACCAGCCGCTGCTGGATGGCGCCGTAGTCGAGCACCTCAGCCTTGGCGCCCAGACCGCCGGTGATGATGATTTTTTCGCCAGGGGCCAGCGGGCGCGGATCATCCATCATATGTTCGAGATCCACCACCCCTTTTTCCGAGGAAAGAAAATAGTTATAATCGCTTTCCCCGAACCACAGCGGCCGCAGCCCCATGGCATCGACACTGCCCAGGCAGACATCGCCGCAGCGGGCCAGCACCGCGGCCGGACCCTGGGCCGAGCAGGGGAAGAACCAGCGGTAAAAGGCATACACCTGCCGGATCTCCGGGGGATAATGCTGCGCCTCACTGTAAATAGCCGGGAAAAGCATCTCCATGGCCTCGATGATATCCAGGTCGTAGAGATTGACCAGCCCCTCGATGATCCTGTTCAGGTCCTGGGAGTCGCTGCCGCCGGGCACGGGCTCGATGCCAAGGGTGCGGCCGATACTGCGCAGACGTTCGATGGTATTGATCTCGCCGTTATGGCCGAGCAGGGAAAAGGGCTGCGATCTGGTCACCGTGGGCAGGGTGTTGGTTGAATAGCGGCCATGGCCAATGGTCATTAGCGAACGCATGTCCTCATCCCGCAGTTCCGGGTAAACCCGGGGCAGCATATCCGGCAGCCCCTGCAGCTTGTAAACCACGGTATCAAGACTTAAAGAAGCGGTATGAATTTCCGGAATCTGTTTTTCAATGTCGAGCTGCAGGCGGAAAAGCCGTTTGCTCGGCGCCGTGCGGCCGCCATTCTGGATCACCCCGCCCAGTTGCCAGAAGAGAGGGGCATCGGCCCGGGCGCGCGGCCCCAGTTGATCATCCCTGCTGTTGCCGCTCCACTCGGTGAGCAGATCAATTTTGTGCTGGGCAAAAAGCGCCAGGGCCCGGGCCATGATCTGCTGGGCCTGGGGGCGGAACGGGGCGGGCAGCAGCAGATGGCCGACAAAAAAATGGCCTGATTCGGCAAGATGCGGGCTCATGCCCAGCCCGGATAGACGGCGGGCCCAGATCTCCCGCGGGATGTCCGTCACAATGCCGCAGCCGTCCCCTTCTCCGTTGATATCACCGGACCGGTGCCCCATTTTCCGCAGGGCATCGAGGGTATGAACAATATTGGCATGGGTGCAGTGCCCCTGCTTATCGATAAAGGCGACAATTGCACAGGCATCCCTTTCATCTCGAGACATAGATATTCCTGCCACAGGTTAGAAATTAAACACGCAAGAAAACGATAATGCCCCAGGAACCCTTGCGCGCTCTGAGGCGCAAACTTTCTTTAAGCCAAACTGAGCAAGCAACATGCCAGCCACCCCCATAAACAACCTCTTTCCTGGCGTCATCGACTGCTTTCACCGGCAGGAAGAGCAAAAAGGAATCAGCCTGGCAGACATTTTGCTGAGACGAAAAAAGACAACGCTTCGCTTAAGATCAACATTCAACAGACAAGGTAAGCACGACTATGGCGAAAATATTACACATTCAGTCAAGTCCCATGGGGGAGAGGTCCTATTCCAGCCGGACCGCCCGATTTTTTCTGGAGGCCTATCAGGCGGCCCATCCCCAGGACACCATCGAAGAACTGGGGTTATGGAAAACCGAACTGCCGGTATTTGATGCCGTTGCCGCATCCGGCAAATACAAGATCATGCGCGGTCTTCCCCACTCCGCAGAAGAGGCCCGGGCCTGGACCGGAGTCATCGAGACCATCGACCAGCTGAAAACAGCGGACAAAATCGTCGTGTCCACCGGCATGTGGAACTTTTCCATTCCATACCGGCTGAAGCAGTACATTGATATCATTGTCCAACCGGGCTTTACCTTCACCTTTGCCCCAGACAAGGGCTATTCCGGCCTGGTGACAGGCAAACCCCTGCAACTCATCCTGGCAAGCGGCGGAGAATACCCTGCCGGCACGCCCATGGCTGACTTTGATTTTCAGAAACCGTATCTGGAAATGATTTTCCGATTCATGGGCTTCACCGATATCCGCTCCCTGCGGGTGGAAGGAACCCTAAGTCCGGCAGCACAGGACAATCTGCAAAAAATAAAGGCAAAAGCCGTGGAGGCCGGGCAGCATTTCTGATGCAAATCCGCGGTATGGGCTTTCCGGCCTCCGGGGTTGTTTGGTCATATCCTGCCAGACGGGACGTTATCCTGTCTGGCAGTAAACTTAAAAAAATAGAAGGCGCAGCAATGAAAAAAGGAGATTATCCATGTTCCTGAAATACCTGATTAATACCGATGACAGCCTGGCGCAGCTTTGCAACCGCCTGGCGCTGGGCATTGTCATCTTTCCCCATGGCGCCCAGAAGGTTCTCGGCTGGTTCGGCGGACCGGGGCCGGCCAAGACCATTGAAATTTTTGCCGGAACAGGCTTTCCGGCCTGGTCCGTCATGATCCTGATGTTTTTCGAATTTGCCGGTTCACTGCTGCTGATACTCGGGCTCTTCAGCCGGGTGTGGGCACTGGGGCTGGCATTCAGCATGGCGATCTGCATGTTTATGAACCATGTGCAGAACGGTTTTTTCATGAACTGGTTCGGTAATCAGAAGGGGGAAGGCTTCGAATATCATCTGCTGATTTTCGGACTGGCCGGGGCTCTGGTGCTCTGCGGCAGCGGCAGATTCTCACTTGACCGCGCCCTGGCCAGAAAGAAGTGAAAAGTAAGGAGTAAGAAGTGAGGAGTGCGCTGGTTTGAGCGCCTAAGGCTCACTTTTCACTCCTTACAGCCAAACCATCGGGCAGGATAGCGCTGATATTTTCGATGTCATGCTGGGGAATTCTCTGATCCAGCACCCTGCTAAAGGCGCGCAACGCGCGCTCCTCCTCAATGGGAGCCTGGCAGTTAATGTACCGGCGCAGGCGCCGGGATAACTCTTGCCGGCTGCCGCAGGTGAGCCGGTCTCTGCCGGGGCGCCACCCTTGGAAAAAATTCTCTCTCATCACCAGGGGCAACTGAGCCCCGAATTTCTCTGCATCCGGCCAGGGCAGGCAGTCGCGCAAGGCATGAAGGGTACTGCGGAGAAGTCGTCTGGCCAGGCTGGTTTCACTGATCTGCAACTCGTTCATGAAATCCGTGACCCATTTATTGGCCTCGGGCACGGATTTGTCTAAAAATTGCATCATGGTCATATGCTTTCCTTATCAGGCAAGGGAGTCATCAAATAAAAAATTTCCGGTAATCAGCCGCTGTAACGAAATACTGTCGTCATCCGGATGGTCAAAACGGCATAAAGAGCCGTAACAAACTGGCCAAGAAAACAGAGGTTATTTCGTAACGGCTCCTAAGTTTAACGCCCGAATCTGCCGGAGGGTGACGGTGTCCCGCCCCCTGGAGCTTTCCGAAAGCCATTACCCGGTGAAGATTTCCGGATCACCAATTTCAACCCGGTTTGAGCAAGTTCGGTGCCATTGTTGACTACCTTGCCTTTCCCCAGGCTGTCATCGCAATTATCACCAGAACTTATGCACCTATGCTCTGGTCAATTCTTGTCTAACACACTGAAAACAATCAAATAAGTTTTAGATATTTATTTCCTGGCATGGTGAGCCCCGGACTGGTTTCGTCTGAAGAAAATCGCCTCTGATGACGCAGAAAGGATACAGACGAAGAGGTCACGGAATCGGAAGAATATGCGCTGGGCGCCGCTGCAGCGGCAGGAAAACGTCCCAGGCAGGGACGACGACATTTTGCGACGGGAGACGGGAGGAGGGCGCTATGACAACATTTCCAGGCAAGCATTGCTGAATGGTTGCAGATCACCGGGATTGCGGCTGGAAATCAAATTGCCGTCGATTACCACCTCCCGGTCAGTATAGACACCCCCGGCATTTGCGATATCCTGGATGATGGATTTGCTGCCGGTGACTTTTCTGCCCGCCAGAACGCAGGCGGTAATGAGGAGCTGCGGCCCATGGCAGATGACAAAAACCGGTTTTCCCTCTTCCATGAATTTTCTGACGAAATGCACGGCATCCACATTGGTTCTCAGCTTGTCGGGCGAATAGCCGCCGGGAATAAACAGGGCATCGAAATCTGCATGGTCCGCCTCTGCGGTGCTGACATCAATGACGACCGGGGTCTGTTCCTGCTGGCCCAAAACCTTTCCGCCTGCCTGCAATCCTACGTGAATAAGCTCATGCCGCTTTTCCCTGAAGGCCGCTACCGGTTGGAGATACTCGGAATCCTCAAACATGTCCGCGATGAGTATTGCAATTCTGGCCATCATTTTTTCCTCGGAGGGTATTGTTTTTTCAGCCTTTGGGAGACCGGGGCTTTCCGGCCTTTGCTTCTATCGGCGCCTCGCCTTTTGAAGGATAAGACTCTCTCTGATGTACCAGCCCGGCCTGCTCCGCCTTTTTCTCGTTGATGGCCTGCTCCAGGAGCATGAAAGTCTTGTCCAGAATCGTTTGGAAGTTTGTAATGTCCATCTTCTCTCCTTTGCAGATTTCAAAATTGAATCGGTCACGGACGGTTCCTTAACCCGTGAGCTTCTTTACTCTGCCAAGCACATCAAGAAACATGCCAGGAAAGAAGAGTTTCTTTGCCGCCCAGGCCGCGGCAGAGCAACACCCCGGCTTCTGCAAGGTTCACGATCTAGGCCTCATTCCCCAGGCGGAGATTCAGCCTGCTGCCTGGCACATTTTTTGAATAAATCATGTTGGTATAAAGATGCTGAGTCACTCTTCATGCTCCGGCAGGTAAAAGAGAGCTCTTCCCGCTGGAGCCCGCAAACACATAGGAGGAATTTTCATGCACGATAAAGACGAGATTTGCCGAAAAATTATCGAGATTTACCCTGATATCGGCCAGTGTGGGATAGACGTTACCGTAGATTATGACAAGCAGAAAAAGGTCTGGGTGGTAGACCTCAAAAAAGACAACCACGAACTCAAGCACTTTCTGGAGCTGGGCGATGCTGATGCCTGCATGGAGAACAAGCAATGTGTCTCCCTGGGACTTGAAATAGCCCAGCTCAAAAAGAACATCCTGGGAGACCAGTATTAGGAGCCTTACGAAATAACCTCTGCTTCTTGACTATTTCGTTACGGCTCTTTATGCCGTTTTGACCATCCGGATGACGACATTATTTTGTTACAGCAGCTTAGTCTTTTTTCTGCTTGAAGGATGAAAGCTCATAAGCCCCATGCGGGCCAATGGTGCCCGGCAAGTCTTGTTTAACAGGACTTGCCGGGCACCTCCTCGGTTGTCATCGTACCGGCGGGTAAACAACGAAACGCTTGGCACCAGGCGGCCCCTTTTACCCAAACAAATATAGCGGCGCGAAAGTTCGCGGCCGTCATCTGGCTCTTCAGCTTGCAACCCTTAACTTCAGCAAAATACACACACATATCAGGAGGAACACATGACAAAAATAGGAGATTTTTATCAATCCGCTGACTGGAAAAACGAAAAACATGTGCCGGTCATCGAGTGTCCGGATGCGGTAAAAGCCAACGAGAACTTCCAGGTGACGGTTTCGCTGGGAAAAGAAATCGCTCATCCCAATACCACGGAACATCATATCCGCTGGATACAGCTCTTTTTTAAACCAGAGGGTGAAAAATTCATCGCCCAGGTCGGCAATTTCGAGTTCAGCGCCCATGGTGAATCGGCCGCCGGAGCAAACGAGGGGAGCGTCCATACCCATCATTCAGTGACCACGACCATCAAGATAAGCAAACCGGGCGTGCTGGTTGCCACCTCGCTGTGCAATATTCACGGGCTCTGGGATAATGCCCGCAGCATCACCTTGGCTTGATAAATTCACCACAGCACTGTTTTGCGGATGATGAAAGGGTCAATTGGTTGGGGGCAAGACGAGCTTTTTTCCCTTTAACCAATTGACCACTCGGCTTTTTTGACAAACAGTTTTTTTGACAAACAGTTCAGGAGAAAATGCCATGACTGAAATTGAATGCGCAGGAAAAAAGATACAGCTTGACGATGACGGCTTTCTGGTCAATCAGGATGACTGGGATAAAAATGTCGCCAGGGAGCTTGCCAGACGCGAGGGGGTTGCCGCCCTTGATGATGAGCAATTTGAAATAATTGAGTTCATGCGGAAATATTATAGAAAAAATCAAGCCTTTCCGATCTTGAACTATGTCTGCAAAAACATCCATGAGCCGCGAAACTGCGTGAATGAGGAATTCATCAATCCGATGAAGGCCTGGAAAATCGCCGGTCTGCCAAAGCTCGATCTGGTTGAATTCGTTGCGGTTGACGGCAAGCATTATATGATGCAAGAATGCTGCTGAGTCTTTTCAGGTTCTGGCCGGCCCCTGCGCGCCCCATTGCCGTATGGCGGCCGGGAAGACACTGCTCATATCGTTTTATTGATGGCGTCAACATGCCAGCTGCCGTTCTCCGCCGAGATGATATTGAGGCAGCAATAGTCCTGGGGAATCAGCAGCAGATCCTTTAGGGGGATCTGCTGCAGGCTGGCGAGCAGAACGCGGTTTACCCCCGCATGGGCAACCACCAGCAGCGGGCCGGCATGTTCCCTTGCCAGCCTGGTAAAAGCCGGGAGGCTGCGCCGGGCGAGATCGGCAAAGCTTTCCCCGCCCGCCGGGCGGTAATGGGCCAGATCCTCTCCCCGCTTTTCATATTCGCCGGGAAAGCGCTCGCGCACCTCCGCCACGGTCAATCCTTCCCAGGCGCCCAGACTGATCTCGGTTAATGCGGCAACCGGCGTGATGTCGATTGCCCTGTTCCCGGCCACGATTTCCGCGGTCTGCCCAGTCCGGTGCAGTGGGGAAGTAAAAATCCGCGAAAATTTGATATCCTTGAGAAAGTCCCGCAGGTCCCGGGCCTGGATTTTTCCCGCCTCGGCCAGGGGAAGATCCAGTTGCCCCACGAAACGGCGGGGCCGGAACTGTTCAATCTGGCCATGGCGCAGCAGATAGATCGGTCCGCCCATTTTTGCTGGCAATCAAGCCTCCCGGCATTGGTTGATCAGATAATCCAGACTGCAGCCGGTTTCCGTCTCTATGGCCTCCATCACCTTCCTGGCCTGGAGCAGTCTTCTTTTGATGGCAGCGCAGGCGGCGGGATCATCAGCATAGAGTTCCAGCTTCTGCCTGAAGCGATTTTCCACACTGACCAGCCTGTTGCCGCTCACCATTTTATCGGCAAGGTAGACTATTTCCTTTTCCGTGACCCGGGCCCCGGGAGGCAGCTCCGCCTCCTTATGGGCGGCGACGATATCGGCGACCCGGTCAAATCCCAGCTGCCGCAGCCAGCGCCCCCCCTCCTCTTCATGATGGGCATGGCCCTTGGCGATGTCGTGCAGCAATCCGGCTACCCGGCAGACGTCCCGGTCAGGCCCCGCTCCCCTTTTCTCGGCAATCACGGCGCATATTGCCGCCGCAAGTTCCGCCACCCGTTGGGCGTGGTCAAGCCCCATTGGCGCCAGCTGGTACATGTCATGCAGAAGGATAGCGCATTCCTCAATGGTCGGCACATCCCTTCTGGCATAGCGATCAATACCTGATTGGTAATCGGTCATGGTATCCATATCAAAGAGGATGTTGGCATCCGGCACCTCAATGTCCCGCACCGAGGTGATGCTCTGCCGGTCCACCTGCTCAAGCAGGCCCCGCAGGCCGTTCGGCCCGTCATGACTCACAATGTGCTTTGCCAGGGAGGTGGTGATCAGCGGCGGATGGCCACGTCTGCCCTGGAAAACAGGATACACAATGGCCAGGGGGAAATTACTGAAGGCCTCGGCCAGCAGCCTGATGGTTCCCCGGCGGATCAGGGGAATGTCCACCGGCAGCAGAAAAAAGCCCCTGGTCTCCGGCTGCAGTGCCCTGATGCCGGTTTTGACCGAGGTGAACATGCCCTGCTCATAGTCGGCATTATGCACGGCGCGGGCGCCCGCCCGGACAGCCTCCTGCTCGACCTCCTGAGCCCGGTGGCCGGTGACGACGATGATATCCCTGATGCCGCAGCTCTGAAACAGGGCGATGATATGGCCCAGCACCGTGGTTTGCCCAAGGGGCAGCAGCGCCTTCAGTTCCCCCATTCTGGAGGAGAGGCCGGCGGCGGGAATGATGGCGGCAAGCTCACTTTCCACGGTTCTGCCCCCTTGCGCGCTGCTGGATCAGTTCGCCGACAATACTCACGGCGATTTCCTCAGGAGTATCTGCCTCGATGGATAGCCCGATGGGACAATGAACCCGGTCCAACTGGGCCTGTGACGTCCCGTTTGCCAGCAGATTGGTGTAAATGGCGTTACGTTTTTTCCGGCTGCCGATCATGCCCACGTAACCGGCATTGGTGCGGAGCGCCTGCTCCAACACATCACGGTCATGCATGTGCCCCCTGGTGACGATAACCAGGTAGCTGTCGTGGGTGATGTCATGCCCCTGAAAACAATCGGCAAAGGAGTCAAGCACGACCACCTGGTCGGCTGAGGGAAATCGCTCCCGGCTGGCGAATTCGGACCGGTCATCCATGACAATAACCCGGAAGCCCACCCTGGCCGCGGCCTCCGCGGTACAGGCGGCAACATGGCCGGCGCCGAGCAGAAAGAGGTCCCCGGGGATGGCAAAGTAGGAAACCAGATAGTCCTCGTTTTCATGGCTGATGACCGAAGGGGCGGAGGTGGAGAGCCGCAGTTTCTTGACGGCTGACAGGAGCGCCTCCGGAGCCTGGCAAAGGTTTGCCTTGCCGGAATCGGCAATGACAAAGCGTGAATTACCGGCCATCTGGCCGTTGAGTTTGCTGATAAAGGAGACCCGGCGGCCGCTGTCCAGCGCTGCCAGCAAAGTGGAAAAAACCTGGATGTTTGCCGGATTCGCGGCAATGTATTCCAGAAATATCTCCATGGTGCCGCCGCAGATCATATCCGTGCCCGCGGCATCGGCATTGGTCAGATCAAAAAAACGGCGGGCGGAATTTTTGCGGGCAAATGCCTGCGCCGATTCCTGGATGGCCACGGCCTCGACCTTGCCGCCGCCGATGGTGCCGGCAATCCGGCCGTCCTGCCGGACGATCATTCTGGCGCCGGCCATCCGGGGAGCGGAGCCGTTTTTGCTGGAGACGGTGGCCATCACCAGATCCTCGCCGCTGGCCAATATGTCACAAACCTGCCTGATAAGCTGTTTCATGGCTGATTTTTCCTCTGTTGTCTTCGATTATGCGTTTTGCTTTATTGATGAGGCCTGTGGGGCTTGCCTCGCAAGTAACCGTGATGTCTTTCAGCCGGGCAAGCCCTTTGAGCTGCGATGCCGCCTGCTGCAAAACCTGATCGCTGTTTGCCGGGAGAACAGTCAAACGGACATGAAGCCGGTCCCGGCCATTTTCCTTTTGCAGCACGGGTTGAAAATCCAGCACCCCCGGGATGGCCAGCAGGATTTCATCCAGCAGATCCAGGGAAAGGGCCTGGCCGTCAGCCAGCTGCCGCACCTGGCCGATCCTGCCGCGCACCTTGTCCAGTCTGGTGATCCGGCTGCCGCACACGCATGGCCCGTCAAGCAGGCGCCCGTAGTCGCCGGTCCGGTAACGGATCAGCGGCATGGCCCGGCGGGTGAGGGTGGAAAAGACAATCTCGCCCCACTCGCCCGGCGGAAGGGAAGCACCTGTCCGGGGACAGACCACCTCAAAGAGCAGATCCGTTTCCCGCAGATGACAACCGCACAGGCCTTGGCATTCGACTCCACCGCCCAGTCCGGTTTCCACCGTGCCGTAATGGCTGAAGACCCGGCACTGCCAGGCGGCGGATAATTCATCACACACGGTCCGCGGGATATAATCCGAGCAGAGCAGGACGGATTTGATCCGGCCGGCGGGGACGGACTGTCCGGCCGGGGTGCGGGACAGGGCCAACAGCTGCACCGGAAAGCCGACCACGGCGTCAAAACCGCCGGCAAACACCTCCGCCGCCGCCTGCTGCGGATCATCCACCAGCCCGTGGATCCGGCTGGCGACATCCATTCTCGCCAGGGCGCGGGCCAGCAGATCACCGGTGGAATCGGGGGTGGCGCCGGGCAGCAGGATCAACACCTGCTGGCCGCCCTTGACCAGGGATTTCATGCCGTGATGGAAAAAATCAATGGTGCGCTCCAGATCATCCTCGGTGAAAAACAGCCGCTTGGGCGGCCCGGTGGTGCCGGAACTCTGCATGGTGATGATGCGGGCCACCTCATCCTGACGGACGCAGAGCATATCCTGGCCAAAGCGGCGCAGATCCTCTTCATAGGTAAAGGGCAGCCGGGACAGGGAGCCGTGATCCGTGATCTCCGCCGGGGTTATGGCTGCCAGTCTGGCGCGGTAAAACGGGCTGTTTGCCACGGCATGGCCGATGGTCTGCCGCAGCCGGTCAAACTGATACTCTTTGATGGTGGCCCGGCCGGGCAACTGCCCGGCTTCCGTCTTGACGCTCCTGCGCACGATCTCTTCAACCGTGGTCCGCTTCATCCGCCGCCTCGTTTCCGGTGCAAGGCCCGGCCCTTGCTTGAGGTCAGGTTGTAGGCGCAGAAGGGAATGATCTTCCCTTGGGGTGAAACCACATGGATGCAGCAGCCCTGCAACCGTTCAAGATCGAGATTCCAGGCATCCTGAAAGGCCATGCCGGAGATGGAAAAGGTATGGGTCTTGGCCCTTCTGAGAAAATAATCCAGTTCATCCTCGTTTTCCTGCACCCTGGGGCTGGAGCAATCGCACCCGCCGGGGGCAGACCATTGCCTGGCGGTAAAGGAGATGTTTTTCTCCCGGCCCTCCATGGCTGACGGGATCTCCCTGTTCTGCCCTGCGGCTGAACAGCAGGTCTGCTGCCAGGAGGTGATCCCTTTCAGACTATAGTTATCCTGCACCAGAAAATTGGCATGAAAGGAGCAGAGGGCATGTTCACAGGCCGGCGGGGCGAAGAGTTTGGCCGGTATCCTGCCCCGCGTCTGTTCTTCCAGCAGCATCAATATTTCCGGCAGGGTGATCCGGCTCCTGTCATGGGGCTGCTGCGGATAGCGGCCGAAATAACTCACCGGCTGGAAATGAACGCCCCGCACGGTGGGGGAAAAGCGGGCGGCATAATTGACGATGCTGCCGATTTCCCCGGTGTTGACCCCCGGCACGATGGTGGGTACCAGCACAACCCCCAGGCCGGCAAAGCCGCAGTTGACAATGGCCCTTTCCTTGACTGCCGCCAGCGCCCGTCCCCGCAGGGCCAGGTGGACCTCGTCGCTGATGCCGTCAAACTGGAGAAAGACGGATGACAGCCCGGCTGCCTTCAGGCTCTTGGCATAGCCCACATCCTCTGCCAGACGAATGCCGTTGGTGTTGAGCTGCAGAAAGGAAAAACCTTTGTCGCGGCCCAGTCTGATGATATCGGCAAGATCATCCCGTACCGTGGGCTCGCCGCCGGACAGCTGGATATTACAGGGGCCGCTTGCCGCGAGCAGCCGGTCATAGTAGAAAGCGATCCGGTCAAGCGGCGGATCCGCAGCCGCATGGTCGCCGGCCCCGGCAAAACATACCTTGCAGCGCAGATTGCAGCGGCCGGTGACCTCAATGAGCGCGGTGCAGGTATGCTGGCCGTGCTCCGGGCAGAGCCCGCAGTCAAAGGGGCAGCCTTTTTTGGTCTTGGTGAAGGTCTGCCGGGGCGAGGAGGCCTTTTTCGGCCTGTTCCAGGCGGCGAAGGGCAACGGCCCCCGCCAGATGATGGTATTGAATTCGCCGTGATCCGGGCAGTTTTTCACCAGATAAACGTCCTCGCCGTCTTTTTCCCGCACGGCGGACAGACGCCTCAGGCAGATGGGGCAAACGCTCTCCGTGGCGGAAAGGATATCTCTGGGGGGGCAATCAGTCATGGCGTAATTCTTTGGAGACACTCGGATCAAAACCGTAGGCGGTTAATATTTCCAGAACCCTGTTGCGGCTGGCGGTGATGATGTCGCCGCACTTCTGCATTTCCATGGCAGCCGCCCCGGAGATGATCTCATCACACCTGATCCCCCCCCACCTGCCGGGAGCCGCCCCGGTGAACCATGCCGTGAAATCGGCCAGCATCAGCTTGTAATCCGGGGATTCCTCTTCACTCCCGTCCCCCTTTGCCGCGTAAAGGGCGATAACGCAGGCCGCGCCGCTTGCCGCGCCGCACATCTCCCCTGCCCCCAGGCCGTTGCAGAGTCCGGACATGGAGCGCACCAGCGCAACGTTTTCCTCTCCCATATCTTCCAGGGCCAGCTTCATCAAAATCTGGCTGCAGCAAAGCCCCTGGGAGCCGAGTTGCATGATGCGCAACACTGTATCATCCATCACATTTACTCCTTTTCGGCAATGAGCAGGTAATAGCCTGGCTTTGCCGTGGCGAGGGAGCTGCAGGTGCTCGCGGCCTTATCCGCCCCCATGAACAGTTGCCAGAAAGCGGCCAGGCTGCCGCAGCTAAAGATGATCTGCCCGGCCAGTTGCCGCAGCCTGGCGGTGTGATCCTCCAGCAGCTGGATGGCAAAGCCTGCGGCCCGCAGATGTGCCTTGATGGTATCAAGGGGAAGCGCGCCGTCAAAGCAGCTGCGAATCTCGCTCGGCTGGGCTTGCGGCAGAGCGTCTGGTTTTCGGGCATAGATGTCGGTCAGCACCAGTTTGCCGCCGGGCGCCAGCACCCGCCGCATTTCCTGCAGGCTTGCCGGCATGTTGTCCGTCAGGGAGAGCACGCATTCCGAGATAAGCGCAGCAAAAAAATCGTTTTGCACGGGAATGGCGGCGGCGTCGGCCTGTATCAGCGGCAAGCCGGGACACCGGCAGGCCGCTTGCCGCAGCATGGCTGGCGCCGGATCAAGCCCCGTGGGCGCCAGACCGAACCGGGCCGCCAGAAGAGCCATGGTCTGCCCGTAGCCGCATCCCACATCGAGAACGGTGCTGCGGGCAGGCAGAGCGCAGAACTCCATGGCCCGGCGGGTCAGTTCCAGTCCTCCGGGACGAAGGGTGTCGCCGGTGATCTGCCGCAGCTCCTGCTGTTCACAGAGCAGAGGGATATGCCTTAAGGAAGCGGTGGTCATCGGATTCTACTTATTTGTCTTCCAGAAGCTGCTCAACTTCGAGCATTTTACCGAGCGCCAGGTCTTCGGGAACCAGCACCATCCCGCAGGCAGGGCACACCATCAGCTCAACGTTGAACACCGAACCCATATATTCCACATTCACCTTGCGCGGCTGCAGTTCTTTATTGCAGCAGCCGCAACGCCACCCCGTTGCGCTGATAAAGGAAAAGTTGCTCATTTGACATCTCCCGGCAGGATCATGCGATGACTGTAAGCGTTGTGGACGATAAATCCCTGCTTGCCCGGCTGGTACTCCACCCAGTAGGTCACCCGGACCGGTTTGAAACTGGCAAGAAAGTGGCCGTTTTCCGGATCAACCAGCCTTCTGCCCGTCTGCTCAGCCTGATGGATTACCTTCTGCAGGTCATCCTCCAGGATATGTCTTTTGTTCATCAGCTCCATAACCTGCGGAGCGATAACCAGTTTGATATTTTTGTATGCGGGAGCCATAGCCGGTTCCTCCTGCCAAAGGGTGGTGAGCAGATGCTGTTTCAGTCTCGCCCGGTTTTCATGGCGCCGGGAAAAGCCGGGGTTGGGGCGCAGCAGAGGATCCTCCTGCCCGGCTGAGGGGAAGAGATAGTCCAGCAGATGGGCGATACGCCCGCCGGATGCGGCAATATTGTCCCGGCACATGGCACAGTAAGCCAGGCCGTCAAGATCACTGCGCAGTCCCTTGGCGCGGGCCGCCTTTTCGCCCAGCGGCACATTGGCGAACTGCATCAGCCCGCCGTAGCCGCAGCAGTCGGCCAGCTCGCCTGCATAGGGCTGCTCTTTGGTTGCAATGCCTATTTTTTTTACAAGATTGCGGATGCTTGCGCGGATCTCCGGCTCATGTCTGACGGTGCAGGGGTCATGGATGGCCATGGGCTGCGGCGGCACGGCTGTTTTCGGTGCAGGGAGTTCCATCTTTTCCAGGATCTGCCAGAGGGACTGCTGCCGCAGCTGCGGGGCAAATTCCTTGAAAACGGCATAACAGCTGGAACAGGCCGTGATGATGAGCGGGTCGCCCAGCCTGCCGACCTCGGCCTGCAAGGCCTGCCTGGTCTGGCGGAAGAGCTCCTGCCGGCCGGACCAGTGGGCTGGGATGCCGCAGCAGCCGAGCATCAAGCCCACCCCGCCATCCAGATGGGTGGTAAGATGCAGGTAAGTCTGTTCAACCCCAGCCGGTGAGGATCCGGCAAGCTGGCAGCCGGGGTAGAAGAGGTAGCGGCTGCTGTCCCGGCCCGGCTGGTGGCGGGCCAGGGCGGAAAATTCACTGAGGCTGAACTCCATGTCCTGCAGGGCAAACTCATGGGCCGAGGGAGGCATGGTTGATTTGGCCACCATGTCTTCCCTGGCCGTTCGGCAGACCGTGGCCAGGGGAAAGTCGTGGGGGCAGATCACCGTGCACTGGCCGCAGAGCATGCAGGAGTTGATCATTTTATTGGATGTGCGGGTGCCCTGGACAATGGCCTCGTTATTATAGATTTTGCGGACCAGTCTTTTCGGGTAATCATTAAACTCCTGGAGAAAGGCGCATTGCTTGACGCATTCCATACACTCACACTGGATGCAGCGGGACGCTTCCCGGACGGCCTCCTGCCTGGTGAAGCCTGCGGCCGGATCGGCGGGCAACACCTCCGGCAGGGGTGGAATGCCTGAGGTAACGGTATACAGCCGGGTTGGGCAGGCGCCCTCCCGTTCGCGCTGGGCGGTGAGGGATACCTTCTGCAGATAGCGTTCGATGGATAGGGCGGCACGGCGTCCGTCCTCAACCTGTTTCATGACAGAAAAACCGTTTTCCGTGCTCCCGCCGCCGGCAAAACAGCCGTCTTGGCCCACGGCAAGGGTCAACGGGTCAGGCTGAGTGCAATCAACGGGCAAGGAGGCAAGACCGGCTAAGTCCTTATCCAGAAACACAGCATCATAGTCCTGTCTGACGATGGCAAAAAATTCCTTATGCAGAGAACTGCCGAACTGAATAGTGACCCCATAGGAATCCAGGATCTCCACGGCTCCCGCCAGCACGCGCGCCGGCAGCATCTCTTCCGTGTAGTCCCGCAAAGAGCCGCCGATTTCCTCATCTGCGGTGAGCAGCACCACATTGCGCCCCTTGCGGGCCAGGTCCAGTGCTGCGGTCATGGCGCTCAGTCCTGAACCGATGACGGCGACCCTGCCGCCCTTGGCTGGCAGCCGGGGTTGTTTGAGTACCATGGGCGTGGTGGTCACGCAGAACCTTTCCAGGCGGCCAACGGCCAGGGGATCGCCTATCTCGGCCCGTTTGCAGTCCTTACGGCATGGTTCGTCACAGATGCGGCCGACGATATCGGCAAAAGGCATGGTCCGGTCAAGTACGCGCCTGGCTCCTCGCCAGTCTTCCCCGGCAAGACAGCCCATGAAGGCCCGGACATCAATATGGATCGGGCAGGCAGCCGAGCACTGGGGAGCTTCCTCCTGTATGCAGGTCGCTTCGAGCTTGCGGAGTTGCGGTTGATCCATGCGGGAATACCTTCTTTTTTGTAAAAGGTGATGAAGTGAGGGGGGGGGGCAGCCGCTTGAACGGCTCCCCCCCCTTGTGGCCCGGCTGGCGGGCCTGTACCGCTATTTTTTCATGGCGGCCAGAACCTTTTCCGGCAGGGCCGGCAGGTTCCTGACCCTGGCGCCACAGGCATGATAAATGCCGTTGATCACCGCGGCATGGGGGCAGGTCAGCGGTAATTCGCCGACACCCGAGGCGCCGAAGGGACCATCGGGACGCGGGGTTTCCACATAGAACAGCTCCATGTCGTCAGGGATCTGTTTGATATAGGGAAATCCTGCGCCAACCAGGGTTGAGTGCTTTTTGATGTCCTCGAAATCCTCGGTCAGGGCCAGACCGATGGCCTGGGCCATACCGCCGTACAACTGGCCGTCAACCACGAGTTTGTTGACGATCTTGCCCACATCGGCCACACAGGTGATCTTCTCAACGGAGGTCTTGCCCGTTGCTACTTCCACGGCAACCTCGGCCATGAACAGACCGTACATGTAACAGCAGAAGGGATTGCCCTGGCCGTTTTCATCGCAGGCGCCGGCAGGGGCCGACCATTTGCCGTTTACCTTGGTGGGGATGTTTTCCGCCTTCATTTGCTCATAGGTGCGAAACGATCCGTCAGCCTTTTTCATGGCCTTGATCAGTTCCTCGCAAGCAACCCGGATGGCCTGACCGACCACCACCTGGCTGCGGCTGCCGCCGGCAGGACCGGAGTTGGGGCAGCTGCCGGTGTCGTTCATCACCAATTTGATCCGGTCGCCGCTGATACCCAGGGGTTTCAAGGCCTCATGGGCGGTGCCCAGGGTTCCCATATCAGCCCCCTGGCCATGATCCTCCCAGGTATTGTAGATGCTCACCGTGCCGTCGGCGTTCAACTCAGCATCCACTTCCGCCGTATCCGGTCCGTCCAGACCGCAGCCGTAAACGCCGAGAGAGATGCCTACCCCGCGTTTTACCGCATCAGTGGAGTTGGCGGCAACCCTCTTTTTGGCCGCCTCATACTTCGGCCGCAGGATATCGAGCATCTCCGGCAGAGAATAGACCTCCGGGTCCTGACCGGTGGGGGTGGTGGAACCCTTGCGGTAGCAGTTCTTATAGCGCAGTTCCAGGGGATCCATGCCGAGCTTTTCAGCCAGTTCATCCATCAATACCTCTGAGGCGAACTCGGACTGGGGAGAGCCGTAACCACGGAAGGCGGAACCCCAGGCATGATTGGTACAGACCGTGCGGCCTTCACCACGGATATTTTTGATGTCATAGCCCGCCCCGATAAACTGGGCACCACGCAGGGTGAGCAGATCGCCGAATTCCGAATAAGGCCCGTGGTCAACGGTCCAGTCGGTTTCCATGGCCTTGAGCATACCATTCTTGTCAGCAGCCATCTTGACATTCATGAAGAAGGGTGAGCGTTTGCCGGTATAGGTCTGCTGCTGGAAATAATCGTAGCAGAGAAAGACCGGGCGGCCGGTGGCAATGGCCGCGGCGCCGACCAGGGCTTCCATGGTGGGGCTGAATTTGTAGCCGAAGGTGCCGCCGGTGTTGTTCTGCACCAGGATCAGGTCCTCGGGGGCAATACCCAGACCCGGGGCGATCATATAGAGATGGAGATGGACGCCGATGGATTTGGAATGGATAACCAGTTTGTTATCATCATTGTAATAGGCAAAACCGACATCAGGTTCAATCGGCATATGAGGCTGGCGGCCGACATAATAATTGCCCTCAATAGTCACTTCCGCCTTATTGAAAATGGGCGCGGTCTCCTCGCCCTTGGCGATTTTCTGGATGTAATAGACGTTCGGAGTACCCGGATGAATTTCCAGGGCATCCTCTTCCATGGCCGCCGGGGCGCTCATGTAGGCCGGCAGTTCTTCCAGCTGTACTTTAACTTTCTGGGCCGCCTCCTTGGCATGCTTGTCGGTATCTGCGCAGACGATGGCAATGGCATCACCGAACTGGAAGACCTTTTCATCACACAGGATGGGACGATCCCAGCCGTCACCCTTGTTGGTGGGGAAGGTGATGAGACCGGTAATGCGGTTCTTGCCCTTGATGTCCTTGGCGGTGACCACCTTGAAGACGCCCGGCATTTTCTCCGCCTCGCTGGTATCCACGGAAAGGATATTGGCATGGGAAACCTCGGCCTGGACCAGGGCCATCTGCAGGGTGTTATCCGGCAGCTGCAGACCGCGATCCGCACCGAAATCCCAGGTGCCCGTTACCTTGGCTGCAGCACTGGGGCGGGGTTGATGGGTGCCGAAGACCTTGCCGTCCGCCGGAATCTTGTAGGCCAGGTCTTTCAGGCTCAGTTCCCCTTTCAGCACCCTGGCGGCATCCTGCACCGCATCGACCAGCTGTTTGTATCCGGTGCAGCGGCAGGCATTGCGATTTTTCTGAAACCATTCGCGCACATCCTCCCGGGAAGGGTCGGAATTTGCATCGAGCAGAGCTTTGGCGGAAACGATAAAGCCGGGGGTACAGAATCCGCATTGTGCACCGCCATGCACCATCCAGGCCATCTGGATGGCGTGCAGGTCGTCCGGGGTGCCTATTCCCTCAATGGTCGTTACGGCGGCGCCATCTGCCACCCGTGACATCTTGGTCACGCAGGAGCGGGTCAGCTTGCCGTCCATGATGACATTACACGCGCCACACTGGGCCTTGCCGCAACCAATCTTGGTGCCGGTGAGTCTCAGCCTTTTGCGCAGCACTTCAGCCAGACTTTCATCAGCATCCACAATAAGATTTTTTTCTACACCATTGACGTATAGTTTTTTCTTGATCATTTCATTCTCCAAATTAAATGTTAGTAATGAAAAACGGTTATCTCAAGGTGGCGAACAGGTGGAAATACGGGGAGATATGATTACGTACCCACATTTTCCACACAACCAAAGCTGATGAAATCATAGCCATATTCCATCAAATTTTTCTCTGCGGATATTTCAGGCGGCTTGCATCTGCAAAAACAAAAAACGGGGATGATTCATTCAGCAGCCTCCCCGGCCAGCACGGACAAGAAGAAGGCAGTGAAGATAGCCTCTTGTGATGACCATTACCAGAGCTGCCTAACTTAAATTTTTATCACAACCGTATCGTTTAAGCAATGCCTTCTCTGAGCTTTCCCTGTAACCCGAGATGTGCTTGGACCTGTGACTCCAACACTTATGAAGCCGTTCTTAAGGATAGACGACAGGCTAAGTGTCTTTCCTCATGGTTGATCGTAGATGCTTTCTGCCTCAGTCTGCATCCGGGAACTATTTCCCCTATCATAAAGCAACTCATGTGCCACACAAAAACATATGTGAGTTCAGTAAGTTGCAGGATCATTTACATCTAGTGAGCAGGGACAACATGACTCAGCTACGGAAAACGCCGCTTCCGCCGCTGATAAACACGGCTGGCAACGGACTGATAAAACAAAGGCAGGATTGCCTTTCCAACCATTGGGTCAGAAAGAAACACCGGCTTAACGGCAAAGGGTCATCCTGACCCATTGCCGCGGTATCCGCAGCTGGAAAGAGTAATAAGGAGGTCCCTGCCATGATGTGGTGCGGTAACGGTTAGCTGTCTGAGATGAGCGGGGGTGAGCAATAACCCGGGTCAGGCCGCCGGCTGCTGAAAAGCTGGAGCCCCGGTAATCACTTGCTGCTTCTTTTGCGAAGACCGCAGCCTGCCGTTAAGAATCTTGAGGTGCCTCATCTCCTCATTAATTATGGCATCAATTTTTTCTTTGCCGGCTTTGCAGTCGACCAGGTCTTTGAGCCCGAGGTAAAATATGATGGATTCTTTACCCACCGTAATTGCCGATTTTAAAATTGCTTCCTTATTTGAGATATCGAAATCCTTTTCAAAAAATTCTCTGGTATCGGACAGCGCCCGGAGATGAAGAACCGTCTCCCCTTCCGGGTCAAAGGTCGTTGAGTTCTTGTCACACTGGGCCAGGGTTTTTCTGAAATCAGCAAACTTCACCCCATGGCAATCTTCCATGCCGGCAAGCTCGAGCAGGATCTTTCTCTCCTCACCGTTCACCTTTTCCGCAGCCATCCGGTAAAACCTGGCTCCTTTTTTTTCTATCTGTTCAGCCATCTCAAAAATTTCATCGGCAATAAAATCAAATCCCATCGGTAGACTCCCATTTGTTTTATCGTAAATATTTTCCGCAGTGGTTGGTCTACCGTCATCATGGCAATTTTGGTGCCAGATGCAAAAAACGTATGATATCAAAAACTTATGATTTTCTGGGTTGAAAAGATCAGGGACAATATGTCCCATTGAATATGCTAACAATTCTTATCTGCGGCGAGGTCAGGGGAGGGAAATCAGCAGAGCCGGGATGCGGGGGCATTAACCACTGGCGGGGTAAAACGACCCACCGGCAAGAGACCAGTGAGTCAGAATGACCGCATGGGTTCGCGGGGAAAAGGACGGCCAGCCTTATGGCAAACGGTGTCACGGGTATTGCGGTGCGCCGCAATGAGATGAAAAAAACGGTTCAGGGAGCCAAGCCGCTCAAGATCAGTCGGCGTTAAACTCGTTCATTTTCCGGTAAAGGGTCTTGCGGCTGATACCGAGAGCTTCGGCGGCTTTGCGCCGGTTGCCGTTATAGAAATTCAACATCTTGAGAATATGCTTTTTTTCCACCGATTCCAGGGTGATGCTCGCCTCGGAAGTTTCCGCGGCAACCACGAGTTCACGGGGCAGGCAACGTTCGGTGATGATGCGGTTTTCCGCCAGAATAATGCTGCGTTCGATGACGTTGCGCAGTTCCCGGATATTGCCCGGCCAGTCATAGCGGAGCACACAGTCCATGGCGCTTTGCACCATGCGGTAGGTGGTGGAATCAGGGCTCAGCGAGGTGAGAAAATAATCAACCAGCAAAGGCAGATCCTCCTTGCGTTCGCGCAGGGGGGGGATATCAATGTTGAAAACGTTGATGCGATGAAAGAATGCTTCGTTAAAGCGGCCTTTTTTGACCTCGTCGGCCAGGTCGCGGTTGGTGGCGAACAGAAAGCGGATATCCACCCGGCGTTCATCTTTTTCACCGACCCGGCGGTAGGTCTGGGTTTCCAGCATACGCAACAGGGAGGCCTGCACCTCAAGGGGCAGTTCCCCAATCTCGTCAAGGAACAGCGTGCTCTCGTGGGCATAGGACATGAGCCCTTCCCGTGATTCGCCGGCGCCGGTAAACGATCCTTTCACATGGCCGAAAAGCTCGCTGCGGGCAAGTTCCTTCTGCAGGGAGGCGCAGTTTTTAATGATAAGCTGATTCTTTCCCCGGCTGGAGCGATCATGGATGGCATGGGCCACCACGTCTTTGCCTACTCCTGATTCACCGGTGATGAGCACCGGGATATTGGCAGGGGCAACCTTGTCCACCAGGAATTGAATATTGCGGATGGCCATGGAGTTGCCGATAAATTTCACCGAACCCTGGTCATATCCGGCATTGTGCCGCAGTATCATATTTTCCCGGGACAACCGCACCCGCTGGTGGGCTTTTTCCACCACCAGATCAAGCCGGTCAAGATTGAACGGCTTGGGAATGAAATCACAGGCCCCGAGTTTCATGGCCTCCACCGCACTGTCAATGTCCCCGTGGCCGGTGATCATGATCACCTCGGTATGGGGGATGGAATCCCTCACCTTGATGAGCAGGTCCAGATGGGTGGTGTCGGGCAGCCGCAGGTCCATGATGATGACATCGAACCAGCGGCTCCGCACCAGGGCCATTGCTTCGGCAGCGGTGGCTGCGGTGAAAACCTCCCGCCTGGAGTTTGTCAGCTCCTTCTGCAGCAGTCTTCTGATGGGCTCTTCGTCGTCGATGACGAGAACGGGGTATTTATCGTTTACCATTATGCTGAAATTCCGGGTAGATGGATGAAAAATGTGGTGCCTTTGCCCACTTCGCTGGTCATACTGATCTGTCCGTTGTGATTTTTCACTATGGTGTAACAGGTGGACAGTCCGATGCCGATTCCTTTGCCAACCGGCTTGGTGGTGAAAAAAGGCTCAAACAGTTTGTCCTGCAATTCGGAAGGAATACCGCAGCCGGAATCTTCAACAATCATTCCCGCGCCACCGTTTTCATCCGGATAGGTTTTAATCAGTATGGTGCCCCCTTCCCCGCTGGCATCAAGGGCATTGGTCAACAGATTGATGATGACCTGCTTGAGTTGCGATTCGTCCCCCATAATCAGCGGCAGCTTATCATCCAATTCAATTTTAACAATAACTTTATGCCGTTCTTTAAAATGATGTTTCAGGATAAACAGGGTGTCATTAATACAATCATTCAAGTTCACCGGGCACAGGCTGGAGGCCATGGGCCGGCTGAAGGTGAGCAGGGTGCGGACGATATCCCGGCAGCGCAGACATTCCTTGATAATGGTATCGGTGTATTCCTGAAAATCGTTATAGAGATCATCATCCACCTTTTCGTGGATACGGCCGAGTCTGCGCCGCAACCCTTCGGCAAAGCCGCTGATGGCGGTGAGGGGGTTGTTGATTTCATGGGCCACTCCGGCGGCCAGGGCCCCAACGGTAGCCATTTTCTCCGCCTGATAAAACTGCGCCTGAAATTCTTTTTCTACGGTGACATCCCTTTTAAAAAGCAGCACGTTGCGCTCGCCGGTGACACTCGTCTTGAGCGGGGAGGCAATCATCTCAAAATGCCGGAATTTGCCTCCCACCTTGTGGATGCAGGCATCCTTGCAGATTTCATCACGATCCAGGGCCCTGATCACCGGGCAGCCCTCGCAGGGCGTATTCCTGTCACGGAAAAATTTGTAGCAGAATTGTCCTTTCGGGTCGACATCGGGATACCATTCCGTGAAAACATGGTTGACGGATTGAATCCTGAGATCCTCTGAAAGCACCACCATCAAATCGGTTATGGCGTCCAGCAGCCCCTTGAATTCCTGGCGTTTCTTTTCAAGTTCACGGTTCGAATGCTTCAGTTCCTCAACCTTGCGCTGGAGTTCCTGATAAAATCCGAGCTTACAGTGTTCAATTCCTATCAGATCATCAAGAGTGGTAGGGGCGGACATCACCAAACCTCCTCGCAGATTGAGAGAAAGTCTTCCCATGACGCCTCTCTGGGATTGGTCAGATTACAGGCATCATTGACCGCCATTTTGCAGATCGGCTCAAGATACTGTTTGTCAGCCTCGCCGACCTCATCACTGAGCCGCAGGGAAACGTTGAAAGAGGCGAAAAATTCCTCCAGTTTGGCGATTCCCGCCAGGCCGGTTTCGTTGTCCGAACCAAGCCGTTTGTCGAGGATGACCCGCCCGATATCAGCCATTTTGGAAGGACAGGATGGCATGTTAAAGCGCATGACCGCAGCCAGCAGGATTGGATGAACAACCCCGTGGCTCATGTCAAACTGGCCGCCCAGGGAATGGGCCAGGGCGTGCTCTGCTCCGAGTCCGGCATTGCTGAAGGCCATTGATGCCGCAATGGAGGCGATGCTCAATTGCTCCAGGGAGTCTAAAGAACGGGTTTCCACGGCGGGCTGCAGATTGCGGAGAATCAGATCAACGGCTTTCAGGGATTGCGGCATGGTAAACGGGGAGGCGATACGGGAAAGATAGGCTTCAATGGCATGGGCCAGGGCGTCTACGGCGGACTGGATGATCTGTTTTTCCGTTTTGGTGCGTAAAATCAGCGGGTCGACGATGGATATATTGGGAACCAGGGTGCGGGTGATGATGGACATTTTTACCGCGCGTTTCACATCGGTGATGATACAGAACTGTGATATGTCAGAACCGCTTCCTGCGGTGGTGGTGATGAAAACCATGGGCGGCAGAGGGCGCTGGACCCTGTTCGCCCCTTCATAATCACGGATCTTGCCGCCGTTGCTGGCGATAATGGCAATGCCCTTGGCCGTGTCCATGGCGCTGCCTCCGCCAATGGCCATGATGACGTCCGCCCGGTTTTTCAGATAGAATTCCGCCCCCTCCTCCACCTGGTAATCGCGGGGATTGGAGGTCACTCGCGGATAATAGATCCAGTCTATGCCTTCGGCTTTCAGGATATCCATGAGGCGCTGCACCCAGCCTGCGTCCTCAATGCCGGGATCACTGACTAAAAAGACCTTTTTTGCGCCATGCCGCAGGGCATATTGTCCAGCATATCTGATACTTCCTCTGCCGAAAATAATTTCAGGAATAGCGAATTTGGTTGTTTCCATGTTGGTTACCGTCCTCATTTTTAATTATTCAAGTTTAAGACTGAATATTTATGAGAAAGTTCAGATTGTTGATAATTTTTATTAAATTCAAATCAACACATTGTAGCAATGAATGATTTTTATATATTACGCATGGAGGCGAAATATAAACAATTTAAAATATTATTCGCGCAATTTGCCATGAGGGACCCCGGCAATTGTGATATGGCCGTTTAGCAAGCCTTGAAACGGTCCGTCATTCCGGTATGTTTTTAGCCGGCATCCAGATCCCCGCTGGCTACCGGCTGGAACCATGACGGCATGACGACACAGATAAATAAATGACGTGTTATCATGATGATAAAGAAAATTTCTCACGTAAACTCTTGAGATTTCGAGATTTTTTGAGCATGTTTCATGCCAGACTTTAAACGGCAAGCAAATCAAGCGGTTGCGAATGGAGGGCAAACATCTGCAGGGACAAAATGACCCATTAAACGAATGAAAGGCCTATGATAAAATGAGAAAGTGCTACTTTGAGTCGCTGCAAACGGCTTTGCGCAATGGATCGGGGGCAATGCATCAAAATGACCCATCTCCCGCAGCTTACGGGTCATTTTGGCTCATTTATTTGATAACGGGCATAATCTGTGAATTGCTGGATTTAAAGCCGGCATGGGTCCGCCATGACGTGATTTTAGGGGGTGAAAATTGGCAGACGGATTGAGTAATATCTTTTTTCAGGAGATCCTCTGCCGGAAGTAATGAGCCATCCCCGTGAATATGCCGGACCGTAATATGCTGTAACATCAGCTCTTTGGCGATAAGCTGGTGACGATGGCATTTGCCGGGATCTTCTTCAGCGCACATCAGGGCGATTTTCCAGCCGTCAGCCAGACCTTTCTTCAGCCGATCAAGTCCTTGCCGGAATTTTTCCGATTCTGCAATTCTGCAGTAAAGTGCTTTGCCGTTTGCATCGCAATATCCGGGATCGGAAGGCTTGCCGCCGATTTCATCCCCCATGAAGACATATTTCAGACCCGCGTCCTGGATGGCGGATTGAATGTTACGTTTGTTGAACTGCGGGACGTAGCGCGAGTATGGTGCAGACCTGACGTCCACCACCACCTGAATAGACTTGCCGGTCAGCAGATTCAGAAAGGCTGCCACATCGTGATTTGAATGGCCGATGGTGAAGATGGTGTTTGATTTCAGTTGATTGGTCCTATTTCGGGTGTTGCAGATGCAGAAAGTTCAATTGTGCAGGCCTTAACCGCCCTTTTCCTCATAGTGGATGCACCTGGTCGGACAATTGTCCATGGCCGCCTCCACCAGTTCCTCCTCACAGTCAAAACCGACGACCCTGGCGGTATCCATGCCTGGTTCAAAGCTGAAACAACAGGGACAGATATCCGCACAACTGCCGTCGCCGATACATGCTTCTTCATCGATGTAAAACGGTTTTGTCATCTGCCTGCCTCCTCTGCAGTTCGTGTCGTTTCTATGGTTACCGGCAGGCTGGCCAGGGCGAGCATCCTCCCGACTCTGCTCCACGCCTGCCATCCTTGAAGGCGCAACGTTCCTCCGCGGCCCCCAAAGGGAGTCCGCCCCTGAAAACCTGGTCGCAGGGGGTTATCAAAAATAACACAGCCTACAACTTCTTCTTCAGCAAAGCGATGAATTCCTCGCCCTTCTGCAGGCCAGGCGGCCTGAGAAGGCCGTTTGGCCCGCCCGCCCCTGCCTTTTCTTTTCAGGCAACGGGCCGGAGATTGCCCAAGGTTTTCAGTATCACCTCGGAAAGATCCGAGTGCATGTGCATCCTGCGGCAGCAGTCGGTCGTTGCGCTGAAGAATTCCATCCTTTTTTGATAGGAGGTTGATTCAATCTTCATAAAAACTGACAGGGCACATGGGGCAGTTTTTTGCTGAAACGACGAAAGAATTACAGACAAGAATATCACAAAAGAAAAAAAGGGCTCAGCAATGACGCCAAAACCCTTTATTACTGGTGCCCGGAGCGAGAATCGAACTCGCACAATCACTAAGGATCGAGGGATTTTAAGTCCCTATGATATTGCAATCTAATTATATGTTTTTATGGTAATTTTATTTCACAACAATGCCATTTGTTCCATTTTTGTTCCATTTAGTATATTTTCACCGAGTACGAAACGACAAATCCGAAAATAAAAATGTGAGACCAGACTGGTTCTTTCAAGTCTTTCAATTGCCTTAATGCCAGTCGCAGGATTACCACATCATGACATATCACTCGGAAAATATTTTAAACGGGCTGATAATTTTCCCATCCTTGCTCCGCTCCCATTGATCCGGTGAAAGTTTCACGCGGACTTCTGAACACGCTGAACAGGATCTTTTTTATCAGCCAACCTTTTTTCCAAGTTGGCAATCCGTGCGTCCATCTCTTTCATCTGGTTCCGCAACGCCAGGTTTTCTTTTTTCGTGCTGACCGCTTCATGTAAAGCATCGACCAACTCAGCCAGAACAGTACTGTAAGGGGTGTCCGACTCCAGGATCTCAACCACCTTCATAATTTTTTCAGAAATACTTGGCTGGTTCTCACCGGATTTAAGAGGAGACTTTGAATCGATGGCTCTTCCCTCGCTCTTCGCCATATCGGTGCGCATCGGCGTTTTATGCACCCCTCCCCTATTCCCTGCCGAAATTATTATATCTTCTTCTCCCCCAAGAATACGACGGCCAAGGGCAAGCATATCCTCGTAAGTCATATTGAAGTAGCTGGTGATTTTAGCCCGCACTTCTTCTGACCCCGGCTTTCGGCCTTTGACAATGGCATTCAGGTAGCCACGGTCAATATTCTGTTGGCCAGCCAGTCGACTTTGCGCACCTCGTCCCTCTTGAGTCAAGAGATATGAGAGCGCCGCATGAAACTGATTCGAAATTGATTGATCCATAGGTCAACAATAGACCATATGCTCAATAAATAAAAGAAAAAACGCATATTTCGGTTTTTTTCGCACATTTTAAGTTGACAAAACAGACTACTTTTAATAACAAAATTGGCCATGAAGACTACATCAAAGAAAATTACTCAGCGAGAGATAGCCAAGTCGGCCAAAATCGGCCCTGATTTTTTGAGTCACATTATTCGAGGCCGGCGGCGCTGTCCTCCGGCAGTTGCTCTTCGCCTGGAAGAAGCAACCGGCATCAGCAGGGTGACCTGGGTGTGGGGAAGTCCTGAGGAGATCAGGTCAGCTCTCACTGAACACGTCTTAAAAGCAGGATAAACAATGGATATCGAATCCCGTCTCGCAGCCATAGAAGAGAGTCAGCGCGAAATACTCAAATTGTTGAGCAAGGGGAGCAATTCCCTGCCGATGACCATGGGACTCAAGCAGGCGGCGGCCTATGCCGGCTATTCACCGGACCATTTCAGGCGATTGGCTGTTGAGCAACGAATTATCCCTTTTGCCAGACCTTCAGGCCAACAAAAAGGCAAGTTACTGTTCAGGAAAGCAGATCTGGATAAGTTTCTGGACTCATCAACAAAAGGAGAAAAAGAGCTGAAGCAATCAGGCCGCAAGAGAAAATCAAAAAATATTCGGTTGTGGTAAGGCAGCGTGGAGACAGTTGACGATTGTTTCATGAACGGCCTGAAAGGACTGTCCCCAGAGCTTCAGAAAAAAATAAAGGACCTGGCCGAAAACCCACAGTTGCCTGTCTGGCACGAGGAGACCCGTGGCGTACCAAATCTCTGTTTGCGATCAGCCCTCTTTGGCGTAATTCAACGCGGTCGCAGAAAGGCGGTCAAGGGTGAGTTGGTTGCCGCGGTAAAGGGACTTGATATCCGCTATACCGGCTGGCGTCTGGATCAGGGTGATTTTGACGTTTTGGCTCATGCACTCCATCTTGCATCACGGCAGCAGGAACAATCATCTTCATGCCATGTTCAGTTTTCGGCTAAAGGTTTTCTTCGAGGAATCGGCCGTAAGTCCGGTAAATCCGGGCGGGACTGGCTGAAAGATTCATTACGGCGTTTAACCGCCTCGGCTGTTGAGATCAAGGCGGAAATCCGGCATGGATGCTGGGCGGAATCTTACACCTATGCTGGTTCGTTGATCGATGAATTTTACTACAACGTCCGGGAAAGAACCTATTTCCTGAAAATAAACCCCAAACTCGCTTCCCTGTTTGATGCCGGCTGGACCATGTTGCAATGGCCACAAAGAATTCTTCTCAAGACCGATCTGGCGAAATGGCTGCACGGTTTTTATGCCAGTCATGCCGTCCCTTATCCGGTGAAAGTAGCAACCTTGAAACATTTATGCGGTTCCGAATGCAATCGGTTGTCTGATTTCCGGGGCAAGTTACGAACCGCATTGGAAGAACTGAGCAAATGTGGCGTTCTTGAATCCTGGGAAATAGACCGGCAAGACAAGGTTCATGTGCAAAAGAAGAAAAATATTAGAGGCAATGACAAAAATCAGGGGGCATAGCGGTCGTATGGGGGTGGGCATAACAGTCGTAAAGTGGGGGCATAACGGTCGTAAAGGGTGGGCATAGCGGTCACGCATGGGGGGCATAACAGTCGTAAGGGTGGGCATAGCGGTCGCGGAGAGGTGGGCATAGCAGTCGCACAAAGGGGGCATAGCGGTCGTAAATCAAAATTAACAAATTCCCCGAATCACTTGCGGCCAGGGAGATTGCGGAAGATGGCCGCATTCGCCTAATCATCTTTAATCTTATTTTAATCTTTTGTGAATGGGGCATGTAAGAGGCCTGAAACAAAAATGACACGACCAGTCGCAAATATTCAGCAAACAGACAGCAACGAAATGTGGGCGATGGCAATGGAGTGGGTCTCGGAAAACCGTAAACTCATACGCCAGATTGCATCACCCTATATCCGGCATATGGCGGCAGACATCAATGATCTCTTCCAGGAAGCCACAATAGCAGCATACAAGGCGTTGATCTCTTCCCAAAAAAAGGAAAAACCAAATCAGTTTGTTCCCTTCTTCCGGGTCATCTTCAAAACAAACTGTATCAGGTTGGCATCGGGAATTCAGACGGTGCAAAGCCTGGAAGATTATCAACTCCCTTGTCCGGAAAAGCCGGATGAACAGGAAGAGCACGAAACCGGGAGGATTGAAGAGGCATTGCAAGCCGTCAGCAAACGGCAGCGGGAAATCTGCATCTGGCTTTTGCAGCAACCGGAACCGGTCAGCACCCCGGATCTGGCCAGGAAGTTCAAGGTCAGCCGTCGGCATGCCTGCCGTCTGATCAGCAACAGCATTGAGCGAATCTCGGGAACAGCCCGATGAGCATAACAATCACGGAATTTGCCAAAAATTCGAGCATTCCAAAAAAAGTTCTTCGCTATCTGAACCGTGCAGGAATCATTCAGGATCCTCTCCGCCCTGAAGACCGGACCGGCCTGCAATTCCTCGAAAAGATCTGGGGCAGAAAAGAGGTGCTTCGACCTCAATTAACCAAACTCTCCATGAAGGCCCGTCTCAGTTTTATCAGAACCGCAGATCTGCCGACCAAATGGGAACGATACGCCTACAGTCGCTTCCGCAATCAGGAGCCAGGAAAAAAGCTGGCCATGCAATCGGTGATCGAGGAGATCGAAACCACCTTCTTTTTTCGACTGAACAAACAGCAGATAACCCGGCTGTATAAGATCCGCAACCGGGCCCAGGTTGCCAGGCACCGGGAAAAAAATCCTGCTGTTGATGACCGGGAACCTCTCTTACCGAGCACAAACAAATAAGTAATAAACAGCATTTATTGACCGCTTACCGGAAAAGAAAAATTCAACTCTGCCGGCAAAAATCCGGACAAAAAAATGGAATACCGGTCACACGATCAGGAAAAAGAAAACAGAGGTGAGACAACAATGAAAAAAACTCTTCTACTGTCAACTGCCTGTTTGGTCTGCTGCGCGTCTTTAACCCGGGCCGCAACCTGCGAAGACGAGGCACGGACCATCCTGCAAAACACCTATCCCTCTTTTTCTTTCGAAACAGTAAGTTCCACGCCGATAGACGATCTCTGCGAGGTGGTTTCCGAAAAGAACACCATCTATTTCGCCCCAAAGACGGGTCATCTCATCTTCGGGGAAATCTGGAGTAAGGACGGCAGCAACATTACCGCGGAGGAGCAGGAAAAAAGGATTACCCTCTCACTTGACTCCCTGCCGCTTTCCAAGGCGGTGAAAATCGGCAGCGGCTCCAATACGGTCATCGAGATCACCGACCCCGATTGTCCATATTGCCGCAAAGGGTCAGAATTCTTTGCCGGCAGGTCCGATGTGACCAGATATATCTTTTTCATGCCGCTCGATCAGATGCATCCCGGCGCCGCCCGCAAGGCGGGATTCATCCTGGTCGCCAAGGATCAGGCCAAGGCGTATGAGCAGGTGATGTCAGGGGCCTATGACCACTCCCCTCTTCCGGAATTTACCCCTGCGGGCATGCTTGGTGAGCACCGAAAGATCGCGGCAGGACTGCGGATCAGTTCAACCCCCAGATACTGGATCAACGGCCAACCGGTATCCGGATTCAACCCCGCACAAATTGAGGAAATTCTCAGCAATACCGGCCGGGAAAAGGCCGGTGACCATTAAGCTTTACAAGGAGACGAAATGAAAAAAACAAAAACATGCATAATCCGTTTGGGCGGCCTGTTTCCCATGGGCTGTAAACACAAGAAATCAATCATCGCCCTGGCGGTCTTTGGGGTGACATGCCTGCTGGCCGCAAGCAGGGCGAATGCCTTTAACGCCCCGGCCGCCGGCACCTTTGCCTTTGATATTTACGATATCGGGGTCAATCAGATCCTGAAAGGCCCCATCGGTTTTGCCGCAGGCGTCGGGTCCATGGTGGCCGCCTCGGTCATGGCCATCCGGCAGATGCTGTTGCCGGCTGCCGCGACCGTGCTCGGCGGCGCCTTTCTTCTCAAGGCCGACAGTGTTGTTACATCTCTCGGCGCGCTGATCGGGTAAGCCAGATGTCGGACAACGTGAAAAGAGCCTTTCCCCAATATCTTTCCGCGCCGTTTCAGATCCTCTGGTACGAAAGCGACGAACTGGCCCTGTTCATGTTCTTCCTGGTGCTGGCCCTGATGTACGGCAATGTTTTCTGGCTGCTGCTCATTCCCGGGCCTTATATTTACAGCCGGATCAAACGACAGAAACCGCGCGGCTTTCTCTGTCACCTGCTCTACATGGCGGGACTCATCAGGATGAAAAACTATCCCGCGTATTTCGAGAAGGTTTTCAGCGAATAGGCCGCCATGCACACGAGTATTTTCCTGCAGAAAACCAGCAACCTGTTTACCGAAAACAGACTGCTGAAATTTGTCATCGTCGTGCTTGCCATGGCCGTAGTGGTCAACTCCTTTCTGGTGAGCCGGGCGATCAGATACCAGCGGGTCATCCTGATTCCGCCAAAACTTACCGGCAGCATCGAATTCGTGGAGGGCAAACCTTCCGACCAGTACATCCGGGATCTGGCCCGGAGAATGGTGAGTCTTGCCGCCACCTATTCCCCGGCCACGGCCAGAAACCAGTTCGATGAATTCCTCGGATTCTACGCCCCCGACGCCTATCCCGAGGCCGCCAAAGCCTGGTATGCCCTGGCCGGCCGGGTTGAGGAGAGCCAGGTCAGCACGGTCTTTTATCTGCGCAACCTGATGCTGGACAGCAAAAGTCAGCGCCTGGAATTAAGCGGCGATCAGCGGCAGTTTGCCGAGGACCGGCTCATTGAATCCGGCCGGAAGACCTATGAGGCCAGATACAGGATCGAGGATGGCCGGTTTTTCCTCATCTCGTTTCTGGAAAAGCGTTCATAGCAGCGGAAGTGGAGAGATAAGATGTTAAAATCCTGTTCGATGATAGTCATGCTGGCCCTGTTTGTTGCGGCGCCTGTTCAGGCCGACCAGCTCACCGGCCCGATTCCGCCGGAGGTGACGACAGCGGTGGATTTGTCCTCTTCCGATGTCAACCGGATCAATTGCCCCGGTACGATCAATGACTTGATATTCTCCAAGGAAAAAGGAATTGAAGGGCATTTTTCCGGCAACGACGCCTTTGTCAAATTTGCCATCACCGTCGAAGGCGATGAGAAACACTATGCGAATACGCCCAGCGAGTTGTTCGTGAGCTGCAACAACACCATTTATACCCTGATTGCCACGCCCAAAAGAATTCCTTCCGTCACCCTGCGCCTTGCCCCCTCCCCATCCCAGGACCTGAAACAGAATATCGACCACTACCAGGCGCTGCCTTTTGAGAAAAAGGTGCTGCAGCTGGTCCGCGAGGCCTACCTGCAGGAGTATCAGGAGAGCTACCGGATAACCGCGGCTGACATGGAAGTCAACATCTCCGCTGATCTGACCGTCCGCCTGAAAAAGATCGTGGATGTCGAAGGGGTGGGCCTGCGCTTGAAGGAATATCTGGTACAACCGGCGGCAGTTAATTCTGTCCATGTCACGGAAAAGGATTTTCTGAAATCCCGGCTGGGTGAACGAATCATTGCCGTGGCAGTCGAAGACCATACCATTGCGCCGGGCAAGTCTTCCCGCGTCTTTATTGTCGAGCAACGAGGGGAGGAGTCGTGAGCCTGAAAGAACGTTTTAATTCTCTGAGCCCTCTGCGGAAGAAAATCTGCATCTGGTCCATGGTGGCAGCGGCTGTGCTGATTATCGTGGTCGCGGGATATAAGACCAGCCGGAATCCAGAATCGGAGGAAACCGCCAGGATTGAAAAAACCCGGGAGATTTCCCTGGACCCGGATCTGATCGAGAAAACCATGCTGCGGGAACAACGCAAAGAGATCGAGAACATGCAGGCCCAGATCAAAAAACTCGCAGACGATGAGGAAATCAGGCGGCAGTCGGAAAATTTTCCACCACCAATTCCAGCCGAAAATCAGTTGCCGGAGATCCCTTCCGCTGATCAGGTGGAACAATCCGCCTCCTCTCCCTATTTCGGTTCTCCTGTTCCTCACAGATTCCCGGCTCCGCCGATGCCGCAGACTCCGCCGCCTCCAATGGAAGAAAAAGTCATCGGCGGCATTGGTATCCTCTCCAACCAGAGCGCCCTGTCTCCTGTTGCCGCCGACCAGGCGGATAAAAAAAAAGAGAGCCGGACGGTCTATCTGCCGCCATCCTTTATGGAGGCCATGTTGCTGACCGGTTTCGACGCTTCTACCTCGGGGGAAGGGAAAAACAACCCTGAACCGCTCCTGTTGCGCATCCAGGCGCCGGCGGTGCTGCCCAATGACGTGAAGGCCAATCTGCGCGGCTGCTTCATCATTGCCGAGGCGGTTGGACGACTCAATAAGGAACGGGCCGATGTGCGGCTGGTGTCACTCTCCTGCATCGGCCGCAACGGCCAGGCGGTGATCGATACCACGGTCAAGGGCTTTGTGACGGACAGCGACAGCAAGGTGGGGCTTTCCGGCCGGGTGGTCTCCAAAATGGGGGCCGCTACCGCCAGGGCGGTGGTGGCCGGTATTTTCGGCGGTGCAGGCGACGCCCTGCAGGCTTCCTCCCTCACCCAATCGACCTCGGCCCTGGGCACCACAAGCTTTGTTGACAGTGATCAGTTGGCCAAGTCAGCGGCAGGCGGCGGTCTGGCCGAAGGCTCCAAGACCCTGCAGGAACTCTATCTCGATCTGGCCAAACAGGCCACGCCGGTGATCGAGGTCGGGGCCGCCAAGCAGGTAACGGTGGTCATTTCGGAAGGCAAACAGTTGGAAATTAAGGAGTTTGAAAGGGAAACGCTGTAGCAATCCGGGAAAATCAGGAACGCACGAATTCCAGTAATGGTTGGTATTGACGCCGGTCCGCAGCCTGGAGCGCTGCGATGTAACGTTGCCGGCAGTCTCCTGCGTGAACCAGATTTTCGCTGCCCCATGTAAAACGGGGCCGGCCAAGAATATGGACAAGGAGCAGATCCACCATGAGTCTTGCATGGCGGCCATTACCGTTTGCAAAGAGATGTATGGATACGAGACGATGATGAAATCGTGCGGCAATCTCATCAGGGGGATAGCTGTTGAGATCGATCCATGTTTGCACATCGTCCAACAGGTTTTTCAGACTTGTGCCGATTGCCCAGCATTCAACACCGATATTCTTCCCGCTGCGGCGGAATTCGCCGGCCCACCGCCAGACAGTGCCGAACATCCGTTTATGAAGACGGCAAACGAAATCCACACTGAGCAGATCCCTGGGTTTGCGCCGCAACGCCCACACCTCGGCTTCGGCAATATTGTCCTGCTCCCAGCGGTCGAGTTCGTTTCTGTTGGTGATATGCGGAAGAAGCAGGCCTTCCGCCTCGTCAGGATCAAGTGGTGTTGCGCCGGGAGGATAATTATATTGCATCGTTGTCGTCCCACAGTTCTTTCGGCATATTTCGCATCAAGGCATCCACTTCCGCTTCAATCGCCTTTTTCTGTTCAGCGGCAGAGAGCTGTTGCGCTTCAAGAAGCATCGTGTGCGAGACCCTTGCCTGCCGTTTCCCGGCCAGAATTTCCGCGCGCCGGTGCACAATATCAGCCAGGCTGTCACGAGGCAGCAAGGCATAGACAAAAACGCAATCCAGGGCCTCGGCAGCCTGGCGCATGGTTTTGATGGTAACAGAATCACTCAGTTCTTTCTTCTCCAGGCTTGAAACCCATGGCGGAGAGACCCCAAGGCGTTGGGCAAACTGCCTGCCCGACATCCCCAAGGCTTCTCTGATGGCACGCAGCCAGCCCCTGGCCGGACGTTGTACGTCGCGCAAACATGAGAGGCGGGCAAATGTTGTTTCCAACTGCTCCTGTATCAGTCGTCTATGAAGAGGCTTCATTTTATTAACCTTTAGATTAATTATTGTTTCATCTATATTAATCTATAAATGAATTATTTCAATACAAAATTAATACATAGGTTAATATAACGCAGAATAAACCATGATCAGCTTCGTTTTTATTCAAAAAAAATAGCCCTCTCTTTCCAGGTGGTGGCACATGTCGTTTATCCTTTTAAGGTCATCCCCTCGAAAAGAGAAGAAAAGCCTCTTTTTCAGACAATCCATATTCCGGAAACTTTACTGATGAAACCATCTTCCAATTTTGCACCCTACAGTTTCTTCTTCCTTCTCCTCCTGCTGCTTTCCGGCTGCGGTGCGGCCTTGAATCCCTATCATGAAAATTTCAACTGCGATGCTCCGGACGATGCAGGAAAGTGCGTTGATACCAAAACTGCCTATGAAGAGGCGGTGCGCACTCCTCAAATCCCGGCACAAAAATCCGCAGTTCCCGAGGAAGATGTTGAAACGGCGCGGCTTTTCCGGCTTGCGGAGCTGCTTAAAGAACCGCAGACGCCGATAATCGAGCCGCCCCGCATCCTGCGGGTGCTGATCCTGCCCTACAAGGGAAACGGCGATCTGTTCATGGCCCGTTACGCCTATCTGCAGGTGGAATCGGCCAAGTGGGTGCTGACCGGCATTGACGAGGGAATCGAATAACGATGCTGGCCTTTCTCGATCAACTGCTGTTCGGCTCCGAAGGAGGTCTGAAACTCGCCGAACTGCGCAAAATGGTCCGGCGTGATTCCTTCTCGAATTACCTCAACTATATCGCCTATGATCCCGAAAGCGAAACCTACCGGAACCAGGACAACACGGCCGGCATGCTGTGGGAATGCACGCCGCTCGCCTTTGCCGGAGTGAAGACCCTGAAAACCCTGGAAGGTCTGTTCCGGGCCGGGCTGCCCATGGATGCGGTGCTGCAGTTTATCTTCCATGCCGATCCCCATGTCGAGCCAATGCTTGCCCTTTTCCGGCGCTCACGTATCCGGAATCATCCCCTGGTTTACGCCAACCTGGAAGCGGTGAGCTCCTTTGTCCGCGGCGGGGTTGATGGGGTACATGAAAGTGCCGGCATCCCCATCCGTAATTTTCGGCTGTTCGTGGCGGTCAAGCTGCCGCAGAAAAGCCGGGAGGCCCGAGACAGCGTGCTCAAGGAGGTTAAGCGGCAGATCCACGAAACCCTGGCCGCCGCGCATCTCCATCCGCGCCACATGGGGCCTGAGCGGTTGCTGGAATGGTGCCGTCGTTTCCTGAACCGCTACCCGCAAGGGTATCCCGACCGCAACATCAACCAGTATGATCCGTACGTGCCGATTCGCAAGCAGATCATCACCAGCGACACGGTAATCCGGGATGAGGGGGACTGCCTGAAGGTGGGCGACAAGTATTTCTGCTGCACCACACCCAAGGTGTTTCCCAAGGAGGTTGATCCGCTGCAGACCAATTCCCTGTTCGGCGGGATTTGGGGCCTGATTTCGGACGCCGATCAGATCAAAACCGGTTTCCTTTATACGGTGAATGTCATTTTCGAACCACTCTCCAGCACCCTGCACGCCAAATGCAATCTGGTTCTGCAGCAGGAGGCGGTGGGCTCCTTTTCGCCATCGCTACGGCGGAAACAGGACGAATACCTGCACGCCGCCGACGATCTTGACAAGGGCATCCCGTTTGTCAAGGTCATGCCCATACTCTGGACCTGGAGCACGGATAAGGACAAGGGGCTGGACTCCATGGTCCGGGCCAGGCGCATGTGGGAGAGCTGCGGCTACACCATGCAGCAGGACTGGGGAATTCTGAAGATCATGTTCCTGGCCGCCCTGCCTTTCGGTCTTTACACCGAGGGCAGGACGCTCGCGAACATCAACCGCGATTTCATCGCCCCGGTACCCACGGTCACGGCCATTCTGCCGGTGCAGGCTGATTTCGCCGGCGCCGGACTGCCGAAGCTGCTTTTCCTGGGCCGCAAGGGGCAACTGGCCGGGCTCGATTTCTTTGATGCCGGGGCCATCAACCAGAATGTCTTCTGCTGCGCCAGTTCCGGCAGCGGCAAAAGCTTTCTGGTCAACTCCATATCGTTCAACTATTACGCCACCGGGGCCTTGATCCGCATCGTCGATATCGGCGGCAGCTACAAGAAAATGACCACCATGCTCGGGGCACGTTATCTGGACTTCCAGCCGGGCATCCCGGTCTGTCTGAATCCTTTCACCCATATCGAGGATCCGGACGAGGAACTCAAAAGCGTCACTGCCGTTTTCGCCCAGATGGCCTATTCCAACTCCGCCGTGAGCCGGCCGGACGATACCGAAATGAATCTGATCCGCAATGCGGTGCGCTGGGCCTGGCAGCAGGAGGGCAACAATGCGGATGCCGATACGGTTTACCGGTTTCTGTCCCGCTTCCCGGATGTGCCGGAGGCAAACCTTGGCGAGATCGCCGGCAACAAAAACCTTTCCGAGGCAGCAAGCAAGCTGGCCTTCAATATCCGGGAATTCACCAGCCAGGGAGCCCATGCTCGCTTTTTCACCGGTCCGTCCACTTTCGACATCCGCCAGGATGAATTCGTGGTCCTGGAACTGGAGCATCTGAAGGTGCAGCCGGAACTTTACCGGGTGGTAACGCTCTTGGTCATCAACGCCGTAACCCAGGACCTCTATCTTTCCGACCGCTCGCGGCCGCGCTTGATCATCTTTGACGAGGCCTGGCAGTTCATGGGCGAGGCCGCCATGCTGGCCCCGGTCATCAGCGAGGGCTATCGCCGGGCGCGAAAATACCAGGGCTCGTTCATGGTCATCACCCAGTCGCTCTTTGATCTGAAGAGCTTCGGCGCGGTGGGCGAGGTGATCAAATCCAATTCCGCCTTCAAGATCCTGCTGGAATCTCAGGATTTCAGCGCCGCCAAACAGGAAGGCCTCATCGATTACGATGACTTCACCACCGAGTTACTCAAAAGCGTCAAATCCAAACCGCCGAAATATTCGGAACTCTTTTTCGACACCCCGTTCGGCAACGGGGTGCTGCGCCTGGTGGTGGATCCATACACCTATTACATTTATACCTCAAATCCCCGGGAAATCGCCGCCATGGAAAAACTGGTCAAAGAGGGCAAGGACTATGATCAAGCCATCCGCGAGATGGTGCGCCGTCATCGCGCTTAGTGTGCTCTCTCATGCCCGTTATGTGCTGGCGGCTGATCCGGCCTCGGCGGCTCTTGACGCAGCCAGCGCAGCGCTTAAGCAATTCGGATCAAGCGAGGCCATCCGCCGGAATGCCTCCCTGCCGTTCACTTCAGGCGAAACGCAACTCTCGACCATCGACGGGTCGGATACCGCCGCCGTGCAGATCAGCCATCCCTCATCTTCAGCCTTTCTCACGCTCGCAATCCAGCGAGCTGCCAGCGGCGATCTCACCCCAGTCCGGGTACGACAGGATCTCGATTTCGACGGTAATTTCGACTACGGCTATCAGCCTCCCTTGCCGATCTCCGGCATCTGCGCCAACGGTGTCATCTCCTGTGATCCCGGCACCTGGGATCATTGCCGGACCTATAGCTGGACCAGCGACAGCGCCGGACGTGCGAGTCTGGCGGCCAGCCCCATGACTACCTTGGCCGGCTGCTATTGTGTGAACCTGAGCTGCGGCAGCCCCGGCAATGTCCGGGACATGCTCAAGGACCTGGGTGGTGGCGTGGTGGCGGTGGTGCAGGAACGGAAAAGCGGCTATGCCGTGTCCAGAGTCGAACTGACCGATTCCGCCATCAGCTATTACGGCCAGAACAACAGCGGCTCCCAAACAGGCGTGATGCCACAGTCAGCATATTTTAACCAGCCCTCCACCATGACCGGTGACGTCAATGCCGTAGTGGCAAACCAAATCGCCGATCCAGACAGCTACTATTCCATGGTGAGCACCAGCATGGCCGGGCGGGGTGCCGCCACCAGTCTGCAGACCTGCAGCATAAGCCGCATTGCCACGGTGGAACAACTCTCCCGCTCCTGCCCTGACGGCAAGCCACCCGACCCGATCTCGGGCCGGTGCGTCGAATGGCGAGGATCGGGGTCCTCTTCCGGGTATATATTTTTGTCCATCCCTGGCACCATCCAGATAGCAGATGACCGGATACGGCTCTCGATCGATAACTTTGGTACGGGGAGTTGGGTCGAACTCAGAGGCGCAGGCATCTCGCAGGCAGCATTTTGTTTCATCGAAGTGGCGAATAACCGCATACGCGCCGGCACTACCAGGTTTGGCACAGGGGCCTGGATAAATTTGACCGGCTCAGGCAGGTCACAGGCGCCTTTCTTCGGGGTCGAGGTTTCAGACGGCCGATTACGTTTTATCAGTATAGGAGGCAGCGCCGGCCAATGGGTAAGCTTTCTTGCTGAAAGCGATGCCGTCTGCACCTACAAGGCGACTGATACCATTAACGATCTGTGCAGCGCCATGGCAGATAATCCAGATTGTTCCCTGCGGGAGGAAACCGTGGACTCGGTGCAGACCTTCCGGAACTTTCAGCCCACCGGCCTTGCGCCGCTCTCCTCGGCCCGAAGTTTCACCGCCTCCTCACCCTGCAACGCCGGTGAGCCGCCCTATTGCATGACCATTACCAGGGGCTGGTGGCGAAAGGATCGGACCTACCGCTGCACCGGAAACAAGAATTTCGATTTCAGCGATGCCGCGCGACGGGTGGACACCATTACCAGTTCGGTTGAAGACAATACGCCGGCCCGGTCGAACTTCGCTTATACCGATGCCAGAAAGGATCATGAGACCGGGGCATGGACAGTGGATGAGCAGACCGTGACCATCCCCAAGCTTGATCCGCCGCCAGACTGTGAAATGGTCTGCAAGACGAGAAAGCAGATAGAGGACAGCCAGGCTGGTGTAAACGGAGTGAGTACCGATTATCAGAATTCACCCACCAGGTACGACATTTTTTATCATGTCTGCGGTCTGGATAACATTTGTCCCGCCGGGCCTGGAGAGGTCATTATCGATGACTGCCGATGCCTCGACGAATTCGCCGAAGCTGCTGCCGCCATGACGGTTCTCGATGAAGCGGGCCACGACATGACATGTATCGATGGAGGAACCACCGCCAGTGGAGATTGTTTGGGAGAAATCAGGATCTTTGCCGGCAGCCGTTCGGAATGTCTTGAGAATGGCTGGTCTACCTCATTTTTCAACTGCTGTGATGATTCGGACGAGAATTTTCTGTTTCTCAAGGAATATTGTCCGGACGCCAGCATCGAAACGGTGCAGGCCAAACAGGCTGGCCGGGCCCATTACATTGGCACCTACTGCAAAAAAGACATCATGTTTATCGGCTGCGTGCAGGAGGCGGAAACATACTGCCTCTTTAACTCTAAGCTTGCCCGGATCATCCATGAACAGGGCCGCATGCAACTGCAGACATTCAACCCCAACGGCAACTGGGGCTCAGCCAAAGCACCAAACTGCGAAGGTTTCACACCTGAAGAGTTTCAGATGCTTGATTTTTCGCAGATTGACTTGACCGAGGTGTTCGGGGATATTGCGCCAATGCCGGCGGCCCAGATGCAGAACGATGTGCAGGACGCGATCAATGATTTTCAAGACAGGCTGCGATAACCTTTCCGCCTTCCGAATTTAACCATTTATTACGCCTTAGAAAAATAACCTTGATCTTCTCTTTTGGATAAAATTACTTACAGAAATCATTAAGTGAAAGGAATTTTATCCATGGAAAAATTTGTAAAATCGCAAACAGCCTGGTGGGGAACATCATGAAGCCATACTTGGAGACTCAACTTTCGGAGTTGCTATTTTTAGCTAATATTTCAGCATAACTTGCCGAAATATTTAATATTTAAAATGAAATGCTCTTCGCTTCCTGGTATATTGGTTTTTTGCGAAAAGATCAATAA
>JALNXE010000015.1 GCA_023230525.1 Desulfobulbaceae bacterium
ATCCTGCCGCATCGGCAAGCCCGCTCTGCTGATTTCTTTAGAAAATGATTTTCTTACGCAAAATCAACCTATTGCCAACCGTGACCTCCGGTAGAGAAAAGTCCCGAGTTCAGGTTGTCTGAATTTAGAAAAAGAAATTGTGACTGAAATCCTGATAAGGTCAGAAGATAAGCGATTTTTAACATCATGGCAATGCTGTGCAACTTGTACAGAAAATGCAATAAAGTCAGTTCTTGAATACAGAAAATTTCTAGTAGATCAAAAAGTAAAGCTTTCAAAGGTTAAAAATCCTCAATTTATTTCAATATTAAATTATGTGTTGGATGAAGTGAAAAAGTTTCTATCTGTCACTGAAAAATATGACATACATAAAGACCAAAAATATCTGGCACAACAATTAGAAATTTTGAGAAACAATATTTTGAATACCTTTTACAGGTTTTGTAGTGATACGAAAGTTGAATATCCTGAAAGACTATTCGCAATGATTAAAAAATAAGCTCTAACCACCGGCTCCACTCGGACCCGGCAAACAGCGCCGGTCCGGTGAGCCGGACGTTCATCCCTTTATATTGCCCCATCAAATATCTAACAAAATCAACTTATCATCAACTTTACATTCTTGCTGATATAGTAAATCCAAAATTGACGAAGGGAGATTGTTTCAGCAGGTTTTTTAATCGTAAAATCAGTATGTTAGATATGCAATCTTTGGTTGGATGCGATATTTTTGCTCAATTCAGGCAAATTAGGCCCGAATCGGTCAATTGAAAATTTATTGATTCAGATGCCGCGAGCAGCAATCTGGCCTTACGGCCTCACCGCCCGCACATGTCCTGTGGTGTTCGGCTGGTAGGAACGGGTCAGTTCACAGGACACCCCGTCCTGCCAGGAGCCGGCGATAATTTCATCTCCGGTTAAGGCGCACCAGTAGTTGCCGGACAGGGAGATGTCGGAATCACCCTCTTTTGCCTGGCCGAAATCAACCACGTTGTGCAGCGTCAGCACCTCGTCCGGGGTGGGAAGCCGCCAGTCGGTGTAGCCGCCTAACCTGAGATTCCTTACATAATCAACCGCCTCTTCCTTGCTGGTAAACAAGGGGCTTCTCTCCTTCTGCCACATCAGGTCCGATCCCGGCACCTGGAAAATGCCATTGTGCAAGTCGATAAAGGTTGCGGCTCCCCTGGGGCCGGTTGCGGCACATCCCGCCAAAAATAAAAAAAATACCAGAAGAAAGGGGACGGACAGCAGTCTGAAATTCATAGGCATACCTCGGCAGTGAACTGTTAGAAAACCGACCGTTTGGTACAAAAAATAAACATCTGTTAAGTATTTGTCAATGGCTTCTTTCTATGACAGGCAGGGGGGGAAGCGCCGCGCCGTCTTGGTTTGATCGTGTCGGTTTGCTATTGCCATGGCGGCCAGTTTGTCGGGTAAACGGGAATGGGAAATTCCTGGTTGCCGGGTCGCGCTTCGCTGGCCCGCAATGATGGCTTGGATGCACTCACATCAGGCAATGGGTGGCATGCGGCATTTTTGCCGTGGGCGGTTATTTCCGTGTGAGCTGTTCCGGATGGAGAAGAATGACGGCCACGGGCCATCTTTGCCGGCCGAGCTTTTCACCCGCGCTGTCAACGGAATATTCATAAAGGCTGCGCTGGAGCGGGGCAAGATCCAGGGAGGGGTAGGAGCTGCCCATGGAAAAGTTTGACAGCCCGCAGACATGGGCCGCGCCGTTGATGACGGTGGGCACCCCGTAGGTGCGGCAGTTGATCGGCCGGGCGGCGTAACAGCGGCACAGCCCCTGGCTGCTCAGCAGCGGGCAGCGGATCCGGGCCGTGGAGGGGTCGCCATTGCCTTGGAAAATTTCCAGCCATTGCTGCTCTGCCGGCGGGCATCCGGCCAGGATTTCATTTTGGCTGTCAGGGGGCAGCGTCTTGAAGTGCGCGAGCAGATTGGCGGCTTCGATATAGGAGAGATCAAAGACGGCATTGCAGCAGTCCGTACAGCCTTTGCCGCACCGGATCTCCGCCGGGAAGCGGTCAAAAAGCATGGCCATGGTCTGGTCGACAAACTGATAGAGATGTAATAATTTGGCAAACATTGATCTGATCCCTGTGAGATAATTAAGAATTGCCGGGCTCCCGGCCTGGGAAAGGCAAACACCGAAGTTGTACAGGAAAAGCGGCTGGAGTGCAAGAAAAGGGAAGAGGAGGAGAGTTGATTTCCTGCCGGATCGGTTTACTTTATAATCTGAGGATTTCCTGGAAGACCGAAGTCAGTCGACAGAAGACAGAAGACAGAAGACAATTCTGGCTCCTGAATAACAGAGAGGAATAGCACGATGAATAGTATACATATTGTCTGTCCCGAATGCACCAGCGTCAATCGGGTTCCGGCTGAAAAGCTTGGGGCCGGGGCGCTGTGCGGCAAGTGTAAAAACAGGCTGTTTGCCGGCAGACCGGTGGAATTAAATCAAGCTTCCTTCCAGAAGCATGTGGAGCGCAATGGCATCCCGGTGGTGGTTGATTTCTGGGCCCCCTGGTGCGGGCCGTGCAAGATGATGGGGCCGGTGTTCGCCCAGGCAGTTGCCCAGCTTGAACCCCGGGCGCGGCTGGCAAAAGTCAATACCGAACAGGAGCAGGCCCTGGCCGCCCAGTTCGGTATCCGTTCCATTCCGACCCTGGCGGTTTTCAAGAACGGCCGGGAGGTGGCGCGCCAGCCCGGGGCCATGGACCTGGGCAATCTGCTGCAATGGGTGCGGTCCCATATCTGAAATCGTTTAAACGTTCAAACGCTGAAACGTTCAAACGCTGGAGTATTCTACTCCTCCTTGATGGCCAGCAGGGGCTCCATGAACGCCAGGCGCAGGACGGGTGCCAGGGCGCCGGTCAGGCAGACGGCTATCCCGGAAAACATGGAAAGCGCGCTGAGCAGAATGTTTGCCTGGGAAAGAATGGAATGGGCGCCGAGGCGGGTCAGCAGATTGAAATCATCGGCCAGGTAAAGGATAAGGGCATGACCCAAAACGGTGCCGAACAGCCCGCCGATAAAACTGATGATAAAAGCCTCGCCCAGGAACATCTGCACGATATGGTGGCGGCGGGCGCCGATGGCCCGCAGGATGCCGACCTCGCGCTGCCGTTCGTTGGCCATGGCCGTGAAGGTTGACCAGGCCAGCAGGATGGCCAGCACCGAGGAAATGGTGATGGTGATGGAAAATACCCGGAGAATGTCCCGCAGGGTGTTGCGGACATCGGCGCCGATGGAGCCTCGGGTCATGATGCCGATTCTGGGATTGATGTCGCGGATCCTGGCCACCACCTGATCCACATCCGCCCCCTCCCTGACTTTCAGGAAGATAATGGAGATCTTGCCGGGGGTGTACGAGCCCATGGCTTCCTTGGAAATCTTGCCCAGGTCTTCAACCCGCATGAAGATGCCCCGGTCAAGTCCGGTGCCGGTTTCTTCCAGATGACCGACAATATCCACCCCTGTTCCGAACAGTTTGGCCGTGGCGATAAGCCCGAGATATTCGTAGACATAGCTGCCGACAAAAACCTCCCCGGCGTTCAGGTGCTTATTGCCCTGCACCCAGGGGGTGACGACAAAATCCGTGGCTGGATCGATGGCGATGACCTGTCCCTCATCGATGCTGCAGCACCCGGAATCCAGGGTATGCAGGTAGATCTGATAGGTTCCGGCGGCAATATCCGGCAGAGTAACGAGGGTCTTGAAGACCGTTTCGTCCATGTAAAATGTTTTGACCAGGGACTCGAGAATGAATTCATCCGCCATGCTTTTCGCCTCCGGCGGGACGATGACGATATCGGCGCCGAGACGCATGGCTGCGGCATCGATGTCTTCACGCACGGCTTTGGTGAACAGCAGGGCAAAAACCAGCAGGGCAACCAGCAGGGAAACCGCCAGGGCCAGCACGAAATTGCGGAATATCTTTCTGGCCACGTTTTTCCAGGCAATTGCGGCAATGGCCAGGACGCTGTCAAGGTGCATGGCGCGGGGTCCTCTGGAGGTTAAGGGTAAGGGGCGCGGAAGGCGGGCGGTTAGCGGAAAGGTGGTCTGCTGTTTTGATCATACAATAACTCTGGCCGGGTTGGGTAAGCGGGCTGCCCGTCAAGCCGCAGGTTGACTATGGCCGGGATACCGCTGGTCGGCGGTTCCCGGCGTGCCTGTTATGGCTGCTAATACATTTACTTCCAGTTCACATCAATACCGCACAGCACGGCATGGGGTGCGTCAGGGCCGGTACCCAGTTCACTGTCATGGCATTTGAGGCAGGTTGAGGTGGGATTGCCGATGAATTTTTTGGCAGCCACGTCATAAAGCTTGAGCTGGCCGTCCATGCGCCATTCGCCGTCAGCCGGCTTTTGCGGATCGGCACAGCCCGGCAGGATGCTTTTGGTCCTGGAGGTGGCAATGACATATTTGCCGTCCGGGGTAAAGATGGCATCATGGTTTTCCTCCAGGTTGGGCATGGTTTCCTTATCAAGCGGGGTCAAGGTTTTGGCATCAAGGATGATCAGCATATCGCCGGTGGCGTTGGCAATGTATTTGCCGTCCGGCGAGTAATACTGGCGGAAACTGATGGAGGACTTCTGGTTGACGTCAACCGTGCCCTGGCGCAGAACCTTTACCTGGCCCTGCTCAAGGGCGGCGGCATCCAGCACGATCAGGTGCAGCTTGCCCACCGTGTCGCCCAGGTCCTTATTGTCCTGGCCGACGTTTGACTCGTTAAGGGTAATCAGAATCTCCTTCATGTCCGGTGAATTGGTGCCGTGGATGAATTTGTAGCCTGTCTTGATGTCGGCCTCGGTGCCTTCAAAGAAGACATTGTGTTTGACCTGCATGTCTTTTTTGCTGATGACGCTGATGTAGCCGGGTTTGTTCATGGAGATGGGCATGAAATAATCCCTGGTTTGGGCCGAGGCGCAGTAGCCTGCCTTGGTATTGAGCACCTTATCCGGAATCTTCATGGTGGCATCTTTGATGACTTTGCCGGTTTTGAGATTGCTTTTGCCGTAATGGTAGACGTCATTTGCCCCATGATCAGGCTTGTAGGTAGACCAGTAAAGGGTGTCGCGGTCCTGGCTGTCAATGCGGGCATCGTGGGTGGGGTGGGTGTCGCCCGTGCCGATATCCACCTTATCAAGTTGTTCGATGGTGATCGGGGTTTCGGCGGCGGGATCAATCTTGAAAGTCGCCTTGGCAAAATGCCCGCCCATACCGGCTACATAGGCCGTTCCTCCATACTCTGTCCCGGCCAGGGCGCTGGCCCCCGCGATCCCCAGCATCATGGCGCTGACCGCGATGGTGCTGATAACCTTCTTGCTTGTCAATTTCATAGTTTCCCTCCTATTTATTGATAATACGGTTTCGCAGAAATTTGCTCACCGTCTGTAAGCTGTCATTTTAAATCTCCGGGGCACTCAGCATGGCGCGGAATACCTCACAGTTGCGGCAGATCATCATTTTGCTTTGCCAGCTTTCCTCGGCTGTACATCCGCAGATCGTGCCGTTGATAAACCAGCAGAGCGTGCCGCAGCGATATTGCCAGGCCGGGCATGCCTGCCGTTGCTCAGCGGAGCATTTTTTAATATCCCAGCACATCTTTGCGGTTGAATGATGGTCATTGATTCTGCTTAATATGAAATAAAGTTGTCTTTCGATATGGGGAGGGATGTTTCGATCACCCTGTTCATAACTGCGGATGGTTCGCAGAGTAACGGCAAGAATCGCAGCAAGGTCCTTCTGGGTTTTTTTCAATTTTCTGCGAATCCGGATCAGTTCATCTTTTTCCATGAAGAGGTCCTTGGCGCGGTTAATGAGAAGCCGAAACGAAATAACCCTTTATTCCCAACTTTCTGACTTGATCTATTTTGTCGAAATAATGATATTTTTGTGACATAGTTGCTGCTCTTATCTTCGCCATGGGAGTTCAGGAGACAGGAGACAGAATTCAGAATGGTTGATTTTATTACGTTTTATTCTGGCTCCTGATTTCTGGCTGCTGAATTCTCTGGAAACAAGCTGCGGGGACCATGAGGATATCAATTTAATTTCAACATGTTACCACAACTCAGAAAGTTGAATTTATTATTGAGCAGTTCGTTATGGTTGCTTATGCCGTTTCTGCTGGCCGAGCGACGATATTGTTTCCAGAGCTTGGCACAAATAGCTGTTGACATAATGTGACACATTGTGGCACATTATGTCAACAGCTATTTATAAAAAAGATATAAATGAAGACAGGGAAATAAATTACAAGCGATTTGATATAATTTGATTTCTGCTGACGATGCCAAGCGGGGTGGTGACGTGATTATTCAGTGCGAGCAGTTGAGCAAGACCTATCGGGCCGATCACACGGTGGTGCAGGCGGTTGATGATGTCAATCTGGATGTTGCCGGCGGTGATTTTGCCGTGATATTGGGGCACTCAGGTTCCGGGAAAACGACACTGCTCAGTCTTATCGGCGGGTTGACCAGCCCTGACCGGGGAAGTGTCCGCATCCACGGCAGGGACAACTGGGGTTCCGGTGATACCTATCTTTCCTTGCTGCGCAATAAGACCATTGGTTTTATTTTCCAGTTTGCCAGCCTTATCCCCACCCTTACCGCTTTGGAAAATCTCCTTTTACCCCTGTATTTCCAGGCAGATGCCGCAAAAGGAAAGGATCGCGCCATGCGCCTGCTGACGGAAGTCGGACTGGCGGACAAGGCCAAGGTCTATCCGGCCCAGTTGTCCGGCGGCCAGCAGCGCCGGATCGCCATTGCCCGGGCCTTTATCAACGAGCCGGAGATTATTCTGGCGGATGAGCCCACCGGTGATCTTGACGAGGAAACCGAAGCCGATATTCTCACCATGTTCCGGCGCTTTCATCAACAGGGCATGACCTTTCTGGTGGTAACCCACAATGTCCATCTGGCGATGACCCAGCATAACAGCCGCATTCTGCATATGAAAAATGGCAGATTAGCCTTTGGACAAGTGTGATGTCAGTTGCGCTCCGGCCCCATGACAGGCTATGCTGGAAGGAAATGGTCTTTTTCCTGACAGCCCTGGCGCTTCTGCTGCTCCTTTCGGGCTGCGAGTCCGGTCAGCGGAACAGCCAGCTGAAGATTGGCGACCGAGCCCCGGATTTCACGGTTACGGATATGGCGGGGGGCAAGATTACTCTGCATGAGTGGCTCGGGCACCCGGTAATTCTGCGCTTCTGGAGCACTGACTGCATATACTGCCGGGCAGATACCCCGATTTTTAATGAATATTTCAATAAATACAAGGACAGGGGGTTGCGGGTGGTTTATCTTAACTCAGGAGCCTCACAGGAAGAAGTAGCCCAATTTGCCGGCGATCTGGCCATCCCCTTTCCCGTGGTGATGGATAAGGACGGCGCAGTTGCCGCGCTCTACAGGGTGAAAATTGTGCCGCAGACCATTATTATTGATCCGGATCAGAAAATTAATGCCGCTGTGCCTGGCGGAGTCGATAAGGCAGAGCTGCAGCGGCTGCTTGATAAATATTTTGCTCATGGAGGAAAGCGATGAAAATTGGACGTTTGTTTGGTTATGGGGCGGCAATGCTGTTTTTTTCCGCATCTGTTTGGGCGGCGCCGGTCTTTGCCCAGCCGCAGGAGAAGATCGACAACACTTCCCGCTGCGCGGTTTGCGGCATGTTCGTGGCAAAATACCCGAACTGGATTACCCAGCTCCGGGATAGCGCCGGCAAGATCCAACTCTTTGACGGGGTCAAGGATCTGATGGCCTTTTATTTTGATCCCGCCTCGTTCGGGGCTGACGGCAAGCTGACCGTGGAGGAGATCTGGGTCAAGGACTATTATACCCTTGCCTGGCTGGACGGCCGCAAGGCCTTTTATGTGGTGGGCAGTGACGTCTATGGTCCCATGGGGGAAGAGTTTGTTCCTTTCCAGGACAAATCAACAGCTGAGAATTTTCTCAAGGATCACCATGGCAGCAAGCTGCTGTCTTTTCCCGAGATTACCAGGGACATGATTGACGCCATGCGTTCTCCCCATAAGATGCAAGGCCATATGCATTAATCAGCAGCAGCTCATGGTGCGGCAACTGCAAGGCAGCGTTGCCGCCGCTTCCTTTTACCCGTTTGACCGGGGCGCTTTTAGCCATTTGCCTTACCGTACATGGCCTGAGCCCCGGATCTCTCACCGGCGTCCGCCGGAAAGATACCTCCCTATCCGGAGATACTGATGCGGCACACGCACTGCCCCGCCCATAGAGGGGCTTGTGCCAGCCATGCCGGTCGGTGCTCCCCGCCCCGCAATAAGTGATTCATTCATCCCTTGACTTCGTAAATCCTTTCATGCCAAAATCCATCATGTGGAAAAACGGCGGACAGAGGACCACTGCCGCCCTCCGCACTTAACTTGCCCATGCCGCTTGCATTGATTGCGGCATGAACAGGCGTGATTTCACCTGATTTTCGCCGCCGACAAATTGTCCCGCAAGCAGGGACCGCCACCCGGGAAGCCCCAGTATTTTGTCATGCAAAAAAATAAAAGTGTCATCAAGATATTTTTGTTCAGTGCCGTCACCCTGGTGGTTCTTTCCAGCGTTCTGGGCGGCACGATAACCATCTACAGTGATTACCGGGAATTTCTCAGCGAATCGAAAATTATTGAGAATAAATATGTCGAGCAGCAGAAATCCCTGATTAAAAATGAGGTTGAGAAAACCGTTGATTATATCGCCTTCATGAAATCACTGCTTGAACATCGCGTGCGATCCGAAGTGAAAAACAGGGTATATGAAGCGTATGCGATCGCAGAGCACCTCTACAGGATAAATGCCGGCAGGATGCCGGCTGCGGAAATTGAAGATCTTGTCAGAGAGGCCCTGCGGCCTATCCGTTTCAGTAACGGCCGGGGATATTTTTTCGCCGTTTCCCTTGACGGGATAGAGGAGCTGTTTGCCGACCGGCCTGAGGTTGAAGGCAGAAACATGCTCGCCACCCAAGACAAGGAAGGGAAATTCGTCATCCAGGACATGATCGGCATCGCCAAAGAAAAGGGTGAGGGTTTTTATGAATATCTGTGGACCAAGCCCTTTCATGGGGAACGGGATTATCCCAAGATCGCCTATGTGAAACTTTTTGAACCGTGCAACTGGCTGATAGGTACCGGTGAATATCTTGATGACATGGAAAAGGATATTCAACAGGAGGTCCTTGAGCGCATTGCAAAAATCAGATTCGGCCAAGACGGTTACATCTTTGTCGTTGATTTCCACGGGACAACATTGATGAATGATACCCAGCGGGAGCTGATCGGGGTCAATATCTGGGACATGACCGATCCTAACGGGGTGAAGGTTATCCAGGAGGAGAGAAAGGCGGCGGAAAACCCGCATGGAGATTTCATCCGCTATGTATGGAATAAACCGACGCAATCAAAACCCGTGCCGAAGATATCATTTATCAAGGGATATAAGAATTGGGGCTGGATGATCGGCGCAGGCGTCTATCTTGATGACGTCCAGACCCTCATCGCAGCGGAAAAGGAATTATTAAAGAGGAAGGCGGTCAAGCAGATTTCCTCTATCCTGCTGTCGATGCTGCTTGCCATTTTATTAATGGTGCTGATCGCCAGGTTTCTGACCCGGAAATTAGAAAATGAATTCACCGTCTTTACCAATTTTTTTGAGAAGGCGTCATCCCAGGCGGAAACCATTGCCGTCAGCGAGCTGCGTTTTCAAGAATTCCAGAGACTGGCCCATTCCGCCAACACCATGGTGGAAAAGCAGAAAGAGGCCGATGTCAAGCGTCTGCGGGCAGAAGAGGAAAAAGAAACTATTGAAATGAAATTGCGCCAGGCCCAGAAAATGGAGGCAATTGGGACCCTGGCTGGCGGTATTGCCCATGATTTTAATAATATACTCAGCGTCATTCTCGGTTATGCCGAGATGGCCAAGGAGGATGTCAAGCCCGGGACCGAGTTGTCCGAGTATATAAACGAGATTTTTATTGCCGGCAATCGCGCCAAGAATCTGGTGCAGCAGATTCTCACCTTCAGCCGGCAAACAAAGGTGGAACGGATTATCCTTCAGCCCCAGCCCTTGATCAAGGAAGCTCTGAAAATGCTGCGTTCCTCCATCCCGACCACCATCGAGATCCAGCATGATATTGCCGAAGACTGCGGCACCATCGAGGCTGACCCCACGCAGTTTTATCAGATTCTGATGAATGTGTGTACCAATGCCTTTCATGCCATGGAGCAATCCGGCGGCATTCTCCGGATTACCTTAAAAATTGCCGAGCAGCTCCCGCTGGAATTACGGGATGAGTCCTCCCCGGCCAAGACCTTCATCGAGCTTGCCATCAGTGACACGGGGCATGGCATCGGCCCGGATATTATCGATAAAATTTTTGATCCGTTCTTCACCACCAAGGAGCAGGGCAAGGGGACAGGCATGGGCCTGGCCATAGCCTATGGGATCATCCGCAACTATGGTGGCACGATTACCGTGGACAGCCAGCTGCACAAAGGGACCACCTTTCATATCTATATCCCGCAGAGCAAAGCGGATGGGGTTCCGGAGCCGCCGGCCGGCAAAGCGATCCCGCTGGGCCAGGAGAGGATCCTGCTGGTGGATGATGAGGAACTGCTCGTAGGCATCGGCAAGCGCATGCTTGAAAGGCTGGGTTATCACGTCACGGCCAAGCTGCACAGTTTTGAGGCCCTGGAGCTTTTCTACAAACAGCCGGATCAGTTCGATGTGGTGATAACAGATCAGACAATGCCCGGCATGACCGGCATTGAGCTTGCCAGGCGGATGCTGCTCATCCGCCCCGATATTCCGATCATTCTCTGCACCGGTTACAGCAGTATGGTAGACGAAGGGGTGGCGAAGCAGAAAGGCATCCGGGCGTTCGCCTTCAAACCGCTGGCCAAGGAACAGATTGCCCTGCTGCTCCATAAGGTGCTGCATGCAGACTGAGCAGGGAGGTTCATGATTTGAAAATGCTTTTTTTCAAGACGCCGCTGCCCCGTCTGGCAGGGCAGCGGAACTCTATCGCCTCGACATCATTCAATAATCGCTACTTTTAAAGCCTCCCTGATGTCGGTCACATAATGAAAGTTGATGGTATTTCTGACCGATTCACGGATCTCCGACACATCCTTTTTATTGAGCGCCGGCAGGATCACCTCGGTAATGCCTGAGCGGACCGCGGCCAGCACTTTTTCCTTGACGCCTCCCACGGGCAGCACATCACCCCGCAGGGTGATTTCTCCGGTCATGACCACATCCTTGCGCACCGGGCGGTTGGTGAACAGCGAGGTGAGCGACACCACCATGGCCACCCCGGCGGACGGTCCGTCTTTCGGGGTGGCGCCTTCCGGAACATGGATATGTACCTCGTTCTGGGCAAAAAGGTCTTCATCAATCTTGAGTTCCGCGGCATGGGCCCGGATAAAGGTCAGGGCGGCGCTGGCCGACTCCTTCATCACGTCGCCCAGTTTGCCGGTCAGTTTGAGCCCGGCGGCGCCTTTCATCTTGGCTGATTCAATAAAGAGCAGCTCGCCGCCGAACGGGGTCCAGGCCAGGCCGGTGGCCAGCCCCGGTCCCCAGGAGTGGGCGAGGGTCTCGGGGAAAAACTGAATGGGCCCCAGGAATTTCTCCAGATCACCGGCATCAATGGTGGGCTTCTGGGCCTCGCCGATGACAATGTCCTTGGCAACGCCCCTGCAGATGGTGGCCAGCTGCCTTTCCAGGTTCCGCACTCCGGCTTCCCGGGTATAGGAGCGGATGATGGAGCGGATGGCGTCATCGGTAAAGGAGATGTCGTCAGCGGTCAGGGCATGGGCCTCCAGCTGCCGCTCAATGAGATGCCTCTTGGCGATATGCAGTTTTTCCTCCTCGGTGTAGCCCGGCAGGGTGATGATCTCCATGCGGTCGCGCAACGGTCCGGGGATGGTGTCAAGCATGTTGGCCGTGGTGATGAACATCACCTTGGACAGATCGAAGTTGATCTCCAGATAATGGTCGCTGAAGCTGGAGTTCTGTTCCGGATCAAGCACCTCGAGCAGGGCGGAGGATGGGTCGCCGCGGAAATCCATGCCGAGCTTGTCGATCTCATCCAGCATGAACAGGGGGTTGTTCGAACCCGCCTTGCGCAGGCTCTGGATAATCCGGCCGGGCAGGGCGCCGATATAGGTGCGGCGGTGACCGCGGATTTCGGCCTCATCGCGCACGCCGCCCAGGGAGATGCGCACGAATTTTCTGCCCATGGTGTGGGCGATGGACTGGCCCAGGGAGGTTTTGCCGACCCCGGGAGGACCGACAAAACAGAGAATGGGGCCATGCATGTCCTGTTTGAGTTTGCGCACCGCCAGAAACTCGATGATTCTCTTTTTGATTCGTTCAAGACCGTAATGATCCCGGTCCAGGTCTTCCTGGGCCTTTTTGATGTCCAGCGAGTCCTCGGTGGAGATCTCCCAGGGCATCTCCAGCAGCCAGTCGATGTAGGTGCGGGAAACGGTGTATTCCGGCGAGGAGGGAGAAATCCTGCCCAGCCGGTCCAGTTCCTTTTTGGCCACCTTGCGGGCTTCCTCGCTCAGTTTGGCATTTTCAAACTTGACATTCAGTTCGTCGAGATCGAGATTTTCATTGTCCTCGCCCAGCTCCTTGCGGATGGCCTGCAGCTGCTGGCGCAGGAAGAATTCCCGTTGTTTCTTGTCAATGTCCTCCTTGACGGATTTCTGGAGATCCTGGCTCATCTGGGCGGTATCCAGCCGCTTGTTGAGATGGGTGGTTACCCGGCGCAGCAATTCCTTCAAGGTTGCGGTTTCGAGGATTGCCTGTTCTTCCTCCTGGCTGATATGGAGCTGGGAAGAGATGAGGAAGGCGGCATGAAAGGGGTTGGTGAGGGAATCCACCGTCATGACGATTTCCGGGGGCAGCATGACCAGTTCGGCAAGTTTTTTGAACTGGGTCTTCAGGTTCAGGTCCAGGGCCTCGGTTTCCTGATCCATTGTTTCGTCCATATCGAGAACTTCGACCTTGGCAACGAGATAGGGGGATGTCTGTACGTAATTGATGATTCTTATTTTTTTGAAACCGCTGGTCAGGACGTGGTAGGCGTTGTCACTGTTTTTGACCAGCTTGTGGATATAGCCGGCCACGCCGATTGAGTAAAGATGCTCCCCGGTCATCTGCTCCGGTTCCCTTTCCACGGGTTTATGGGAAACCAGGCCCAGCAAACGGTTTTTCAGCAGGATATCGTCGATAAGCTGCTTGGACTGCTCGCTTTTGACCTGCAGGGGAAAACCCATGCCGGGGAAAAAAACAAAGCCGTGCAGGGGGAGGATGGGAAGTTCGTCGGGTATTTCCAGTTGATTGGGGTCAACGTTGGGATTTTGTTTTGTGTCGTCACTCATATCTATTGCCTCTCCCTTTATTCACCTTTGATTGTCACTTTGATCGGGCTGGGTATTTTTTTCTTGGGCAGGCGGATCAGTAAGAATCCGTTCTTGCAGGTGGAGGTGGCCGCCTCGCCATCAATCGGGCCGGGAAGTGAGATGGTGCGCTTGAATCTGCCATATTCCACCTCCAGCTGATGAATGCAGATGGTGTGGTCGAAATCAGGCCGCAAACGTTCTCCTGAAACCGTGACGCTGGTGGGGTTTACCAGGACGGAAAGTTTCTCGGGATCGACGCCGGGGATTTCCATATACACCATGAATTCATTCGCCGTCTCATAAACATCCGTGGCAACAAACAGGTTTTCCGCGCGGAAGGGAAACATGCGGTGGGTGGACATGTTGCGGAGCATGCGGCCGAATTCTCTTTCAATCTCGTCAAATGTGTTGATTGGGAACTTTTTAAAAGGATCCATTCTCTTGCCTCTGTTTCATGCTGATTTTTTTATATGACTTGCGGATTTAATCATATTACACTCAATGGTTGGGATGTGAAGCAAATTATATGTCATGATTATAGTCAATTGCAAAATAAATAAGGATTGAATGTGGATAATGCAATACGGCAGGCCGTTGTCTTGCTGAAAAAAAGCAGGAAGGCGGTTGCGTTGACCGGTGCGGGTGTCAGTACGGAAAGCGGGATCCCTGATTTCCGCAGCCCCGGGGGCTTATGGTCCCGGTTTAACCCCCTGGAGTACGGTACTCTCGGGGCCTTTCAAAGAAACCCGGCCAAGGTGTGGCAGATGCTGGCTGAGCTGTTGACGCTGGTTGACTGCCGGCCCAACCGAGGGCATGAAGCCTTGGCCAGTCTTGAGAAAATGGGCCTGGTCCACGGCATTATCACCCAGAATATCGACGGCCTGCACCAGCGGGCGGGCAGCCGGCAGGTTATCGAGTTTCATGGCTCCATGGCATCCTTCAGCTGCCCGGCCTGCGGGAAGAGGTGGCCTTTGGCCGTGGTGCGGCAAATGGCGGTGCCGCCGCTCTGCTCCGGTTGCCGGGCCATTCTCAAGCCGGATGTGGTCTTCTTTGACGAGCAGATTCCTCCTCAGGTACTGTTCGACACGGAAAGACTGCTGAGCGGCACCGATCTGCTGCTGGTGGCCGGCACCTCATGCGAGGTGATGCCCGCCGCTTTGATCCCCAGGCAGGTGCTGGGGCAGGGAGGGGATCTCATCGAAATCAACCTCGTCCCGGTACTGGCTGGTACTGCCCGGCTATCCCTGGCCGGTAAATTTACGGAAGTGATGAGCGCAATTATTGATCAGATGGCAGAGAGCTGATACATTCAGAAGGCAGAAGGCAGGAGATAGAAGGCAAGATAGAAGGCAGGAGACAGGAGACAGAATTCAGAATGATTGATTTTATTACGTTTTATTCTGTCTCCTGTCTCCTGAATCCGGTGAAAAAGGAAAAGAAAAAACATGCAACATGACAAGATGAGAAACGGCCGGGGACTCCGTCGTCTGATCAGGGCCGGCAAATCGTCCCTTGCCGGCTTTACGGCCGCATTCAAACATGAAGAGGCCTTTCGCCAGGAACTGCTGCTTGCCGTGGTGCTTTTGCCGCTTGGCCTGCTGCTCGGGGAAACCGGAGTGGAAAAGGCTTTGCTTGCCGGCAGTCTGCTGCTGGTGATGATCGTCGAACTGCTGAACTCCGCGGTGGAGGCGGTTGTCGACCGGGTCGGCCTGGAACTTCATCCCCTTTCCGGCCGGGCCAAGGACATGGGCTCGGCCGCGGTATTTCTGGTGATCGTTTATGCCGTTGTGGTCTGGCTGGCCATTCTGCTTCCTCTTTGAGCCCAGGACTCCGCGTCCTTCCGATCAGCGCCGGACCGCAGGGCACATGCAAGGTTTCCGGCATGTGCCCTGCAGAGCCGGGGTTATCGGGTTATTCCCTTGACCCCGGCAATGGTTACCGGCGTCTTATCCGCCTCACTGTAAAGTTTGACAAAACGATCCACCCTGGCTAAGGAGGCGTCTTGGGTCAGGTCCTGCATAAAGGCGTGGGAAACCGGGGTATAGAGAAGCTCGGCCGTGATGGTGAAGGGGCCGCTCTGATTGCCAACCGGAATCCGGTAGGTCACAAGATCCGAACCGCCGGTGAAATTCCCGTCAGCCGCCGCCGCTCCCCTAACGGCGATATCCGCCGCCGCCGTCTTCTTGTCGAATCCTTTGGGCAACAGGCGGTTATCCTTGATATACCCCGCGCCGCGCAACAGGGTGTGGGTGATCTCTCCATCCGTGTTCTGCATGACTGATTCATAGATCTGCACCTGATCCTGCTGGCTGATCACATCGTAATGGGGTTCAAAAAGGTTCTTCTCGTCACCGTCATCGCCCATAATGATACCGTCCGCCTGGGGCTTGCCTGATTCGAACAGGACGGCGCCGGCAGCGTCCTGCACCACCAGATGCAGCCAGGCGCGCCGGGAGGGAAAACCGGTGGGGAGTTTGTGGCCGACCTGGTTCTCCACGGCCACAGCCACGGTCAGGGTATCCTTGCTGATGGTGCCGCCATGCAGGAAGAGGTTGGCGCTTTGGCGCTGCAGCTGGTCGGCGGCACGTTTTTTGGTATCCGTAATCTTTTCCGTTGAGGCCGTGATGCCAAGCGGGTCGATGTTGTCCTGCATCATGTTCAACAGCAGGATATTGCCGCCGACAAAATGATGCTGGGAGAAGTGGTCCTTTCCCGTGGACTCTTTCGGCGCCGGCATGGCGATCAGCACCCCGCCGGCCGGTGAGTGGGGCATATGGCATTCCTGGCAAAGCCGCACTTTGTCCAGCTGTTCCGAGATGTCATGCCGAGTGCCCAGCGGTTCCCCATATTCGCTGTGCAGCCACTCCAGGTAAGGGGTCTGCTCGGGGAATTCGCCGGCAACGTTGCCTGCCGAGTCCAGATACGGTGTATAGAGGGTGTGGCAGGTGGCGCACAGGGCCGAGTCGTTGGTGTGGGCGCTGTACAGCGGTTTGTAGCCGATGCTGGTCTGCATGGGCTCCGGCACCGTGTCCTTGTAAGGGCCGAAGTGGGGGCGTTGCGGGGCAGGTATTCCGGCATCGATAATGAATTTGCCGCTGAAATTCTCTTTGGTCCCCAGGCCCTGATCTTCAATCTGGTGGCAGAGGCTGCAGGATACGCCGTCCATGGCGGCCTTATTTAATTGATTGGCCGGGTTAATGAAGGCGTCATAAGGGGTGCCCCCGGAACCGGATTCATATGCCTGTTTGTTGATATTAAACTGCCGCCAGGCCATGGGCATGTGGCAGGCAACGCATTTTTCTTCAATCACCTGCTTGATGGCCGGATTGCGGCTGGTTTCCGACTCGACTTTCGCCTGCCAGAAAGGATCCTTGGCGGCATTGGCCATCATGGTGGAGCGCCAGTGATTGGTAATGGACATGTCACGGTCCTCCCGGTCCGCCAGGTTCCCGTGGCAGAGGGCGCAGCGGCCTGAACCGACAAAATTTTTATCGGTAAAGATGGTCAGCGGTGCGCCGAGGTTGGTCTGCTGGCTGTTGTTTTTCGGCACAGCCAGGGCGGCTTCTGCCGGCAGCTGCTCGATTTTCCGGGATCCTTTGAAGAAAGCGGGGCCCGCACCCTGTTCACCAAGCGGGGCCTGGGCGCACCCGGTCAGCAATGAAAAAGATAAAAATGTGGTGGTTGAAAACAGAAACAATCGAGCCGTTGACAGTCTTCTTTTTTTGCTGTTCATAAATTTACCCCCGGTTTCATTATTGTGGCGTCGTCAATATTAATGGTGCCGTGACGAGTAACTGTCCTGAAGTATTTGCCGGCAATGTTTTCTGCCTCATCTTGACAAGCCGGCAAACAATATCTAATTAAACTGTTATGGGGAATATTGCAAATATACTAAGCGTTTCCAGGATATTTCTTGCGCCGCTGCTGCTTTTCCTCGCCTGGACTTCCCGGCATGAGCAGTTTCTTCTTCTTGTCATCCTGGCGCTGGTGACCGATTTCCTGGATGGCTATTTTGCCAGGAAATATCAGCAGGTGACGGAGCTCGGGGCCAGGCTTGACAGTCTGGGGGATCTGGCCATCTATCTGATCGTGCCCCTGTCCGTCTGGTGGCTGTGGCCCCAGGTCATCATCCGGGAGGCCCTGTATGTCGGCACCGCCCTGATCAGTTTTATCATCCCGGTGCTGGCCGGCTATGCCAAATTCAGGCGTATGACAAGTTATCATACCAGGGGGGCCAAGCTTTCCGCCGTACTGCTGAGCAGCTCTATCCTGTTGATGCTGCTGGGAGGGCCATCCTGGCCCTTTCATCTTGCCACTGTTATTTTTGTCATGGCCGAAGTGGAGGAGCTGTGCATCACGGCCCTGCTGCCCCGCTGGCAGGCCGATGTTTTGTCGGTTTTCCATGCCCTACGCCTCCGCGGCAGGAAGATGGATGGGGCCGGAGAGGCCTGAGAGGGGGAAAGCCTGTCGCGGAATTGCTGGCTGGGCCGTAACTTCAAGTACTTTAGGCACCCTTCTCGAATGGCAATTCGGGTATCAAAGTAAAATTTGCCGAGATCAGGTTGTCTGAACTTGCGCGTAACAGTGGATTTTCGGATCTCCCCGCCATCCCGCTTGACCGCTGTTTTTTTTCAAGGTAGGCTGAGGGTTTGATGGAGTGGCCCGCGGCGCGTACCCGCCGGCTTTCCCTGCTTCGGCTGGCGGGGCGGAAAAGTTCCGGCATCGCTGCCAGGTAATGGTTCAGGAGAGAGGAGGAGATGATGAAGCTGCGTATCATGTTGCTTATGCTTTTGTGGCTGTCGGTCGCCGCGGCAACCGCCGGGGCCCGGGAAGTGCGGCTGCAGGCCGGTGAAACATACCGGAAGGATGATCTCACCGTCACCTGCCAGGTGGCCCAGGCTGCCGGCGCCGGGCAGGCAACGGCCCCCATGTCGCTGGCGGAATGCCAGTACTGGGATGATTTCAACAATAAATGTCTTTTTGAAAAAAGAATCCTGACCTACCGCAACCTGGAATGCGTGGAAGAATGCCAGCATTGGGATTCATTCCGCAATACCTGTGATTACCAGAGCAGATGTACTTTCTACCCGGAGCATGAGTCGTTTGTCCGCACCACCTGCGCTGACTTTGATGACTTCAAGCGCCAATGCCTGCGAACCCGGGAGACGAAAATCGGCCCCTCCGGCCGGGGACGCCGTTAAGCCGTTGTAAAAAAATAACACGGCCAGAGAAATACGCGGGACGGCACTCTTTTCAGTACCCTCTTGAGGGGTATAAGGAGCCGTAACGAAATTGAAAAAATGGCCATGTTATTTCGTAACGGCTCCTAAGGTTCCGGCCCGCTAGCAAGCGATCATCCGGTTTGCCGCATCAGACGGCAGGGGGTGTCTCTGCCGTTTTTTTTCTCAATAACTCCCCGTTTTTCCATTCTGCGCCCTTTTCTCCGTCCCTGACCCGCAAGCGCCGGGGAATAACTCATCCCTTATCCTTTTCGAAAATAAATCTAATTATTTTTTCATCCCATCGTAACCCGTTTCTAATTTTCCCCCGGTAGTTTGATCCATAAATCCTGAAATGAGTTTGCTCATGCCCGCCACAAGGGATCAGTGACCATGCAGACGGTCATTGCCCCATGGCGGGAACAACAAATCATGAAAGCACTGACCGCAGAGCATCCGGACATTGGGATGATCTCTGCGGTGAGCCGTGCTTTCAGACAAAAAGGGGAAAAATCATGCACAGTAAATATGCGGACAGTTTCAGCAGTGATCTCGCCCGGGCCAGGGCAGACCTGCTGAGCGAATACTTCAACTGCCAGAAGGAAATGGCTTCCGGCGAGTACCGCAAGGTGGTCGGGTCGGGGCTTGAGGAAGGAGACCGCAGCACCATGTACCATTTCGATCAGATGGCTCTTTTCAAACTCGCCTCATGCAAAAAACAGATAGACCAGATCGACCGGGTCCTGGGCATGATCAAGTCCGGCAATTACGGCATCTGCTCCTGTTGCCACAGCGAAATAGGCGCCGCCCGGCTGCGTTCCGTGCCTTTTACCGCCTATTGCCGGGACTGCCAGGAACAGTTGGACGGGCAGGCCAAGGAGAGAGTCCGCAGGGTCGCCTGCTGAGGTCTCCGGCAAGAGGCTCCAATGAAAAGGGATAAGACCAGCCAGGAAGAAAAGCTGCAGCTGCTCTTCGATTGTCTGCGCAGTCTGCAGCAGGGAAAATTCACCGGCTCCATCAGGGTGAACATGAATCAGGGCAATATCTGCAAGGTTGAGAAATATGAGGAAATCCTGCGGGACACTGCCCGCCGCGGTTTCACCGGAAATGAACAGAGTGGAAATGTGAAACTAACCGTTACTTAACATGATTCTGACCGCAGTCTAATTTTGATCTGTTTTGATAAATGCAACAACACGCGGCAGAGGCAAGTGCCGGGTGGATGCCGGCATCTCCTGCCGGACAGCTTCAAAAAACATGCAACCGGTTACTTTGCTGACTTAGTGACTTCATTAAGAATCAGAAAGCCCGACAACATAAATAAAAGGGAAAAACGGTTTGGTAGCTGACTGTTTTCAATTTGCTGAATTGTAAGGAAATAAGCTGAAAAAAAGGAGGTTCTTAGCGGAGAGAAACAAATAAAGCCGTAAAGTTCATAACCAGTTGCAAGGAGAGGGAGAAGTAAAAGTAACACCACCACGTATGTGAAAAATCGAGAAAAAGCCAAAGCCGGGGCAACCCGGTGACGGAAAGTGAGCGGCCCTGATCCAGGGTGGCGCTGCTGCCTTGAAACGATGCTTTGAAAGAAAAAAACATAAGGAGAAAAAAATGAGAAAAGTATTTTCAACCGCGGTAATGGCCGCAATGGTTTTCGGTTCAGTTTCCCTGGCAAACGCCGCGATCACCGACTACTACAATGACCTGCAGCGTATCGTTTACAACCCGACCCAGATTGAGATCATCTCCAGCATCGCCAACGCCCCGGATCCGGGTGCCGGCGCCCTTGTCCCCGGCGCCTTCGGCCTGGACAAATTTCAGGAAGGAACCACCTGGGCGGATCTTGAGGTGGCCTATTGGGGTTTAAATGATGTTACCACTCAAAGCGGTTTGGTGACAAAGCATACATATGATGTCTTTTTTTCATCATCCCACGCCAGTTTCACTTCCGCCACGCCTGTAGCTGATTTTATCAATACCAACCAGTTCAGTCAGTATCTGTCTGGTTTTAATTCGATAACCGGGCTGCTTACCGGTGAAACCACACAGCTGCTTCCTTCTAATCCAAACAGCTATACAGAGAAATTCGAAACTGATGGGCAGTTGGCCAGCCTGCTCCGTTTAGGCAATTCAGCCGAGGTTAATCTGGCCAGCTTTGACGCGGACGGCAGTCAATATATCGATCAGTACGTCTACCAGTTGCACCGGAATGATGCCGGCGTGTGGAGCTTTGTTACTGAGGATACCACCGATTACATTTATGCCATCCGCACTTTGGAAGACGGCTCCTCCCAAGTTGTTGCCCCGACGGCAGCAGTGCCGGTGCCCGGCGCGGTGTGGCTGCTCGGTTCCGGCCTGATGGGTCTGGCCGGCCTGCGCAGAAAAAACGCCAATAAGCCGTTATAAAAAAATAACATGGCCAGAGAAATGCGCCCCAACGGCACTCTTTTCAGTACCCCCTTGAGGGGTATAAGGAGCCGTAACGAAATTGAAAAATGGCCATGTTATTTCGTAACGGCCTCTACGTAAGATGGACTCGTAAAAACTGAAAATTAACCACAGAGAGCACAGAGCCAGCAGAGATAACTAGCTGTAATTAAAAATATTTTCTCTGTAACCTCTGTGAACTCCGTGGTGAAATAGACTTTTTACGAATTCATCAAGTAAGTCATCATCATTCATTTACGAATTTCACAGGAGAAGAAAAATGAAAAAGGTAATCAAAGCAAGCATACTCGGCCTATCGGTTCTGGCCATGGCCTCCGCGGCCCAGGCCGCGGACTATGAAATCAACATCATGGGCGCCTCCGCCCAGTCCGGCTTCTGGAACACCAACGCCAAAACTTTCCTGGCCGATACCGCGGGCCTGGGCTGCACCAGCACCACCGTTTATGGCACCAAGGACAACGGCGCCACCGTGGGCACCAACTGCACCCCTGCGGCCGGTCTCGGTATCTCCATTGCCACCAGCGACCGGGTGATCATGCGCTATATCGCCAAGGCCTCCATCTGGGGCCCCATGGCGGCCAACGGCGACGACATTGTGGATGATCCCTGCGGCGCCGGCGAATTCACCATGCTGGACGTTGACAATTGCCCCGGCGGGGTCTGCGCCAGCAAATGCGTCAATGTCACCTACGGCGCTTCCGACGTCTCCGGCGAGGCCTTTACCCAGAGCTCGGTGGGCTATATCCTTGGTCCGCTGACCGATGGAGATTATGACCCGGCAAATCCTTCTTCCACGGACGACTATTATAGTGCAGATGAAAACAGCTACGACGGTTATGACGCATCAAACCTGAACTATGTTCGTCCGGTGGTTGTGCCCTTCTCCTTTTTCGTCACCGAGGATGTGCCGGTGGACAACCTGAGCCGTTTGCAGGCGGTGCTGGCCTTCTCCGGCCAGGCAGCCAACTGGGAGGATATCGGGGTTGATGCCGACGGCACCTCTGCTGACACCAAGATGACCCTCTGTCTGCGCCACGCCGGTTCCGGCACCCATGCCACCCTGGATCATGCGGTGCTCCACGGCGATGCAAATCTCGTCGACTCTGAGGACATTGACGGCACGGGTGGATCAATCAAATGGTTCAACGAGGGTTCCTCCGACCTGATGAAATGCATGACCTATGCCGGTCAAAACGTCTGGCCGACGCCCACCACTTACGCCATCGGTTATGCCGACTCCGACAAGTGCAGCAGCACTTCGGCAATGACCAAGGCCGAAGCGATAGCATTAGGTTCAACCTGGAGTTCCACCTGCAGCGCCGTCACCTTTGACGGCTACACTTCAAGTAATGTCAAGCGAATTAAATACCAGGGCTTGCAGGGCGACCGCACCAGCATCAAAAACTGCATGTATCCCTTCTGGGCTGCCCAGTATCTCTACTATGATGCCGACGAGGTGAATGTGGCCAATCCGGTAAACAACAACGACAAGATCCATAAGGCGCTTTACACCTACATGGCGAATCCCGCCAAGGTTCCCGGCATTTTCTGGGCCACCCAGGATGAGATGAAGTGCATGAAAGATACTGATTTCAAATTCCCGACCAAGAAATAAGGAAGTGATGCCAGTCTGAAAAAATGGAGCTGATTTGCTCCTTGCGAAGTAAAAAACCCCGCGCTTCGGCGCGGGTTTTTTTTGTCGCAACGCAGGATGAGGAACCTTGAAATTTCAGAAGTGGCACTGCCTCAAAAGATTCATGCTAACAGAAAATTAACCTAAGTCTAACCCAAAGACAAACAATGTCATGTTAAGTGTCTCATAGTCAACATAAGGGCAGATCCCTCGCTTAAGCAGATACGCGCTTAAAATGAAAAATAATGGAGTGCATCATGTTCAACCGGCTCAGGTTTGTCACAACTTTCCCCAGATTATTTGTTCTTTTTTCCCTGCTGCCCGCGGGCTGCGCAATGATGCAGACGCCGCCGCCTGCCGTCACCGCAGGCCAGAAGGTGCAGGTGGACTACACCTGCACCCTGGCCGACGGTTCACTAGCCGCCACCACCTCCGAGGAGGCGGTTCAATCAAATGATACGCCGCACTCAGCCATTTTTGCCCCGCCGCAACAGTATGGTCCGGTGCTGATGACGGCAGGAGAGGTGGCGGAATGCACGGAATGCGACCGTGACAAGCGCTATTTCAGCCTGGTGCTGGAGGAAACCATCCAGAAGCAGCTCGTCGGACTGGTGCCGGGCAGCAAAACGCCGCTCACCGCGGCAACCGCTGAGCTGCTCATGGATGAGCAGGAGGGGACGATCAAGATCAGACGAAATCAGAGCCGGCTTAAGGTTAAGCCTTTTGACGGCAAGCAGATGGAAAAGATGCTCGGCCGGTCGCCTGAGGCCGGGGAATCCGTGGCGGGAAATGATTCCGGCCGGTTGCCTTTCAAGGTGCTGGAAAACACCGGCCCGGCGGTGATTGTTGCATTTCAGGTGGATCAGGAAAAACCCTTTCCCACTCCCTTCGGGCCAGCGGCCGTTGCATCTGTTTCCGATAAGGAATTCCGGATCAGGATCAATCCGGCCGTGGGCCATCTGGTCCGCTCCGGCGGGCTGATCGGCAGGGTGGCGGCCTTTGATGATGACTTCATCACCATGGATTACCGCCATCCCTTTGGCTATGAAGAACTGCAATGCGAGGTAAAGGTGTCCGGGACCGATGGTTCGGGTCAGGAGGGGCAAACCCTGGTTTCAAAGAGCGGGCATTAATTACCGAGTTAATTTATTCACAGCGCGCCGCATACCTATTGAATCGGATCCATAATGAAAAAAAAGAGTCTCATAGCCCTGATCTGCCTGCTTGCCGTAATCTGTACGTCGCCCTGTTTCAGCCAGGAAGGCGATGTTGCCGGAACCTTTGCCATCAACGGCTACAAAATCAGGGGCAACACCATTCTTGACGAAACGGAACTGGGCAAGATCACCTCTCCCTTTACCGGACAGGCCATGACCACGGAGCAGATCGAAGAGGCGCGCGACGTCCTGGAAAAAACGTACCATAGCCTGGGCTATCCGGCGGTGCTGGTCAATATTCCGGAACAGACGGTGGAGGGCGGCACCGTGCTGCTTGATGTGGTGGAAAGCCGCATCCGGCGGGTCCGCATCACCGGCAACAGGTATTATACCATGGAACGGATCCGAACCGATCTGCCGTCGCTGGCGCCCGGTTCCATCCTCTACCTGCCGCGTCTGCAGGAGGAACTCAACCGGCTTAACCGCAGCCGGGACCTGAAAGTGGCGCCGGTGCTGCAGCCGGGAAAATATCCGGGAACCATCGATGTGGAGCTGAAGGTGCAGGACCGTCTGCCGCTGCACGGCTCCCTTGAACTCAGCAACAGGGCCAGTCACAATACCAGCAATCTGCGCTTAAACGGCACGCTGAGGTACGAAAATCTCTGGCAGCGCGGCCACTCCGCCTCGCTGCAGTATCAGACCGCCCCGGAAAAGCCTGATGAGGTGCAGGTCTTTGCCGGATCATACATCCTGCCCTCGCCATGGAGCCCTGATGACCTGCTGGTGCTGTACGGGGTGGTTTCCGACAGTGATACCGCCTTCGGCCAGGGATTCCAGGTGACCGGCAAGGGCAATATCGTGGGGGGCCGATATGTCTGTTCCCTGCCTTCCTACGAGTCCTATGCCCACAACATCACCATGGGGATGGACTATAAGGATTTTGATGAACAGCTCGGTTTTGCCAGCGGTGATGAGCCTGTTTACACCCCCATAAAATACGCGCCGCTCTCTTTCTCCTATAACGGGTCCCTGCCGGACAGCAGCGGGCTCACCCAGTTCAGCGCCGGGCTGAACATGGCCTTCCGCGGCCTGGTCAGCGATTTCCGGGAATTCGAGGTGAAACGCTATGGTGCCCGGGGCAATTATCTGTTCGCCACCCTGGGGGTGGAGCGGCATCAGCAGCTGCCCGCGGATTTCGGCCTTTATCTGAAACTTGACGGCCAACTGGCCAGTCAGCCGCTCATCTCCAACGAGCAGTATACCGCCGGCGGCATGCTGAGCGTGCGCGGTTACAAGGAGAGCGAGGAGGCGGGGGACAATGCCATTCATGCCATGGCGGAGTTTTCCGCGGCCGATCTGACCACTTTCTTTGACCAGCCATGGGAAACAGTCAGCGCGGTGCCCTATATTTTTTATGATTACGCAAGCCTTGCCCTGCGATCCCCGTTGCCGGGCCAGCAGGCGGGTATTGATCTGAGCGGAACCGGTTTTGGACTGCGCGGACGCTTCACCGACCAGATCACCTATGATCTTTGCTGGGCCATGGCCCTGGCCGCCACGGAACAGACGGACAGTGGTACGGAGCGGGTAAATTTTGTGGTGAAATATGAATTTTGAGGAAGTGAGGAGTTGGAAGTGAGGAGTTAGGAGTTAGGAGTGAGAAGAGGGTAAAGGATTTTTCTTTTCTCCTTACTCCTCACTTTTCACTCCTTACTAAATAAGAGATTTTTCTTTTCTCCTCACTCCTCACTCCTAACTCCTCACTAAATAAGGAATGAGCTATGAAAAATAACAAGCTGATGACCAAGAGATATTCCCGCATCCTGGCGCTGAACATCGGCATTACCCTCAGCTCCACCGTGGCCTTTGCCGCCCAGGGGCCGGCCACCTTTTTCGGTACGGCCATCAATAATATGCTGCCCAGTCCCCTGCCGGCCGCCCTGCCCACGGGATTTAATCCGGTAAAGGGGATGTTGCCTGCCACCGATACCGTCATTGATAAAAAAACCGGGAAGCAGAAAATGACGGTGCATCAAAACGAGGACACGGCCATTGCCTCCTGGGAAAGCTTTAACATCGGCGAAAACGGCTGGGTCTATTTCGATCAGCAGGGCAATACCGACTGGAAGGCCCTGAACCGCATCTACGACCAGAACCCCAGCCAGATTTTCGGCAAACTGACCGCCGACGGCCAGGTCTATCTCATCAACCAAAACGGCATTCTCTTCGGCGCCAGTTCCTCTGTCAACGTCCACGGTTTGGTCGCCTCCGCCCTTGATCTGGACAACGCCGCCTTTGACTATCTGACGAAAAGCAGCGCCGTCACCTTTGACGGCGGTACAAATTATGACCCGGAGAACCAGCCCGGCTGGCAGCCCGGCAACGGTTTTGTCTACAACCAGGGCTTTATCAGCGTTGAGCTGGTCGGGGCAGAAAACGGCAAGGCTAAAGTCATCCGGGACGGTTCCGTTTTTCTGGTGGCCCCCGAGGTGGCCAACAGCGGCACCATTGCCGCCCCTTACGGCCAGATCGGCCTGGTCGCGGGCACCAGGGTGACCTTGTCCCCGGAAACGGATTCCACCTATCAGAATGAAAAATATGTCAGCGCTATCGACAATCCGGGCCAGGCGCTCAATGAGGAGAACGGCATACTCGCGGCCGACAACGGCCGGGTCGGCATGTACGGCCGGGTTGTCAACCAGCAGGGCATGATCCGTTCGGTAACCTCGGTATGGCACCGGGGCGCCATCGAGCTGCGCGCCACGGAAAAGGTGGTCACCGGAGAAAACAGCGCGACCCTGGCCCCGGTCACCACCTCGGAGGAGAAAACCGGGGAGGATTTCACCCACCGGCCCGGGGAGATATATATCGGCGGCATCGGCCGGGGCAGCGGCCAGGCAACGGGCGTGGTCGAACACAACGGCACCATTGCCGCTGACTCGGGCGATGTGCGGATATTTGCCACGGACCGCGCCTATTTCAGTCCGGGATCGGTCATTGACGTGAGCGGCGCCTGGAGCGTCCGCGACGGGGCGGACCAGTGGCACAACCAGGAAATGAATACGGCCCAGCTCAAGGATGATCAACTGCAGAAGGACGTCAATGGTCTGCTCTACCGTTCCGAGGTCACGGTCAATGAGTTGTTCGGCAGCACCATCGGTGATTTTTCCGAAACCTATGCGACTGACCAGCTGACCAGCCTGCAGAAGGCGAGCACCGGCGGCAGTATCCGGGTGGAGGTCCCGGAAGGTGATATCATTGTCCGGGACGGCGCAAGTTTCGACATTTCCGGCGGGGGCCATTATCACGGGGAGAGCACGGGCATCAGCACCAAACTCTTGTTCGGCAACAGGATTTATGACCTTGACGATGCGCCTTCCTACCTACCCTACGAGGCTTTCGCCGATTCCTACGAAAAGAAACACGAGCGCTACGATATCACCGAAAGCTACAGCGGCCTTTATGCCGGCGGCGCAGTGCCGCTCTATGACCGCATCCCCGCCCATGTTGAGGGCCATGACGCAGGCAAGCTGACCCTGATCGGCGGAAGCCTCGTCTTTGACGGCTCCCTTATCGCCCACGCCACCGTTGGCCCCTACCAGATTTATGATCCCGATCTGTTCAACGACGGCATCATTGAGATTGACGGCAAGCAGTTCACCGAGCGGCTCCGCCGGCCCAAGTCCGGCACCCTGGAGATGGGGGGGGCGGCAACAGACGGCGACTATGCCGAGCAGAGCAATGTGCTGGGCGAGCTTAGCATTGAAGACAAGAAGGAGCCGCTGCCCGAGGATTTTACCGTGGACAGCCACCGGGACGTGGACGCGCCGGGCTCTATCGCCGCAGTAACCATAAATGAGGCCGGACTGGAAGCCCTGACGGTCAAGACCAACCGCCGGATCACCGTGGCTGAAAATGCCGATATCCGTCTTGCCCCGGGCGGGGAACTGCACTTTGAGTCCCGCCGCATCGAGCACCTCGGAACCATTGATATTCCCTCCGGCTCGGTCACCATGCAGCTCCAGCATAACTATACCAATCTGCCGACCAATCCCTGGTATGCCGAGGTAAGCGAACGGCTGATCCTGGCCGGCGCCAGCCGCATCAGCACCGCCGGTGAACGGGTTGATCAGGTGGATGCCCTGGCTGCGGGCAAAGCGTTGGCAACCGGGGTGCAGATCGATGGCGGGGCCATTTCCCTGCGTGATCTCAGCCGTGATACCATTCAGTCTTTTGACCAGGGGATCATCCCCGGCTTGGGACAGGGGGACGGCGTTATCCTGGCCCGGGGCGCCCTGCTTGACGTCAGCGGCGGCTATGAGATCACGGCAGACGGCAAAGTCAAAGGGGGCGATGCGGGTGAGCTGCTCATCTCCGGCAGCAACGTCGTCCTGGAAGGGGAAGTGCGGGGACACAGTCTGGCCGGAGCCGAAGGCGGCAGTCTCGCGGTCTTTGCCAACAACATCCGGGTGGAGAAAGAGGTACCGGAGTTGTATGCGTATTTTGAAGTGAACGACCCGCTGCCGCAGCTTGATTTTGGCTATGCCGGTGATGCCGGTGACGAAAACGAACAGCATTTCAGGCAGTTCAGCAAGGGACTGGTGCTGGCCGACAACCGTTTCGCCCGCACCGGATTTTCCCGCATCAGCTTAAACAGCATCTATGATTTTGTTATTGGTGACGGGGTGGAGCTGGCCGTATCAACCACCAGGGAAACCGCGCCGGTGGCGGCAAAAACAGCGGTCGAGGCCGTCTCCTATGTGGAAGTGCCGGCTGCTGAGGCGGGCCGCACGGCATACACCATCACGGCAGGCGGCAATCTGGACGGGGTGGCGGATTTCAATGTCGATTACCCTGGCCAGTATATCCTGGCCAAAGAGACGGCGCGCCTGGTGCTGCCGGAAACCAGCAGCCTCAAACTGCCGGTGGGCGGGACCGTTACCCTGGAGGCGCCGCTGGTCACCATGGCCGGCAGCATCGAGGCGCCGGCCGGCGAGATCACGGTTATTGCCGCAAACGGCAATCTTCTTGTCACCGGCACCGCCGGTATATCGGCTGCGGGTTACATCTCGCCAATTGGCCATGAGGTGATTGACAACCTTGAACCGGTGCATGAGGTGTGGGACGCCGGCTCCATCACTTTGCAGAACATCTCCTCCACGGGCAGGCTGGAGATTGCCGAGGGAGCTGAAGTGGATGTCTCGGGAACTGAGGAAACCATTGTCGGCTATAGTGATCTCGGGACAACGGCCAATCCGCTTACCGGCGCAGGCAAGGCAGGCTCCATCATTCTCTCCTCCAGGGGGGAGATAAATGTTGCCGAAGGCGCCCTGCGGGGTAAGGCCTATTCCCCCGGCATGGTCAACGGCAGTCTGGCCATTGAACGCAACGGCGGCGCCGGATATGTGGTCGACGAGAAGCTGCTCGACATATTCAGGCTGAACGATTTTTACCAGTGGCGTCTGGCCGCCGGCAACAGCCTGATCTTTGATCATGATATCAAGCTTGACCATGACGGTACGCTGATTCTGGATACCCCTCTTCTGGCGAGCACCAGCGGCGCAGCGGTCACGATAACCGCCGACTGGCTGCGGCTCGAAAATTCCTATCTGCCGACCAACATGGCGCCGGTTTCCGGCAGCGGCAGGTTTGCCCTGACCGGCGACGCCATGGGCATCACCGGCGCAGTCTCCTTCACCGGCGTGGACGTCCTGACCATTACCTCAGCCAACGATATGGCTCTGACCGATCACCTCTATGCGGTGAGCGGGGCTTCGGGCAGTCAATACTATGCGGGCTCACTCAGGAGCGCGGCGGATATGACGCTTACGGCCGATCGCATTTATCCCACCACCTTCAGTGATTTTACCATTGCCACAGACCGAACCATCACCATCAAGCCCGGGACCCATCCCACCGGCAACCTGCTCTATTCGGCGGGCGGCAATCTGACGCTCACCGCCAACCGCATCGACCACCAGGGCTATCTGGCCGCCCCCCTGGGCACCATAATCATGTCCGGCACCGGCGAAAACAGCAGGGTGATGCTGAGTCCGGGCAGCGTGACCAGCGTTGCCGGTCAGCCCGGCATGGTGGCCTTCGGCGAATTGAACGACACCGGCGAGTTCTGGACTTACCAGCGTAAGGAAGATGCCGGCACCGGGCTCACCGAGGCAGTCACCACCGCGCCGGAGAAAAAATTGACCCTGGAGGGAGATGAAGTCATTGTCCGGGAAAATGCACAGATTGATCTGACCGGCGGCGGCTCGATCTTTGCCTATCAGTTCCTGCCGGGCCTGGAGGGAACCATCGACCCCCTGGTCAAGGAGGGCCAATATCTGGTGGTGCCCGGACTTGAGCTGCCGGGCGAGGTGATCCACCTCACCGAAGGCGCCGGCAACGGACTGGCAGCCGGCACCTATACCCTGCTGCCCCTGGATGAGGACCATGCGGAAAACGCCAAATATGCCTTTCTGCCCGGGGCTTACGTGCTGATTGATCAGGGAAATTATTCGGGCAATGCCCCGGCGCAGACACTGGAGGGCTACAGCCTGGTGAGCGGCTATACGGGTATGCGGGGCCATGCTGTTGATTCAAGGGTGGCCAGAGGCTTTGCCCTGCGTTCGGCAACAGAGGTTTTCGGCGAGGGGCTCTATGCGACCAAAGAGCTGACCGGCGGCGACGGCGGCTCCTTTGAACTTACCGGCCGGCAGACCACTGTTACCGCTATTCTGCAGGGGAGCATGCAGGCCGCGGCCCTGGACGGCTATCAGGGCGGAACATTTGCCGTGGCGGCAAAATCCATTGAAATAGGCCCGCAGTCCTTCGGCCTGGATGACGACTTCGTCATCGGTGATCCCATTCCGGACGGCCTGCAGGGTAAGCTCAATATCAAGGACACCACCTTTTCCGGCAACGGCTTCAGCAGTGTCATTGTCGGCGATACGGCCATCACCCGTTCCATCGTCCTGAAGCAGGACAGCACGATCAGTGCGGAGAATGTGACCTTCAACGCGGGCAGCGGTTATCTGCTGGGCGAGGAAAGGGGAGGAGAAATTATTGTTGAAACCGGGGCCCAGGTCCATGCCACCCAGCCCGCATCGGGAGGCAGCGGCTACTCCGAGGTGGTTTTCACCACCGACGCGGCATTTCATTATGACCCGGCCGAGGAAGATGAGCCGGTAAGCACCACCCTGCCGGGCGGCATCACCCTGGCTGAAGGCAGCCTGGTGCATGCCGCGGACAACATTACCCTGGATACGGACAACCTGGATCTGCAGGGCACGGGCAACCTGCAGGTCGATCACAGCACCCTGACCTTGAAGGGCAGCCGCATCGTCTTCAGCGCGGCGGGCCGGGCCACAGGGGAAAGCGGGCTCTTTCTGACTGATTCCCAGTGGCGGCGGTTCGCCAATATCGAAGAGATTCGTCTGGACAGCGCCACCGATATCCTCTTTGCCGGGGATTTTTCCCTGAGCGGGATGGAGGAACTGGTTTTCGACGCCCAGCGCATCGGCGGCTATGAAGCTGATGATTTTGCCGCGGTTAGCATCGCCGCCCCCCGGATCACCCTGGCCAACAGCAAGACGACCTATGCCGCCAGTCTGAACCGGCGGTGGCTGCCGGGGGTGACAAGTCTCGCCATGGCCGGCAGCGGCGCGGGAAATTTCCTCACCTTGCAGGGAACAGAGGGCATCACCCTGGGGCCGGGCGATATCCGGGTTGACGGTTTCCGGGAGGTGAACCTGCGCACCAGCGGTGATCTCGCCCTCACCGGTCAGGCCTATCAGGGCAAGGATGAGAGAGGTAATGATATTTTTGATCCCTCCGCCTTCCGGGCCCAGGCGGACATCAATATCAGCGCCGCGCGGCTGACCCTTGATCCGATGGATAACGGCGCCTATAAGGCGGCGGATTATCTGCTCAGCGCCATTGATGCGGTGCGCATCATGCCGGCAGCCGGCGGAGTGTTGGGCGGGCCGGTGGGCCGGGGCGGCCGTCTCCGGATTGAGGGGACGGCCATTGACCATCAGGGGATGATCGATACCTCAGGCGCCACGATCATTCTGGGCGCGGACGAGGTAAACGTGGGCGGCACGGTCCGCTCCACTGGTTCAGATGAAACCGCGGCAGGCAGCGTGACGATCAAGGCGCAGAACAGTTTCACCCTGGAAGAGGATGGCGTTCTCGATGTGTCCGCCGGCAGCCAGGGGGACGCGGGCGAGCTTGCCATCAGCGCTCCCTTTGCCGACTTTACTCTGGCCGGTTCCCTGCTCGGCGCCGCCCGGGATAACGGGATGGCCGGCTCCTTTACCATCGACGTGCGGGACCTTTCCGGCGCCAACGGCAGCACGGGTTTTGACGCACTGACCGAGCTGCTTTCCGCGGGCGGATTTTCCCAGTCCATCGATGTCAGGAGCCGGGAAGGAAACATCACCCTGGGCGCGGACAAAACCGTAACCGCCGAATATTTCAAACTGACGGCGGACGGCAATGCCGTGACCGGCCATCCTGAAAATCCCACCGGCAACATCGACATCTACGGCACGGTGAATGGTTCGGGGGATGACGGAGGAGAGATCGGGATTTATGCGGCAAATGACCTCACCCTGCGCAACGGAGCCCGGCTGCTGGCAACCGCCACCGCAGCGGGCGGCCAGGGCGGCGAGGTGTTCTTGTCCGCCGCGGCGAAAAGCGGCGCGCAATCTCCCCTGGGGTACATCAGGCTCAGTGACAACGGCGTAATCGATGTGAGCGGCGGCCCTGGCGGCCATGGAGGCAGTGTCTCTTTCCGGGCGCAGAGAAACGCGGAGGGCAACGATGTCAAAATGGATCTGGCCGGCAAGGTGATCGGGGCGGACAGCATTACGGCGGAAGGGGTGCGGCTTTACACCTATGGCCAGATCACCACGGCGGAGCAGAACACCATGAAGACGGATGCGGTGAACTATGCCGCCAAGGTGAAGCCTTTCTCAAGCCCCGGGGTGAAGGGGGTGTTTGACACCCTGGCCACGGAGAACGTGGCAGCTGACGCCTTTCATCATCGAGCCGGCATTGAGGTGCGCAGCAGCGGCGATCTGACCGTCAAGAACGCCTGGAATCTGACGAACTGGCTGGGCGCCGGGGCGGAGCCGGTCAACCTGACCCTGCGGGCTGCCGGCAATCTCAACATTAATGAAAATATTTATGACAAGCCCACCTCCTCAACCGTCAGATTAGGACTGAAGGTAATCGGCAACCTGGCGGAGGAGGTCATCAGGCCATCGGCCGACCTGAACCTGGTGGCCGGGGCGCGCACGGATTCCGCTGATTTCATGGCAGTGATAAAAGACCTCGCCGCACCAGACACCACGGGCCGGCTGGTGGTTGCCGACACCAAAAAAATTTACACGGAAACGGGCAACATCCGCTTTGCCTCGGCCTCTGATACGCTGCTCGGCAAAGCGGCCCTGGTGAACCCGGCCTACGATCCGTCCCCCTGGAAGGAAGGCAATCTGGCCTCCACCCTGGCCAGTTTTCGGGGCAACGTTCAGGGCTATGCCGGCCGGGATCTTGTTGTCAAGGGTGCCATCCAGACCGCCACCGGCGATATCGACATCCGCACCGGCCGCGATATTCTCTTTTCCGATCCGCAGGACCCGAACCGCAATCTGATCGGTTCCATCCGCACCACCGGCGTGCCGGCCAGCTATGAGGTGGATTATGCGAATACCGCCGGCGCTGGCATGCTGCGATTCTACAATTACAGCCAGGGCGGCAGTATTGCGGTGACCAGCGGCGGCGACATCAAGGGCGGGGTCACCACTCTTGGCAATAACTGGGACGCCTGGTGGCGCAGCGCCGGCAAGTGGAGCGCGGCATTTGCCCAGACGAGCGGCGGAACCCTGGGTATTGCCACCATGGCCGGCGGCGACGTGCGGGTCAGCGCGGCAGGCGACATTGACACCCAGATGGGCACCTTCGGGCAGGGGGATCTGGCGGTCCGCAGCGGCTCGGACCTCAACGGCCGTTTTCTGGCGGCCGACGGCCGGGGAGATCTCTATGCCCAGGGCAGCTTCGGCGCTTCCCGGCCCGATCAGCAGCTTGAACTGATGGACGCCGCATTGTCCCTGGTGGCGGAAGGGGATATTTTTCTGGGCACGGTGCTGAACCCGAGCTACGTAAGAAGCAAGCTCAATATCACCCTGGACGAGCCAGGGATATACATGGGCTACACTCCCGGCAGTTCGGTCAGCCTGAAGTCAGTGCAGGGGGATGTGGCCATTACCGGCCATTCTGATTATGAAACGGCAAACGGCAATGCCAAGAGTCTGGTGACCATCCTGCCCGCCCGCCTGGCCATCGAGGCGGGCCAGGATATCATCCTGTCCATGGCTGAACTCATCCTTTCCCCCGCGGCCGACGGAAACCTCCATCTGGCGGCCGGGCATGACATCCGCGGCACCTCGTACACCACGGCCGGTTATCCCCAGCCGGCCTCTATCAGAATGCTGCAGAGCGATCCGGACGACTGGTACGGCCTGCAGACCACGGACCTCGGCACGGATGCGCCTGATCTGCCGCTCCATACCGCCGATCCGCTGCCGGTTACCGTTGCCGCAGGGAGAAATATTGAAAATGTCCGCATTGAGTCACCCAAGAGAACGGAGGTCACGGCGGGCAATGATATCCGCGACCTGGAACTGAGAGCGCAGAATATCGACGCCACGGACATCAGTTTTGTGCGGTCAGGAGGGGACATTGTCATGGGTTCCTATGAAAGGATCGGGGGAAACATCTTTTATTCCGGCTTTCGTTTTGCCGGGCCCGGAGATGGGCTGGTGCAGGCCGGCGGCTCCATCTCCCTCGGCACCACGGAGGGCATCCGCAGCGTGGCCAACGGTCCGGAAGCAGCCGCGACGGCCTGGGATGACGGCGTTCATCCCTCTCTCTCCTTTAACGGGGCGGACCTCTATGTGCTGTCCGGCATCGCCGGGGACCTTGCCCCCGGCGAAGTGAAGGGATTTTTCGACGCCATCCGCGCCGCCAATAAGGAAATCTCCCTGCTGCTGGCCGAGGGGGACAAGGCGAAGGAGGCCCAAGAGATCGAAGACCGCGTCCGGCAGGAACTGATTCTGCCCCTCTTCGGCACCCTTTATCCGGAAACTGTTGCAAGTGCCGGGATCAGCATGACCCAGTCGAAGATCGCCACCCTTTACGGCGGCGACGTGAACATCCTCTCCGCCGGTGACCTGGATGTGGGAGGCACCTCCTTTACCCAGCGCAACAGCAGCAGCGGCATCAAGACCGAATTCGGCGGCGGCATCAATATCTTTTCCGTGGGCGCGGTCAATGTCAACGAGTCCCGGGCCATGAGCTGGATGGGCGGGGACATCACCATCTGGACCGAAAATGACCTTAATGCCGGCCGCGGCTCAACAACAGCTGTCAATGCCAGCGGCGACGCGGTATCCCGCATCAATGAAGAATCCATCGCCGAACTCTTCAAGAAACCGTCGGTGGGCGGCTCCGGCATCAGGGCCATCACCTATGATCCGGACGGACCGAACGGGCCGCGGCAAACACCGGAGGCCGGGGATATCTATCTCTTTGCCAAGGGCACCATTGATGCAGGCGAGGCGGGCATCAATGGCGGCAATATCTATCTGGTTGCCGCCAAGGTGGTCAATGCCCAGAATATCAGCTTCTCCCAGTCCGGAGTCGGGGTGCCTGTCCAGCGCGGGTCTGGCGTCAACATCGGGGCGCTGAGCGGGGCAGGGGCCATCATGACCGCCACCATGGCCTCGCCAAGCGCCGCCGGAATCGGCGAGACGCAGAAAAATGCCCTGCAGGAGACGAGCGATCTGAGCGAAACGCTGGTGCCAAAGGTGTTGAAGGTGGAAGTAATCGATCTGCAGGAAAAATTATAATACGAAAAAAAGGAAATGACGCATGTGTAGAGCAAAGAGGTGCTGGTTGGGTTTGTTTTCCGTCCTGCTGCTGCTGGTCTGGACAGGGCAGGCGGATGCCTGGTGGAATGAGGGGTGGAAGTACCGGAAAAAAATTAATCTGGACACCTCGGCCTCCGGGGCGTCCATTGCCGCGGCGGTGGAGGGGGTGCCGCTGCTGATCCGCCTGCACGGCGGCAATTTCGATTTTACCCAGGCCAGGGAGGACGGGGCGGACCTGCGGTTTGTCGATGGTGATGATGCCACCCAGTTGAAATATCAGCTTGAGAGTTATGACAGCCTGGAGGAGATGGCCCTCATCTGGGTCAAGGTGCCGCGCGTCACAGCCGGCGCCGCCAACTCCCTGTACATCTATTACGGCAGCGCCGAGGCGGTGAACGGCTCCGACCCGGCGGGCTGTTTCGACAACGGCCAGGCCCTGGTTCTGCATTTTGCCGAGACCGAGGGCATGCCGCAGGACAGCACCGGCTTTCATAACAATGCTGCCGCATTCACCGGCGGCCAGGGGTTGCCCGCCATTATCGGCAAAGGGATCAGCCTGAACGGTCCGGCGGATATGCTGACCGTGCCCGCCTCGCCTTCCCTGGAAACCAACCAGGGTTTCACCTTCTCCACCTGGGTGCGCATCACCCGGCCCCAGACCGGCGCGCCGCTGCTGACCCGCAAGGATAAGGCGGGCATGCTGCAGGTAGGCATTGAAGGGACGGCGATTGTGGTGGAATTCACCAGCGGGGAAGCCCGGAAATTCTCCTCGTACCCGGTGGGCGAACTGGCCCTTGAGCAGTGGAATCACGTGGCCATAAGCGGGGTGGCCGGCGGCGAGCTGCATATCCTGATCAACGGCGCGCCGGTGGCCACCACCACCACGACCTTGCCCAACGAGCTGCCGAAACTGGCCTCGGATCTCCTCATCGGCGGGGCCTCGGCCAAGGGAGGTTTTGCCGGGGAGCTGGACGAGGTGCGTTTTTCCAGCAGCGCCCTTTCCCCTGACTGGCTGACCCTGGCCGCCCGAAGCCAGGCCCCGGACGCGGCCATCACCGTGTTTGGCGCCGCCGAGACCGGGGGCGGCGGGGGGGATAATCTGGCCCTTGTTTACCTGGCAATCATTGTCTCCAATATCACCCTTGACGGCTGGATCATCATCGCCTTTCTGCTGGCTGTTTCCTTATGGAGCTGGGCAGTGGTGCTGGGGAAAAGTTACAGCTATTACACCATGGAAAAGGGGAACCGGATTTTCCGGCAAACCTTTGACCGCTTGTCGCGCCAGGAGCCCATCATGGAATACGGGGATGAAAAATTAAGCTCTTCTTCCCTGTACCGGATCTATCAGGCCGGCTATGAGATACTGACCAGGCCGGACGACCATGGCTGCGGCCGGGAAAACGGCGGAAAATTCGAGGCGGACTGCATGAAGCATTTCATGCTGGCCATCGAGAAGGCATACATGCATGAAATCAAGCGGCTGAACTCCTGGGTGGCCTCCCTGACGGTCGCCATCTCCGGCGGGCCGTTTCTCGGTCTGCTGGGCACCGTCTGGGGGGTCATGAACACCTTTGCCGCCATGGCCGAGGCGGGCGAGGCCAATATCATGGGCATCGCCCCCGGCATCGCCTCGGCCCTGGCCGCCACCGTCATGGGGCTCCTGGTCGCCATCCCGGCCCTGTTCTGCTACAACTTCCTGAACATCAAAATCAAGCTGATCACCTCTGATCTCAATATCTTCCTTGATGAATACGCCATCAGGGTCGAACTGCACAAGGAAGAGGCGAAGAAATGAAAAAAGATGTCTACGATGGCAAGGTCTATGACGAACTGAACATCACCTCCATGCTGGATCTGGCCTGGACCTTACTGGTGGTTTTCATCATCTCCGTCACCGCCGCGGTGCAGGGCGTCAAGGTGAATCTGCCCAAGGCCAGCACCGCCCCGTCCCTGGCCAAGCCGAAGACCAAGGCGATCACCATCCATTCCAGCGGCCAGATGTATCTGGACGCCTATCCGGTAACCATGACGGAACTGGAGTCCATGCTCAGGACTTACCGGGCGGCTGACCCCAATCTGCCGGTGATCATCAAGGGGGATGAACAGATCTATTACCAGAAGGTTGTTGATGTTCTTGATCTCCTGCAGAAACTGGATATCAGCCAGATGGGGCTGGTAACCCAGAAGGTAGTGAAATAATGAAACAGAACAAAGCCATTGTCTTCATCATCGCCGGCGTTGTGACGGTGCTGCTCATGGCCTGCGTCTCCGGCATCCGTCTGCTGCTCAAGGACAAGCCGGAAGCGCGCAAGCGGCAGGTGCAGATGGTGACGCTGGTCAAACCTCCGCCTCCCCCTCCGCCGCCGCCACCTCAACCCGAGATGAAGGAGCAGCCGCCGGAACAGAAGGAGGTCATGGAAGAATCGGTGGTTGAAGAGGCGCCGCAGCAGGATGCCGCAGAGGATGTTGATGCGCCGCCGCCCGGCGAGCTGCTTGGGCTGGACGCCGAGGGCGGGTCGGGCAGCGATGGCTTCGGCCTGGCCGCCAGAAAGGGGGGGCGGTCATTGATCGGCGGCGGGGGCGGCGGCAAGGACCTGCTGCGGAAGTACGCCTGGTATACCCGGATCGTCCGGGAAGAGCTGGAAAATCTGGTGCGCCGGCATCTTGAGGAGCATGGCGGCATCCCCAGGGGGGAGCTGCAGACCGTTGTCAAGATTCAACTGGATGAGCAGGGCAAGGTCAGCGCCTACAAAATCGAGGGTTCGTCCGGCAATCCGGAGATGGACAAGGCGGTGGCGCAGATACTTGAGGGAGCGGCGGTGAACGAACCGCCGCCGAGTGACATGCCGAAGGTAATTAAACTTAAAATATCATCACAGGGATGAGATGTCCCGCAGGAGATGGGAGAAAAAATGATGATCAACAGGAAATATATCGCCTGCGCCGCCTTGTCGGCGTTGCTGCTGAACTCCGCCGCTGTTTATGGCCAGACCCCCGCCGAGTCGTTTGACAGTATCGTGGCGCTGATCGAGATCCTCAATGAAAAGGGGATCATCAACCAGGAAGAGGCGGACCGCTTCATCGCCCGTTACCGCAAGCAGGCGGAGCCGGTCCCGCAGGAGGCGAAGCTGTATCATTCGGAAGAGGAAAAGAAACTGCTCATCGATAATATCACCTCCGAGGTGGCGCAGCGGGTCAGCCCCTACGTGGAAAGCCGGGTCGCCAAGGATGTGAATGAAAAGTTCAAGGAAAAGGAGATGGCCGCGGCCGGTAACTGGGCCAACAGAATCCGTTTCGGCGGAGATATTCGGCTCCGTTACCAGGGTGATTACTTTGATGAACAAAACTCCAATTTCCTTGATCCCTCAAAGTTGCCTGACCAGGTGGTCTATCCCCAGACGGAACGGCAACGGGGCCGCATCAGGGTAAGGGTGAATGCCGAGGCCCAGATCAACGACCAGCTCAAGGCCGCGGTTCGGCTGTCCACCGGCAACGAGGAGGATCCGGTTTCCACCAACGACACCCTGGGTGATTATATGAACAAGGACAGCGTGGTCTTTGACCAGGCCTATGTCCAGTGGCAGCCGGGCAATGAGCTGACCGCCTGGGGCGGGCGTATTCCCAATCCCTGGTTCAATACGGATCTCGTCTGGGACAGCGACCTTAATTTTGAAGGGCTGGCCGCCACCTATAACCGGGATTTCAATGGTAATCTGAGCGGGTTTCTGACCCTGGGCGCCTTCGGGGTTGATGAATTCGCCGACACCACGGAAGACAAGTATCTTTACGGCAGCCAGGCCGGCTTTAACTTCCGGTTCATGGAGGGCTACCAGCTCAAGCTGGCCGTGGCCTACTATGATTACGATAACATTGTCGGCAAAAGCGACACCGCCGCAGGCGCCCCCTTGACCGGCTATACCGCTCCGCAGTATCTGCAGAAAGGCAATACCCTTTTCTATCTTGACCCGCAGAATACCGTCCTGGGCCTGGCCTCGGATTTCAAGGAGGTGAACGTTACCGGCACCTTTGATGTCGGTTTCTTTGATCCGGTGCATATTATCCTGGGCGGTGATTTCGTGAAAAACGTCGGCTATGACCAGGACGAGGTGGCGGCAAGAATTTTCGGCCATGACACCTATAAACTGGGTGATGTGGAAGAGGATGAGGGCTATATGGTCGGACTCAGTGTCGGCTATCCGAAGATCCAGGACAGGGGCCAGTGGCTGGCCTTTCTCAAATATAAGTATCTGGAAGCGGATGCCGTGCTGGACGCCTTTACCGATTCCGATTTCCATCTGGGCGGAACCAACGCCAAGGGATGGATCCTCGGCGGTTCCCTTGGCCTGTCGGAAAACGTCTGGGTAGATCTGCGCTGGCTCACCAGTGATGAAATCAAGGGGCCCCAGTTCAGTGTGGATACCCTGCAGGTTGATCTCAATGTCAAGTATTAACGATAAAGGAGGCCGGCTGAGATGAAAAGCTCTGTTTTGACGAAAATCCTGCTGCTGGCGCTGGTTGTCACTGCCGGCGGCTGCGTCTGGCTTGGCTATACGGGGCATACCCTCAGCCGGCAGCGCGATAATCTGCAGCAGGATGTGGCCAGGCTGGAAAGCCGGGAAAAGCTGATCCAGAAAAAAATCGCTGAAGAGAAATCGCTGGCCGGCAGTTATATGCGGGCCAAGTCAGCTCTGGAAAGCGAGCTGCGGGCTGCTGAGGCCAGCATTACCGCCATGACCCGGGAGAAGGAGCTGGCCGTCGCCCAGCTTGAGGAGGTCAGGAAAGAAACGGCCCAAGGCCCTGCCGAGCTGCAGGCCACCATTGATAAACTTCAAGGAAATATCAGTGAGTGGAAAAACCGTTTTGAGGAACTGCGGGAGGAAAGCGTCAATACCGTCAGGGAACGCGATGCAAAGAATGCGGCCCTTACCGCAGAAAATCAGAAACTTACCGCTTCATTAAGCCAGGAGGCGCAGCAGCATAAGCGCTGCAGGAACAACAATGCCGGCCTCGCCGGCCTGTCCAGGGAACTGGTGCAAAAATATGAGAACAAAGATGTCCTGGATTCGTTGTCCGCCAGGGAGCCGCTGACCCAGCTGGAAAAGGTGGAGCTGGAAAAACTGCTGCAGGAATATCTGGATAAAATCGACAAGCAAACCCGTTAACCCTGGTCCACAATGGTGATGACAGGAACCACCGGAAAAGCCTTCATGCTGGCAAGCCTTGCCCTGTTTTTTTTCTTTGGCGGGATGGGCGGCACTTCCGCCAGTACCGGCCCCAAAAAGGCTGAGTCTGCTTATCAGCTGGTTTACCGGCAGGACCGGCTCACCGTTAAAACCGACAGGACGCCCCTGGTGCAGCTGGTGGAGGAAATCGCCGCTGCAGCCGGCATCGAGATTGTCACGGCATCGAGATTGTATGCAGATCAGCTGGTTGCCGCGGATATTCAGGACGGATCAGTGGTAAAGGTCATACAGGCCTTGCTTGCCGGCCATAATTACCTGATCTTTTTTTCCGCGGATTCCCAGCGCCAGGGATTGCATCTCTTGTCCGGCACCATGTCTGCGCCGGTTGGTGAAAAACTCCTGGTGCTGACGGAAAACGGGGGCCGGTATCAGCTGGTGACGGGCTGTTTGCCCCCTCCTGCCGCCAAAGGTAAAGCGGAGGGGATGAACGCTAAGGTTCCTGGCTTGTCCGGCCGCGTTAAAACGCCAGAAGATGCACTCTCCCTTCGCGCCCATGGCAACAGAGGGCAGGCAAACCTCTTCCGGCCTGCAAACGTCTATGACAAAAAAGAGGAGAAATGCACTATGGATACCAGAGAAACTTCCTATTCTGAGGGCAGAACGGTTGGAAAAAACGCAACCTCACTTTCCGGAACCGGGAACTCCTTGTCCGCAGACAATGGAGAGGGGATGGAAGAGTATGGCGATGCGGCTGCATCCAACGAATCCCTTGCCGGCGTTCATGACAACGATCCCGAGGAAGATGCTGATGACTCGTTTGCCCGTGAGGCTTATCTGCGTTATCAGATCGATAAACTGACGGCAAGGATAGAAAGCGGGAATTCGGATAGACAATTTGAGTTCTGGGCGCAGAAAAAAAACTCCAAATATGTCACCAATGACCGGGATCTTTTGAACCAATATGAAAAAGAGCTGCGGGCCATGGAGGATAAGGAGTAGATTTGCTGAAACGATCACAAGGACTTTTTTGATGCCGTGAAATAAAAAAAGCCTTTAACTCAAAAAAATGAGCTAAAGGCTTGATTATATTTATGGTGGGCCGTCCCGGGATCGAACCGGGGACCTGCTGATTAAGAGTCATTTACTTCTGAGCTTCACAAACCTCATCATTTGTGTAACTTGTTGAAATTGCATATGTTAAATTTTCCACATTTTGGCAGATATTTTATGCTTTGGCAGATTTTGGATTAGTTTTCTCACACAGATTCTCACACGGAAATCTGATACTGATATATTTGATGAGTGTGTTTATCTTGGTCCCCAAAGCCACTCTGACAATCTGCCATCTTTTACGATATGCCACCGAAAGGCAATTGTCATGGCAGCATGAATCTTGTATCACCAATAACCTACCAGTATCACGCCCAGTCTTGTTGTCACATCATCACCATCTTCCATGCTGCAGAGTCTCTTGCGCTCTCCACCTACAAAAGCAACTGGCTGAAAAAGGACGATAAACATCAAAAGACAGTCAAGAAAATTATCCTGTAATTCTGAAAACTTGGACGATGTGGCCGATTAGGACCGCAAAATAGCCCATCTGGTCGCCAATCAAATGCTCTTACCCGTTATTCACCTCATCTCCCAATTTCTTTCCAGCTTTGAACTTAACCACTGTCTTGGCTGGAATCTTGATGGCTTTACCAGACTGAGGATTTCTGCCGGCACGAGCAGATCGCTTGCTTGTTGAGAAGGTGCCAAAGCCAATGAGAGTGACATTCTCACCTTTCTGCAATGAATCGGTTATGGCTTCGAGCATGCAGATCAATACCCTGTCAGCATTTACTTTTGTTATGTTTGCTGATTCGGCTATTTGGTTGATCAGATCTGTTTTGTTCATTGGTTCTCCTGTGCTGTGCTATGTGATTGAGTTTGTTGGTAGGGATAGATGATACTATATTATTTTAGGCAGCACTGGCAAGGAATAATGGGCTGGGGAAAGACGTTTCTGCCGCAACGAAACCAATCCGATCTTTCTTTTCGTCAATTACCAGCTGGAATTTTTGGCTCTTCAGCAGAACCTGTGGGAGACCTCGGGTGTGGGTAGATCTCCAAGTGTATGATACAATGCGATTTCAAGCAGTGCTGGAGATCGAAAACCATAGGATCGTTTCGTGGTCACCTTTGCCTTGTTATTAAAACCCTCCACGCAGCCAAGAGCGATCTCTCCTTTGGCACGAAGCCAGTTGAGCAGGAGTCCCTTGTGAGAGCGAAGCATCTTGGCAACCTTCTTCATAGGCTTGAGCTGGGAACGTATGGTTCTTGTAGACCACTGATCAAGGAACTTGCTTGCTCAGGCTGGAGATTGGTACTCCCAGAAACGCTGAAAATCTTCCTTGAGAAGGTACGTCCAGACCGCCTTGAGGTTGCATTTGAGCAGATCCACAAACTTGTCCACCTGGTTGTCGGTAAGGTTTTCCGGTCGTTTCAACAGGCACCAGCGGCTCCCCGTCAGCAACGGTTTTTTCCCCTTGGCCTTGAGATCCTTGGTCGCCGCGGCCCTGACCTCATCAATGGCCTTGCTCATATGGCTCATGATATGAACGGCGGTTCTATCCTCCCTTGATGATGGATCTAGAAAACCCACTTAACGCCAGGGAGATAAAACTAAAAACTAAAAAATAAGGTAGGGTCTGCTACGCTACGAGATATTTTTGGGTCTCTTCGCTTCGCATCCCGACGAATCGGATTTTAAAACCTCAATTTGCCCACAAATACTGCGGACGAGGCACAATTTCAGACAAGACCGCTCCCGAGGTCTGTGAGATTGTCGGCGTCGGAAGAAAGAGATTCTTTGCCCACATCGCGGCAAAACGAAATGAGTTGGGCAATACTTAAATTTTCACGATCGTTGCGGCTTGGTAACGCAGAATCACCGGCTCTCAGAAGAGCCTCCCCCGGTTTTGCATGCTCTCCTTGATCAAAGACCGTGCTTTCTCGTTACCAGTCGTCTCGTACTATGTGAGCAACCGTGACAGGATGGCGGAGTTGTAATAGCGGTAACCCAACAAAGAGAAAAAGGGGGTGGAACGTTAAATGCCATCAATCACCATCTGGCCTGGGTGCTCGGTATTCGATTTTTTGATTGCATTTTGATCGCTGCAGCTGTTCCGGATATAGCGATTCTGCAATCAGATTTCCTGGCATCGAGACCGGCGCCGGCCTGATCGGTGAACAACTCACCGTGGCGGTGATTGCAATCCGTATTCTGTTTCAAATCCTGGAACAACTAAAGGGAGACATTTTGACTTTCAAGATCACCGTAAAACGTTATTCTTGTGTGTCAGTCTCAATCAACCAAGTCATTCCCGCGTATGCGGGAATGACGGTGAAGCACTGGCTGAGATTCGGTGGTAATCAGATTTTCATATGCGTAGAAGAAATGTCACCACCGAGATAAAGTAGACCCATTTGAAGGGGTGCCACGAGCCCACCCATAAATTGCAGTCTGCTGATACAATCAGGGTTTTCCACCGATTAACGAACCCACCGGAAGAAATAAAAGTAACAGCTGAGATGGTCAACGCCCCCTGGCGGGGAAGCCTGGAGCCCGTAGGGCGGAAGGCTTCCCCGCCAGGGGGCGTTGATGGGAGAAAGGCGCGGGAAACTGTTTGCTACGTCAAGAGCTCAACGAATAGCTGTCAGGTAAGTTGCGGATAGAGACGACTGTAGAGAGGTATGATATATTACTGTTGATGGCCTGCGGTATGGTTGTTCAACTGTTGGGATTGATGAAGCCGCCAGGAAGGGCCTTCGATGCTCAAGATAATGGAATGATGTACCATCCTGTCGACAATAGCGGTGGTGATGATCGGATCACCCAGATAATCTCCCAGTTCCTTAAAATCAATATTTGAGGTTATCATCGTCGATTTTTTACAGTAACGCCCGTCGATCACTTTGTGGAAAAGGCAGGCGTTTCGTGGATCTTGTTGTTCAAGGCGGTCAAAGCCGACTTCATCTATGAGTAGCAGGTCAGGGACCAGATAACGCTTTAATTTCAGGGTAAGAGTATCGTCGGCAAGACCTGAGAAAAGCTCTCTGAGCATGTCGCTTGCCGTGGTATACCGACAGAGGTAAGTTTCCCGGCATCCGAGCAACAGCAGGGCTTTGGCAATGTGGCTTTTTCCCGTGCCTGAATTGCCGGCAATAATTACTCCTTGTTTGCGTCGAATAAAGTCAAGTTTGGCCAGTTCCAAGATCTGTGCCTTGTCGATTCCTTTCTGGAAGTCAAAATCAAAATCAGCCAATAGCTTCCTGTCCGGAAGCTTTGACTCCTTTATACGACGTTCGATTCTCCGCTGAATGAGGGAATCGGCTTCCGCGGTTAACAGTCGTTCAAGTAATTCGGTCGGCGGCGTGGCTGCTTGAGCGGCACGGGCGAGCTCATCATCAAGGATCGCTGCTATTGTGCTGAGCTTGAGGGTTTTCAGGCTGTTTTGAATCAGTTCCAAGCTGCCCGTTGCTGGTCGATGTTTCATGACGATTGTCTCCTAAAAGTGAGCTGTACTCCTGTAACGACCGCTGCTTGATCGGCGGCAGGGCTTTGCGTAGATTATCCGCGGCTCGTTCGTTGCGATATGATTCCAAGGTTCGTGGTTTTGCCTTGATCTTGAGGATACGCTCCACCGCCCGATGGTCATAGGCCTGGTACCGGCAGGCGTGGGTAATGGCCCGGTGGATATCGTCAGAATGGTAGGTTTCTTTCTGCCGCAGTATTGCCCTGACATGAAAGCCACCGTTCTTTGATTGTTGTGCCATAAGCCCTGCGAGAAAAGATTCGGCTTCGTCACCGAGTGCGAGGAATTGCTCCCGGACCGGTTCCAGGCCATAGCGCACGGCACGTGGGCCATGGATACCCTTGGCATCAAGGGTTATCGCCGCTCCGGCCTGGAGGCGCTCGTGCCGTACGATCAGGGCCAGTTCCGGTGAATAGACGAAAACTTCATGCTCCGTGGCCTTCAAGGTCAGAATATCGGTCACATATTCATAGGGTACCGGATAGCGGTTGGTTTCAAACTCAAGATATCCTTCAATACTGCAGACCCGTAAAGCCACCTCTCCTGCATCATACGGGCAATGCGGCAGCGGAGTCAGCGCCTCTAATTCCTCTTCCATGAATAATTCCAGGGGCGGTCTGCCGGTGGTGTCATGGATATGAGTGTCCGAACGGTTTTGCAGCCACCAACGGGCAGATGCCTTGAGATCGTCAAGATCCTGGAATTTCCGGCCACCGAGTAAATTATGTTCCACGTACTGGAAAGGTCTTTCGATTTTTCCCTTCGTTTGGGCCCGTTTTGGCATACAGGCGATGGGTTTGCACTCGTAATGGGTAACAAAGGCGGCGAAAGACGGATTAAATACCGGTTTTCCCGCCTCCCAGCGCAGTACAACAGTTTTTTCGTTATCATACAGGCACTGCCGGGGCGTGCCGTTGAAGTGTGAGAAACTGTCCTGATGGCGTCGAATCAGGGTGAAGAAATCCCGCCGCATGGTGAAATCGATATATTGCCGCCTGGAAAAGCCCAGAATATAAGAAAAACAATTGACTGTAATCTTGCCGCAACGCAGAAAATTTATAGTATAGGGGCTCCAGTCCATCTGGCCCTGCAGACCGGGTGCGGTTTCAAAGCGGATCACCGGAGTCTTTTTCGGCGTCGGCCGAAGCATGCGTAACCGATCTTGCAGAATACTTATGCCCCCGTTATAACCGGCGGCGGTGATCTCTTCGTACACGCGTTGACCGGTTATCTTGGGAAAATCCTTGAGCAGCTCTTTGATTCTCCCGACAAAAGGATCCAGTTTGCTGTGCCGCGGTGTTGCCTGTTTTGTCTGTTTTCGGACAATATCGTGGCCCTGGTTCCGGGCAGAAGCGTGCTTGCGCAAGACACGCCGCACCATGTTGCGACTGATGGAAAAATGATGGGCGAGTTTCCGAATGCTCCAACCTTCACCGTTCATGGTCACCAGCAACCGTTCCAGTTCCTCCCGGCTGTGGATGATGGTGGTCATCGAACTGTGCTCCGATCAGACGACACGATCCGGCGAAAATCCTTGCTGGTTTGTTCAAGGGTACGCAGAGCCTCCCTGCAACAGTTGTCTAAAAATCGCTCTTCATTTTCCTCGAATTTTCCGAATTCCGTGGTCTGCACGATAAAGGAAGCCGACAGGCACTGTCGTTCCATGAGCAGAAGTTTACGGTGTATGGTCCGAACAGGCGGAGAGAAAGAGGTGCTTGCCGTCGTGTCCAGATCGTCTTGATACTGCAGCACCTCCCGTGGCCTTTGTAAAATCGTCTGGTGATCGTACTCAGATCGGGTTTGTAATTCCTCAACCAGTTTGCTGGTTTCACGGCAGCTGAGATGATGTCTGCCGATCGATTCCAGCAATGCCTCCTGGTTGCCACGTGGCAACTTGACTAGCTCCCGGCTCATACTGATCGGCAGCAGGCCGAGTTTTATCTGGCTTCGCCCCTCATCGCACAACCGGTCGATCAGGGCTATCCGCCGACAGACCCAACTTTTATGGCGCCCCAGCAGGATGGCGATCTCTACCTGACTTAAGCTGTCCTCATGAAAGAGTGAGTGCACCACCAGCGCTTCTTCCATGCTGTTTATTGACTTTCTCACCCAGTTCAGCTGCACCAGCGCCGCCTTACCGGCACGAATATTCAAACGCATTATCTGCGACTTGAGTGACTTCATGCTCAGTGCTCTGGCACCTCGCAGTCTCTTGAAACCATCAAGCATTTGATACTCGTTGCCAGCCATCTCACTGACGACCACGGGCATTATCTGACCATAACGCTCCATTGATCGGAGTATGGCAGTGTCCGCTGCCGGATTGACGATCCGTAAGGTACTGAACTGTTCACCAATGCAGTCCAATGAAAGCTCTACCGTTTCCGCGGTGGGAGATAGTGATGATGTCGACATGCCGCCTCCTGAGAAAGAAATGATAGTCGCAACATATCTTAAATCCCGTGGGAAATGCTATCACCTCTTGAATGACCTGTTGGGGGTAGTTGTGCTGGATCTCCTTTTATTTCTATTAGTTGCCTTCTGATCACCTCTTGAACGGATCTTAAGAGTTGTCGGCCTAGATATTCTATAATTACCAGTTGTTGCGCACCTATCACCTCTTGAATAAGAGATCGTGGTAGTTGTGGGAAAAAAACGGAACCGGAGGCGAAAACAGAGGATTTTGACGCGGTGGCTGTCGATGTCTTGTTGTCTTCCTCACTTTCTCCGACCGCAAGTGTCAGCTTGTCGTGCAAATAATTTTCCTGAGCACATCTTCGGTTTTTGCTGTTCCATTCGGCGCATTTTCCGGCATGCCATTTTCTCATGCACTCTGGATCACCGCAGGTTTTCTGCCGATCCCCAACCCGAGGATTTGGTATGAACCATTTTCGGCAGATTCGACAAGGACGCTTTTTACTTTTTCGACGTGGCATCGTTTCCTCCAGACAATTGGATACGAAACGATAATAAAAACGGAACAGAAAGAATGAGTACAAAAATAGGGAATTGAGAAAAGGTGGGGTCTCGAAATCGGTGACGCGTTAGCCTGAAATACCAGTTTGGCGGGTTCGTTTTCCGTTGGCGGGTGGGTTCATTTTAGGTCGGTGGTGACAAGAAGAAATCCTATTCTTGATGATGACGTATTTCAAGAATAACATCCCGGACAAGCGTCGATAGGTTTTTATCTGCGATCATCGCTTTGCGCTTCAGAGCTTCCATCTCCGGCTTTCGTACAGGAATTTGCAACCAGATTAGATCATTCGGGTATGCAGTCCCACCTTGGTCGGCTTTAAGCTCGGCCAGACTTCGTACTCGGTCTGCAAATTCATCCGGTATCGAGCGGTGTTCCCGGCTTTCTTCCGGTTGCTCCCAATTTTGATATGTCCGCAGCGGAATGCCTAATACTTTTACCAGATCCTGCTGCCTGGCCCCCATTGCCTTTCTAATTGTTTTTAGTTCATTCGGTTTCATGTATCCAATCTACTCATTGAGTGTGTCAATGTCAAAAAAAATAGTCACTCATTGAGTAAATAAGTATTCCTACATGTTACGGGATTCCGTATTCTGTTTCAAATCCTGGGGCGTAGAGGAGATTTTTGACTTCGAATGGCACAGTAGATCTTATAACCTGAGGGTAGTTTGATATTTTCAGATGTTCGATGTGGCAATCTCAAGAGATGAACGATTCCCATAACCAGCGGGTAACCGACTTGGACAGTCAGGCCGTAAACGTTCTTCCCGTCTGCGTTAATGGACCCGGTTATGCTATTTTTTAATTAATTTTAATTACAGACTTTATTCTTTTCTCCAGTCGTTCTTTGAATTCTGGCAATTCATCGTAAGTCCATTCAATACGATTTCGATGGGCCAGATCAAAATGGACACCTTCTTTTTTGATTTTGATTATATTTGAATTTGAATCAAATAACTTTTTTACGCTATTCCCTGTTTTATCTTTTAATATCTCATCATGTGTCCAATCTTTCCTGCAGGTGTATATCACGTCAATCCCTAAGCCATATGCAAACCCAGCTTCAAAATACACACCTCCTCTATGACCGGTAAGATCACACACCATGAATCTACTTCGCCTTATTTGGCCAATAATTTCATCGTTAATATCGTTTATATGTTCAAAATTATTAATTTTTAATGCCTCAAACCTGGGTCTGGTGAGACCTTCCTCAACAAATTCAATGGCAGGTTTTATTGCACTGCTATAAACTTTCTCCATCTCAGGTGCAAACCACATAGCAACAAAACATTGCCTGCTGCTGAAATTTCTAAATTTAATTTTCTCTAAATGGTCCCAACCTTGAGGAATAATTTTGAAAAATGTATTAGGAGTTGCTGATTCCTCTATAATACGCTGTGTGTCTTTTAGGTAATTTGTTATTTCTTTTAGCTCTTCGTAGTTTACACACCACCCAACACTTATAAATTTGTGTGTTTTATTGACTCTAGCACCAGCAAATGGAGTTCTCTTTTCTAAATATAGCAGAATCTTGTCTGATTTTTCATGAAATGATGGTGATGGTAATTGTGTCAAACTATCAATTATTTTACAGTCAATCTCATATCCTTGATTATCGCATAGCCACCCTGAGATATTCGCTGATTGTCGCGTTGATATTGATGTGTTTTGCAAATTAATTAAAGCATTTCTGGTGATTGAATATTCTCCGCACCGATGTTTGCAATCGATATGGTATACATCTCTACCATTTCTGTCTGACGTAAGAGTCATATCACTTTGGCAGATAGGACATTTGTCTTTTATTGACATAGTATTCCTTTCCGGCATAACCCAAGGTCACTTGCGCCGCCACCTGATTTGCCCGTTAAGTCCGCAGTCGTTCTTGGAGTCAAGGGAACCGGTTGGTTCGGCATTTCAATTCAATATTACCCTCTTGCACCAGTGATAAACAAGAGGATGAATTAGTTTCCCTTTCGAAAAATGAAAGAGAAACTCCTTGTCAATGTCCTCATCACTTCTATTATTCTCATAACGTTTCAAACTGTTTATATTGCTTGGAAGAAACCAAAAGAGCCGGAATAACCCAACATATTAACATATTATTTTCAGCCCGGTCTTGAGGCCCAACGGTAGGGCTCACACGCATCAAATTCGTAGCGAAGCGGAGAATTTGATGTCGTCGTGCAGCCCATTGTTATACATCGTTACTTTTTTCGACCTCATTGACACTCTGCATGAAAACGGAATTTTTCGTATTTGATAATAAAACATCTTTGAGTTTTTCCCAGTAATCGCTTGATACAGAGTTCGCAATCTTCGAACAAACTTCTAATGATAGCCTTTTCTCAAAGTCGACCCATTTTTCCGACATTATTATCTGCGTCCGCGGTGAATTGAGATCTAGATCTGCTTCGCCGCAAACATCCACCACCAATATCATAGGAAGTGGCCATGAAAGCTTTACCTGATTCTTTTGCATCCTCCATGATTTAGGGAATAACGTAGTTGGAACTTCTATACCGTGCAACGAAAGTCGGGATATAGACTCATTCAGTGAGCTACGAGAATTCGATTGATCAATATCTCCATTCTCGTCAATTGAGATAGTCGTAGCTGATTCTTGTATTTCATTCGCACTTATGGCAATGCTCTTTCCTAGTTCGTACGGATCACCATTTATATCGACTGTCTGAGACGTCATCTCAACATTAGACACCGGGGCACCATGACTCTCTAATATGGCGACAACAGCTGACCCGACAAAGCCTTTTGACGGATCATTAAATTCGATAGATATCTTCCGAATATTATCGTGCTCCTCCCACGATCGGTCTTCTAATGCACTTGCATGCATTTGAAGAAAACTTGTGGCATCCCTAGACTTGCTGTGGGAAGATGTTTCGATCTTTATTTCAAATGGCGGATTCGGAATAATCCCTTCCACCGATGTAATGAATTCATTTTCATCCATTCGGTCCCAAGGGTTCTCAGTTTTACGAAGGAATAATTTAGTTGTAGTGCCAGGAGTTGATCGGTCGCCGGGTTTTATCCAAAAGATGCTTTCCTGTCCTTCGACAGTAAGGCTCAATGGTTTGCTAGATTCATGCGGCCCATATACTCGCCTCGTATCGACTATTAAAGTATCCGCGACCATGAAACACGACAGGATTCCAATTCCAAACCTTGATGTTGGCGTAAAACTAGCTCTGGCCTGGGACTTCAAATCATAGAACTCGGAAGACTTATAGAAGGATGAACCCACTTTTGAATAGTATGCATCGATAATGTGCTGATCCATGCCGGTTCCATTGTCTTCTACCTGAAGGATATCTTGCCCATCCAAAGAATAGTATTTGACGTGAACTAACGGAATGTAATTGGTTTGCCAAGTATCTTCTAGTGCCTGCCTCAATAAGCAAGCATCTATAGAATTTTGGATCAGTTCTCTCAGGGCCACCTCAGGATTACCGTAGAGTTTCGTTCCCATTAATAAATCTATAACTTGCTTTTTACTTAGATTGAACTGGGTCTGTCGATAAATATAAATGGGCGCACCATCAATGTCCTTCTTCGTTTCAATCTTGGACCGATTGACTCTTAGGGGTAGCCTAATGGAGGATGAAGAACTGAAACGGCGATCAGATTTATTTATTAATGCGACGATATTGTTGCATGCACCAAGCTCGACATCTATGAGATCACAAAACGCATGTATAGATGCCTCAATCGCCGGATGACGGCATTTTGCATGAAATTGTATGATTTCTGGCGTTATGCTCCACGCTTCAATCGAACGATGTTTGTTCCACTCACTTATGGAAACCGGATTTCGCACATACAAGTGAGAAAAAAGGATAGATGGTGTTCTCTTGGCGTCGAAATCAAGAATGTCTGCTAGACGTAAAAGGGTAGCCACGAGTTGTAAGTTTGCATAAAGATCAGGGCCACACAGATAAGCAGGATCAAGATCCAATACAGAAAGCGGATCTTCGTTATGGCTAAAACAAATGCCTGCAAACTCAACTGTAAGATCAGTATCGCGATATACGATCTTATTTATCCAATCATTCTTAATTATTTGCCTAGCCCGCTCCGCATGTGTCGCTCTTATATACTCGCTCACGACATGAGCTTTGGCACGGTCTGCCCCAGTATTGTTTCCGTGGCGAAGGCATTCCTCGACCCAAGCACGATCATCAGGTCTCGCAAAATAGAACCTTTGAAATTTCTTGTACTCCGATTCCTCCGCGTCACACTCAAATTGAGGCGTAGCATCCCATATCTTTCCCCACGCTAATACGTCTCGTTCATCAGGTGACATCCCTATATCATGGAAAAACGCCGATAATATCAGCAACATAAGCTCAGGTACATTGAGCGCATGCAACTGCTCATCGGAAAGTAACCGTTCCATCAACGACAAGACACGGAATAGATGGTCTCCGTCGTGGAGAGTATATTCTCCCATATGACGGATTATGCTTTTGGTCCTTTGAAAGGCATAGAAGGTAGCGGTATCAACTAGTTCTAGCGCTTTATTTCCAGCTGGGTCATTTTTGCACTTCTCCTGAAAAACACTATAAACTCTGCTATTTGGCAATCGCGCCATTGTTTCGGCTTTCCAATCGTCCAACTTCATGATTTCCTTTTCGTGCAATCTGGTATAGGGGCTCTATTTTGTATAATCGCGGTGCTGACCGGGGCCGTGCGCCGATCAAGCAAACGCAGTTTGATAGATCGGTGTGCGGTGTCCGGTCCAGTTCCTAGTTCTGGCCCAAGGCGACGGGACAAGGGGCTGGACAAAGTCAGCACCGCGATTCCTGGCGGCTGCGCCGCCAGGAACAAGTTATTATCAAGTTTTCTTGATATCTACTCCAACCTAACATTATTGACAACAAAATATGGGGGATTCTACGCAGTTCTAACTTGATATCATTACAATTCAGCATGATAAGTAGAAACTTGGTAACATCACCGTTGAGATCCATCGGCAATATCAACCATTTAAGCAAAACCGTAAATTGAGATGCTTCCTGAGAGGGTGAGATATTGAATGCTCATGCAATCACCAGCAAATCAGGTTGCCGGCAATCGTTTTTTGATTGCGATTTTGATCGCCCAAGCTGCTCCGGACCTGATAATTCTGCAATCAGATTCCCCGGCATCGAGATCGGCGCCGCGCTGATCGGGGCGCAGTTCACCTGGGCGGTGATTGCTGCACTCCCGTATTTTGTTTCAAATCCTGGGGGCGTATCGGAAATATCAAAGGTGATGCGATTTCGTCAATGTTTTTCATTAATTCTTTGAAGGGACATGATGCTTGGGGTGGATAAAGATACGAAAGTAAAAGTGGTGCGCTGCTACAAATGGCCCTTCATTGCACGAATGTTGGGGTTACCCCATCTATCAAGACTGAGTTTGGTGGACATAGAGAAGGAATATTGAGATGCGATGAAGGATTTCCCCAGTCAGTAAGCATTTTATTCCAGTGCCATTTGAAAAAAGGAAGTTATCTTGCGTGAAAACGCAGCTATGTTTTCACCGCACCTTGTTGACTTATGGATCAATCGGTTTCGAAGTATTTTAATGCGGCGCTGATCTATTTGTTGGATCAGGAGGGGAGGGGTGCGCAAAGTCATCAGGCCGGTCAACAAAAAATTGACCGCGGCTACATCAAAGCCATTATCAAAGGCCGCAAGCCAGGCGCTGAAGATGTACGGGCCAAAATAGCCGCTCATTTTCATCTTACATATGAGGATATGCTCGCCCTTGGTCGTCGTATCCTGGAAAACCGGGAAGATGATATTTTGGAAGGAGATAGTAGCGTAGAGCAAAAGAAGTTAATCCACGACAAAGCCGCAGAAACCGCGGGTGGCGTTATTTCGAGCATTACGGAAAAAATCATGAAGACGGTTGTGGTCCTGGAGTCGGATTCGACCTGTCGTGATGTCTTGGTTGATCTGATTGATGCTTTTCATGAAGCAGTCATCACCCATAATGAAAACCTGGCATTGCGAAACAGGATTAAGAAGATGGAAGTACAGATAGCCCGCCTGAAAAAGGAGGCTGGCTTATGAAAAAGACCGTGTCAGGAGATCCGCCATAAAACCAGTATATTCGGTCATCATCTGTCCAACTCAAGTGCAATTCAGTCTTGCATGGTTTCCTGCCAGGACTGCCCCAGCAAAGTGGAGGATCACCAACTTCAAGTCGCTTTCAAGAGCGGTGACATAGGTTATAAACTCGGTGAGCATCTTTACCTTGGTTTTGAATTGTGGTGCGGCAGGACCGTCGAGCTGCTCGTTGAGCCAATGCCGGATGTTGATTACCCACATTATTGTCTTTCCATGTCTTTCAGGGCAGCTTCCTCCACCGGGCCGATATATAAACCATATTTTTGCTTAACCTTGCGCCATCTGCGCGCGTACTCCTGCCAGTAACTTTTCAATGGCGGCCGCCATTCATCCGGACCCTGATCACCTTTTTCTTGGTTAATGTTATCCTCAACGGCGACAAGATTGATCTGGTCATTGGCAAATTCTTTCTTCTTGGCTCTTGGCCAGTTTGCCCCCCCTGTTTTATGGGCATATGCCAGGGGAACGATATGGTCAATGTCCAGGTCCGATGTCTTGGTGAATTCTTTGCCGGTGTAAGGGCAGATCCATTTACCCCAAGTGACATTACATGGTTTATTGCGCTTGTATTTGAGCAGGCCAATGTTATCGCGGATAAGAATTTCTGCTCTGGTATTCTGGCAGTCATGATCATCATCCGTCCAGTGGGGCCAGTCTTTCCGGTTGTAAGTTCTTGTCGGTAATGCCGGCTTTGACGTTTTTTTGTAATAGTTGGATATACCAGTATTGCTGCCGGCGTGCCCGGACTGGCTGGTTGAGCTGCCTGGCTGAGAAAAGGCCGGTAATACTGTGAAAAATATTGCAATTGATAAGAAAATAAATAGCTTCTTCATGTTCATCATCTATTCCAGAGATTTAGTGTAAGGTGCCGCCATCAGTGTGATACATCCACCTTAAGACCTTGGCAAGCGGCTTCTGTGTGGGATCAGTCATGGAATGTTATGGCATCTTCTGTCTCTCCGGCCTGCCCAACCTCTCAGGAAGAAGGTTAAACTCCCATTTCTATTCAATGCATTAGATTGCCATTTCACATCTCAATTATACTGTTTGGTAATTCAAAAAATACACGTCATATTTTCCTTGCAAAGTATTACACCTGATAGAATAGTGGCATTGTTGGGGGTGGAAGTATTGACTTTTATGTACGGATAAAAGCCAAAAGCGGACTTGACCCTTTTCTTTAGTTTTTTTAGTCGACTCAAAATATTAGTATGTATTTTGCTATTATCGCTAACGCCACAAATATGGCTATTGAAAGGACGAATCCCGTCCAGTTAATAACTTGTTGGCACTCCGCTGCGCGGAGTGCCAACGCCGCGCGGATCAAGATCCACTGGCTGGCCTCCGCTTCGCTCCGGCCAACCAGCGGATCGAGCGGACTCCAGCGCAGGCGAGCACACTCGCCCACGCTTCCGCCGCTCGCCCACGCTTCCGCCGCTCATCCGCGCGGCGTTACGTTTTATCAGAGCAATATTCTAAGCAATCTAATTTTTTGAGAGATTAATATGGAGAGTTACAAAAATCCTTACAGGCCCGGAGCGGGCACTAAGCCACTTGTGATAGCTGGTAGGGAATTCGAAATCGAAAAAGCAAGGTCTCTCTTAAAGTCCGTCAAATTTGGATCTCCTCAGCGATCTCTAATGCTTTATGGATTAAGAGGCGTTGGGAAAACTGTATTATTGAATGAAATTGAGCGTATATCAGAAGATGAAGGGTACATCTCAGAACATTTAGAAATGTCTGAAAATGACGACTTTAGGCGAGTAATTGCAAAGGCTGTAAGAAAATGCCTTTTGAAAGTAGATAAAGTTGAAAATCTTAAAGATAAAGCTGTTAATGCGCTTAGCATTCTTAAAGCGTTCACCTTGGTCATTCCTGACGGCCCAGAATTAAAAATTGATGTAGAGGCTGCGGTAGGACTTGGAGATAGTGGTGATTTGGATACAGACCTTGTCGATCTATTTGTAGCATTAGGTGAGGCAGCGAAAGAAGGAAAGAAATACATTTGCTTTTTCATCGACGAAGTACAATATTTGTCAGAACAAGCAATGTCTGGTCTTATAGCATCTAGCCATCGGATATCACAGAAAACTTTACCCATTGTTTTTATTTGTGCAGGCCTTCCTCAAGTTGCAGCACTCAGCGGTGATGCAAAATCGTATGCAGAGCGTCTATTTGATTTTATACCTATAGGTCCATTAGCCAAAGGAGCGGACGAATTAGCTTTAATCGGACCAGTTGCTCAATTTAGTGTTGAATATGAGGATGGTGCTAAAAATAAAATTTTGGAAGAGGCGAAAGGTTACCCATATTTTATTCAAGAGTTTGGTTGCTACGCTTGGAATGAGGCGGCAAACACTGTTATAAATGAACGAGAAGTCACAGAATCAAATAAGAAAGCGATCGAAGCTTTAGATCGGAGTTTCTTCAAAGTTCGAATGGACAGAGCTACTAGTGCTGAAAAGAAATTTATGAAGGCAATGTCCTCTCTTGGTAAAGGGCCTTATAAATCAGCAGATGTCGCAAGTAAGCTAAATAAAAAATTACAGTCAATTGGTCCAGTCCGAGCAACCTTAATTAGTAAAGGTTTTGTTTTTTCCCCTCAGCATGGTGAAGTTGATTTCACTGTTCCCTTGTATGATGAATATATAAGGCGAAATTTTGACTTGTCAGAATTTAAATAAACGTAACAAGGCCAGTCACAGCGACGTCTTTTTCGTTGCGGCTTCGCCTTCACTACAAAGTCGCGCGTGCTGGCGGCGTTCGGTGCTTTACTATTACAACATAGGCGCAGGTAATATCGTCAATTTTGCACAAAGTATTTTAATATGCAGCACACAAATCGAAATATGCTTGTGGAGAGCCCAGCTGTTAAAAGTAGCATAAATTAAATTGGATCTTTGAACCTAATAAAAGAGGGTCGCAATGAACAAGCTGAATTTTGAATTAGAAAATTGTTACGGTATCAAAAAACTTCAGACACAGTTAGATTTTTCAAAGGACAAGGTTTACGCCATCTATGCCCCTAATGGCGCGATGAAAACATCGTTAGCACAGACATTCAAAGACATATCTGGCGGTACTGCATCAAAGGATCGGATATTCCCTGATCGAGTGTGTATTAGGAAAATTACTGATGAAACAGGTATTGATTTGCCCAAGGAAAGCGTCCTTGTCATCCGCCCTTATGATGAAGAATACGGTCACACGGAGAAAACATCGACCCTGCTTGTTGACAGTGATCTGCGAAAGGAATACGAAGAACTTCACATTGAAATAGATAAATCAAAAGCTATATTTTTGAAGGCGCTAAAGGAACAATCTAATTCTAAGAAGGACTTGAGCAAAGAAATTTCTTCCACATTCACTAAGAGTGACGACGAATTTTATCGTGCGTTAATCCGCGTCAAGGATGAGGTGCTGGCCCAAAAAGATTCTCCATTCGCCGATATAATTTACGACAGGATATTTGACGAGAAGGTTTTGAGTCTTCTTGGAACAAAAGATGTAAAAACAGCGATTGAGAGCTACATCAAAAAATATAATGAACTTTTATCAGCTTCTACCTATTTCAAAAAAGGTACATTTAACTACTACAATGCGTCCACGATTGCAAAGAATCTTGCTGATAATGGGTTTTTCAATGCCAATCACTCAGTGAATTTGAATGCTGACGAGAAACTGGAGATCACTAGCCAAAAGCAACTTGAAGAGCTGATTGCGAAAGAAAAGGAGCTCATCTCAAACGACAAGGAGCTCAGGAAGAAGTTCGATGACCTTGAGAAACTGATGCATAAAAACGCGACTGTTCGGGATTTTAAGGATTACCTTGAGGAACATGAGGAACTTCTACCTAAGCTGACAAATATCGAAAGTTTTAAAGAAGAAATTTGGAAGTCTTATTTTAAGGCACGAATTGAAACCTATAAAGATTTGCTCGAAAAATACCAAGCTGCTGAGAAAAGAAAACTGGAGATTGAAGAGGAAGCGGGAAAACAACGGACACAATGGGAATCGGTTATTGATATTTTCAATAGTCGCTTTTTCGTTCCGTTCAAGCTTACGGCAAAGAATAGGGTCCCGGTCATTTTGGGGCAGGAGCCTATACTTAGTCTTGGGTTCACCTTCGAGGATGGGGTGGACAAAGCACAGGTAGAGAGGGCTGCATTGATGCAGGCCCTAAGCACAGGCGAAAAGAGGGCTCTCTACATCTTAAACATCATTTTTGAGGTTGAAGCTCGAAAAAAGGCGAAACAAGAAACCGTATTCGTCATTGATGACATCGCAGACTCATTTGATTATAAAAACAAATACGCCATAATCCAATACCTAAAAGATATTGCAGAAGAACCATACTTTAACCAGATCATTTTAACTCACAATTTCGATTTTTTCCGTACAATTAACAGCAGATTTGTCAAGTATTCTCATTGCCTTATGGCTTTCAAGAGCAATGATTGTATTTCTTTGAAGCAGGCAGTCGGGATCAAGAATGTCTTTGTGAATGACTGGAAGCCGAATTTTTTTACAGATGCAAAAAAAAGGATTGCGTCCATTCCTTTCATTCGCAATATCGTCGAATTCACAAAGGGCGATAAAGATCCGGATTTTGTCAAACTCACATCATTGTTGCACTGGAAAAACGACTCTGAAAGCATCACTCAAGGATCGCTCGACGAGATATACAATTCGGTATTTTGCACCACGGGAGCGTCGGCTGATAAAACGACTCCGATGGTAGATATCATTCAGAATGAGGCGAACGAATGCCTTAAAATTGGAGATGGAATTAACTTTGAAAACAAAATTGTCCTCTCAATCGCCATACGAATCGCTGCTGAAAAATTTATGGTAGAAAAAATATCCGACGCCAAGTTCGTGGATGGCATTAGTGCGAATCAAACACCAACGCTATTGAAAAAGTTTAAGGAGTTACCCGGAGCTGACAGTAGCCAACTTGAAACAATTAAACGGGTGATTCTCATGACGCCGGAGAATATTCATCTAAATTCTTTCATGTATGAACCAATTTTGGATATGTCTGACGATCATTTGAAGAAGCTCTATGAAGATGTCTTGACACTGAAATGAGATCATTTTTATGTTTACCCTCTTTTTACTGTGCGACTGCGGGGCTCATGACACAGAACCATTGCTTGCACGGCGACGGCTAAAAGCCGCCGCGCGTGAAGCCAACCGTTCAGGTTTAGATTGCCGCATCGAATCTCCTTGTTTTTCCTCATTTTCGAATCTTATGATTACTACTGTTGCTATTACGTGGGGGATTTGCAGTGGAAACCGAATATCCGAATTGTTTCAGGTGATATTATGGCTAATTTTTCCCGGAAATGTCCCTTTTCGATGAAAACGGCAAGCGGCTTTATCTTACCGACTCGGAGCGCAAACTTTTTCTCGACGCCTCCAAAGTCGAGACCAGAGAAAACCGGGTTTTCTGCTCCGTCCTTCATTACACCGGCTGCCGGCTTTCCGAAGCTCTGGAACTTACCCCGCGGCAAATCTCCATGCAAGACCAGGCGGTAATCATCAGAACCCTCAAGAAAAGAAAGCACGATAAACAGGGGAGGGAGAAAAAACCTCAATATCGCTCTGTTCCCGTGCCCCCCAGTGTGGTTGATTTTTTTGATTTAGTGTTTGATCTTCGGCGCCGGCAGCACAAGAAT
>JALNXE010000016.1 GCA_023230525.1 Desulfobulbaceae bacterium
CAGGCATCCGCCGCATTGGTGAGCAGATTCAGTATCACCTGTTTGAGCAGGTCATCCACCCCCTGAATCTGAGGCATGTTTTCAGCATATTTTTTCTCAACTGCAATTCCTTTCGTTCGGAAATCTTCCCTTGTCATCAGCAGCATGGAGTCGATGAGCTCATGCAGATCAATGAAGGAGATCCTGCCGGTGGTGGGACGATTAAAATTCTGCAGCTGCACGATCAGGTCTTTGATCCGGTGACATTCCTTTAAAGCCAGTTCCAGCAACAGGGCATCCTCTTCGTCTGCCTGTACTCTGTCATGAACTCCGGCAAGGACATTCATGATGCCCTGCAGCGGATTATTGAATTCATGGGCAATGGAGGCTGACAGCTTGCCCACGGCGCTCAATTTTTCAGAATGAAGCAGTTGCCGATGGGTCTTTTCAAGCGCTACCGTTCGTTCCTTGACCCGGTGATCAAGTTCTTCGTTGATTCGCTGGAGCTCATCCTCCGTCTTCCTGCGCGCCTCGATCTGGTTCTGCAGTCTGTTGGTATAAATGAAAACCGCGGCAAAAAGTATCGCGGTAAGCAATCCGGTGGTGCCGCCGACGATCAGATGCTCTTCATCGAAATAGGGGATATCCGGGTGTTGCACAAAGTCCACCACTGCGTTCAGGTTGGCCATGAAAAGCACAACGAGAAGATAGATCCCTATAAGAATATAATTTTTTTTCACTGCCAGGGTCCCGGGCCAATCAAACTTGGGCTGCAAATTGATCGCTGATAAATATGCACTGTCAACCGTCTTCTCTCTCAGGAGGTGGTCGGGCAGGCTTTTTTGCTGAGCATCTTGCCCTTTTGTGGAGAAGAAGCGAAAAAAAATGCAAATGATAAACATCCCAGCTGAGGGAAAAAACGGCAACCTGTTGCCGCCTCTTTCCCCAACCTGCCGCACCTGGGAGTGCCCAGCACAACTCACATATATTATTCACATTTTCAGAAGTGATCTGTCAAATTAATTCTGCAGGCGGGAAACGGATTCATTTCAGTTTGTGCTCCTGTTGCCAGGTTTTTCGTGGGGGAAAATACCCTGCGACAATTTGCCGCATTGATCTGATAGGATTCCTGGGGTATAAAAGGAGTCAAGAGGCAATAATAATAACTAGTATCAGTTAAGGCAAAAAATCGTATTTCATTTCAAACAAATTCAAAAGGAGACTTACCAATGAAAAAACTCGTAACAACACTTGCTTTCGGCGCCATGGCTCTTTCTGCTCCCCTTTGCAGCGTTGCTGGGACACTTGACCTCGGCGAGGAAACCCATCTCATCTTCATGCGGGAAGAAGAGAAATTGGCCCGCGATGTCTACATGACCCTGGGCGAGCTGTATCCCAATGACCCGACCTTCTCCAATATCGGGGATGGCTCCGAGCAGACCCACACCGATACCGTGCGCGACATGCTGGCCGTCTACGGCATCGCCGATCCCAATCCGGATGCCAATAATCTGCCCGCCAGCATCGGCGTTTTCACCGGTGAGGATTACGGCTGGTATTTTACGGAAAAATTCAATCTGTTGGTGAACTGGGGTTCGCAAAGCCAGCTGGATGCCTGGTATGTCGGGGCCTTTATCGAAGAGCTTGATATGATAGATATCATCGGCTGCCCGAAGGTTATTGTTGATACGGATGACAACATCGATGCGGGCGAATGCGGCATGGATTATACGGACGAGGCCGAGCTGAAGACCATGTACGGTCATCTGGTGGATGGTTCGGAAAATCATCTCAAGGCTTATGTGGAGAACATCGAGAATGTAATCGGTGAAGGAAATTACGTGGCCCAGGTCCTCACCCAGGAGCAGGTGGACACTATTTTAGGCCGTTAACCACACCCTTCTTGCAAAAACGCGAAAACCGGGTAGTGCTCGCTGTGGCACTCCCCGGTTTTTTTTGCGTCGGCTCACCCGGCTTGCGGGAATCGAGCCCGGCTGCGGCAATGGCCGGTCTTGGACAGGCCTCATTTTTTTTTGAACAGAGCAAGAAAACCCATGTTTTTTGTTTTGCCGGGCACAAACTGCACCTGCTTGATGGTATCGTTGAGCACATTTTTCATGTCGCTGATGATTTTGTCTTTTTCCACTGAATTATTCGGATATCTCTGCACATATTCAAGGACTTTATCAATCGCCTGGATAATATCATAGACTTCATTGTGGGCAACCAGAGGGATGGTTTGTGCGAGCAGGAGATGGCAGAGGCCGTTAAAGCTGTCAATGAGCAGCAGGCACTGCCGCACCCTGTCCCCGCCTGCTTTCCGGCAGGAGGCGATGACAGCCTTGCGGTTGACGGCCGCCGCGCTGCTCAGGTGAAAATCCTGCAGCACCTTTGCCTGGGCCCTGGGCAGGTTCTCTTGGGCCTTTCGGATGAGAAGGTTTATCCGTTCCCCGGAATGGGCGGCAAGGGTTCGGGTGATAATCTTCAGAATATCGGTGTAGATTGATAGAATGAAATTAAAGCCAAGCCCGTCGGCCGCCGCATTTTTCCCCCGGGAGTTTTCAATCAGGCCGGCGGAGATCAGCGCATAAAGGGTTTTGTAAACGGTGAATTCATCGTAACTGCTTTGGTTGATGATATCGCGCACTGTTCGTGTTTCATCGATCAGGCTGAGAATATGATGTTCCGTGCTGCTGAAACTGAATTCTTCGGCGCCCTTTTTTTTGCTGCCTGCCATTTGATAGACAAGCTCATCACTGGTGATCATGGCGGTCAGCAGGGGCATTTCATCAATGCGGCGCGAGGCCTCGAGAATCAGCTTCATGGGGTTGAGCCGGGTAATGATTTTGCCGTCCAACTTGACTTGGCTGTCCGTGTATTCGAATTTTCCTTTTTTCCAGAAGAGAATGCTGTAGAGGATTTCCTCAACCTGTTTCTGGCTGTATTGCTGCAGTACATCCCGGGTAATGTACCCTTTGTTCAGCAGGATTTTGCCGATGGAGTCATTGTTGTCCTGCTGGGCCTGCACCGCATCTTTCAGCTGCAGGGTGGAGATAAGCCCATCTCTTCGTAACAGGGCGCCCAGGCGTGACCTTTTCTGGGAGCTCCGGGCATAGACAATTGTCCCGTCTTTGAACATGACTTGGCACTCTTTTCTGCCGCAGGATACCTGCAGAATGCCGGTGTTCTGGTCATCACATAACAGCTGAAGGATGCTGGTCAGAAAAGAGCCTTCAAACTCCCCTTGTAAATTCATCCTGTCTCCGTTTCCGCAGGGATATCATCTTAAACATCGTATAGATAATAATGGAAGTCGGTCAAAGTCACAATGGCAATCAATGTCTTGCAATCGATCCTGTGCTGTGATTTGCCCAGGGACCTCGAGCCATCGGTCCGTTGAGAGTCGGGGCCGCCGAAGCGGGGATGGACTTTCAGGCAGAGTTGCGATATGCTCAGCAAATTGATGGTTCAGAACAAATTCCCCTGCAGGAAAAGGTAACGTATGGAAATCCTTCTGCCACTAGCATCTTACAGCCGGACCGGCCATGGGCTTCTCCTGGTTCTGCTGGTCTTGGCCGGCCTGCTCGGCGTTTCCGGAGGGATCAACCTCTGCCGGTCTGCCCCGCTGCTGCCGCGGACAACCTCTTTTTTGCTGGCCGTGGTCGTTCTGCTTTTTGTTGCGGGTTTTCTGGGGATCTGCTGGTTTCATTATCAAATATTTCAACAGATTGCCCTTGAACTGCCGCCGCCCTTTGCCGAAATGCTCAATCAACAGCTCAGCGCCATGAACCAGGGGGCGGAATATGGCCTGCCCCTGTATCGGATGGATGCCCCACCCCGGTATATGCTGCCCCTCTGGCTCGAAAACGAGAAATATTACTTCTGGTTCATGTGCTATGCCGCCATGGCCCTGGTCGGCCATCTGCGCCTTCACCAGCACCGGTTCCGTGCCGCTCTGCATCTGCTGCTGGCCGTTCAGGTCTGCATCCTGTTTTTTCAGGCGGATCCCTTCCTGGCGCCGCTGCCCAGATTTTTCGGCGAGATTGGCCCCTGGTTTACGGCGAACATGAGCGACGGGCAACGTTTCGGGCTGTTCATGCGCCTGTATCCCCGCATGGTTTTTTACTACAATGCCCAGTACATGTGGTTTCATCCGCCACTGCTTTTTCTCTCCTATGCCTGTATCACCATGACCTTCACCGCTTCGGTGTTTATGCTGGCCAAGCGTGATCTTGATATGGAAATCCTGGGCTATGATTTTGCCAAACTCGGTTATTTTCTGCTCACCCTGGGCATGTTGCTGGGCTACCCCTGGGCCCTCAAGGCCTGGGGGCCGAACTGGTGGTGGGATCCGAAAATCTGCAGTTCAATCATGATGTGGGCCATCTACAGTACCTATCTGCATACCAGGCTTTATGCCAATAAGCCCGCCATGTGGTATTTTACCTCCCTGCTCGGGGTTGTCTGCTTTCTGGCCATGATCTTCACTTTCCTCAGCTCGTTTTTTTTCCCGGGCGAGCATACCTTTGTCGGCTGAGGAGGCCGTCTATGAAGAAAAAAGGCTCCCTGGATTTTTATCTCGTGCTGGCCACGGTTGCCGTGCTCTTTGTCATTTCAACAATCTGCATTTACGGCATGTTTTACTTCAAGCTCGCCCAGATCCAGCAGCTTGCTCCGGCTGAAAAGCTGGTCTATATGAACCGGATGAACAGTGTGATTGCGCCTTTTATCATCGCCCTGATTCTGCTGTTGGGCATCTGCGTTCCCAAGCGGCTTCTGCCCGCAGTCTGGCTGAATCGTTTTGCCATCGGCCTGGCGCTCATTGCCGGCGGGGTTTCCCTGTGGTTCGGGGTCAAGACCGGGCTGGCGCTGGTGCTTGCCGCCTCGCTCCTGCTGCAGCTTGTCGTGCTGGCGCTGGCCGTGGGCGGCAGTCAGCTTCTCCATTTTGAAAAAAGCGGCTATTGGGTACGTCTGGGGTCATCGCTCATTCATCTTGGTATGATTCTTTTTGTGCTTGATCTCTTTTTTTATCACTATCAGTCCCTCCATCTGATTTTATTCTGGATCACCACCGGGGCAGTGGTGCTGGGCATGATTTTTTGTTTTTATTCTCAGAGTGTGGTGCAGTTCATCCGCTCAATAAGGAAAGATTGACGGGAAAAACCCGGCGGGCGGGCAGTCCCTTTCCGCTTTCTCCGCCGGTAACCTTGGCCCAGGGGAGGAGATGGTCCCGATGAAGAAAAATAATGAAAAAGCATTGACAGGCAGGCAGGTATTCATTAATTTTTATTCATGGCGAAATTAGGTTCATCTAATTTTGTTTTGGTTGCTTAATATATGGTTGCAGGGTGATAAAATGCAATTTTGGGATACTGGGTTAGTCATTTTTATTGTAGCCGTTGCCGCCGTTTTTCTGATAAGAAGATTTTTCTTTGGTGCCGGTTGCGCCGGCTGTTCATGTGACTGCCAGGAGAGCCATGGCAAGAAAGTGGACTCGGATACGGCGGTTTCGCCTGGCGATGAAAACTCATCTTGCTGTGGACACGGTGGCGGGAAGGCGGCTCAATATAATTGTTCGGGATGTAAAAGTTCAGGAGAGTGAGAGTATGTCTCGGATGATGCTGCGCAATATGCGAAAAAATCAGAAGGGTGTTATTACGGCTGTGAAAAAGGACGGGGAACTGGGCAGGCGCATCCGTGACATGGGGCTGGTGCCGGGCACGGAAATTACCGTCCAGGGCAGGGCTCCCTTGTATGATCCGGTGGCCTTGCGCGTGATGGGAAGTGTCATCTCCCTGCGCAACAACGAGGCCGATTTCATTGAAGTGGAAGTACAACCTTAGCGGGGTAATAAAAGAGGGGATTTGCTCCCCTCTTTTGTTTGCTTAATTAACAAAAGCCATTGCCGTGTTCGCCGCCGGACCGGTCGGTTCTCTTTTTCAGGCCCTGGCGGCAATCAGTAGCTGACCGGAAAAACTCATACTGTAACCAATGAACTTACGAGATATGATCTCTTCGGTGGAAGCCGGGGGAGGCGTGCCGCATCTGTTCGGAAGAGGTGGCCTGTTGTCTGCTCCGCGGCATGACCGTAATGAGAAAATACAAAGAAAATGACTGCAGAATTTAGAATAGCCCTAGCCGGCAATCCCAATTCAGGGAAGACAACCCTGTTTAATGCCCTGACCGGTTCCCGCCAGCATGTGGGGAATTATCCCGGGGTAACGGTTGAAAAAAAAGAGGGTGTTTACCGGCTTGAGAACACGAAAATCAATATCGTCGATCTGCCGGGCACCTATTCCCTTACCGCCTATTCGGAAGAAGAGGTGGTGGCCCGGGATTTTCTCATTTTTGAAAAACCGCAGGTCATCGTCAACATCATTGATGCAGCCAATCTGGAAAGAAATCTCTACCTGACCACCCAGTTTTTCGAACTCGGCATTCCGGTGGTCATTGCCCTTAACATGATTGACGCGGCCCGTGACCGGGGTATCGAGATCAAGGAAGACCGGCTGGCGGAATATCTCGGGGTGCCGGTGGTGCCGATTATTGCCCGCACCGGCTTCGGCACCCAGAAACTCATGGAGGAAACCGTCCGCCAGGCAGCCAAAAAGAAGGAGTGGAATTCCAAGCCTATTTCCTACGGTGAGGATATTGATTCCACTCTGCTTGATCTGGAAGAAAAAATTACCAGCGGAAATTTTTTGACCGATACCTATCCCGGGCGCTGGATTGCCATTAAATACCTGGAAAATGATCAGCAGATCAAGGAGCGGGGCAGAAAGGAAAATGCCGCCCTCTCGGCCCTGCTGGAGAAGAAGGTTGAGGCGGTCTCCCTCCATCTCCGGGAAACCATGGAAACCTATCCCGAGGCCATGGTGGCCGACCACCGCTATGGGTATATCAAAGGCATTCTGCAAAAAGGGGTTATTTCCCACAAGTATGACAAGGACAGGCTCTATACCTCCGACCGCATCGACAAGGTATTGACCAACCGCTTCCTCGGCCCTCTGTTCATGGGGCTTGTCCTGTTCGCCCTTTATACCTTTACCTTTAATTACAGTGAGCTCCCGGTCTCCTGGCTGGAAAGCCTGTTCGGCTATCTGGCCCAGACGGCGGAGCACATGTTGCCTGACGGTCATCTGAAATCCCTGATCGTCTCCGGTATTATCGATGGCGTGGGCGGGGTGCTCGGCTTTGTGCCGCTCATCATGTTCATGTTCTTCGGCATTGCCATTCTCGAAGATTCAGGTTACCTGGCCAGGGTCGCCTTCATGCTGGACCGGATTTTCAGAATCTTCGGGCTTAACGGCAGTTCGGTGATGGCCTATATCCTGTCCGGCGGCATTGCCGGGGGGTGTGCCGTGCCTGGCGTGATGGCCACCCGCACCCTGCGCTCACCCAAGGAGAGGATGGCGACCCTGCTGACTGCGCCCTTCATGAACTGCGGAGCCAAACTGCCGGTGCTGGCCCTTTTCATCGGCGCCTTTTTTTCCGAGAACAAGGCGCAATACATGTTCTTCTTCACCATCCTCTCCTGGATGGTGGCCCTGGTGCTGGCCAAGCTGCTGCGGGTAACCGTGCTGAGGGGCGAAAGCACCCCTTTTGTCCTGGAGCTTCCCCCTTACCGCTTCCCCACCTTGAAAGGGCTCTTCATTCATACCTGGGAAAAAACCTGGCAGTACATCAAAAAGGCCGGCACCGTGATATTGGGCATTTCCATCATTATCTGGGCCATGATGACCTATCCCGGCCTGCCGGCAAAGGATAAGGAGAAGTTTGTCCAGCAGCGGCAGGAGGTTGAGGTAGCCTATCCGGCTGCGAATGTTGCCGGCAAGATGGCCATACCCGAGGAAGAGGCGGCGGAGCGGAGCCGCATGCTGGCAGCCATAGACCGGGCCGAGGCCCAGATGGCATTACGCAATTCCGCAGCCGGCCGGGTTGGCATCGCCCTGGAAAGTGTCAGTTTCCTGGCCGGTTTCGACTGGCGCACCAATATCGCCCTGATCGGCGGAGTGGCGGCAAAAGAGGTGATCCTCTCCACCCTGGGCACGGCATACTCCCTGGGAGGCGACAACCAGAAGGAGAGCGGCTCGCTGGGCAAGACCCTGGCGGCTGATCCCGGCTGGAACCCGGTGAAGGGCTTAAGTGTTCTGCTGTTTATTTCCTACTATGCCCCCTGTTTTGTTACGGTCGTCTGTATCAGCCGGGAGGCCGGTTCCTGGAAATGGGGGGCCTTTTCCATGATCTTCAATACCATTTTCGCCTTTCTGCTGGCTACCCTGGTTTTCCAGGTCGGCTCACTGTTCTGCTGAGTGAAAAATGAGAAGTAGGGGCGGTTCGCGAACCGCCCGGTGAGGGAGACGGGTAGGGGCTGGCCTTGTGCCTGCCCGGTGAGAAGAAGTGAGAAGTGAGAAGTGAGAGGTGAGGGGCAGCCTCTTTTTCCCTTCCCCTTTTCCCTTCTCACTTCAGATCAGCTTCTCGTCAACTGCCGGTATTTGATGCGGTGGGGCTGTTCCGCGGCGGCGCCGAGGCGTTTTTTACGGTCAGCCTCGTATTCCGAATAGTTGCCGTCAAAAAAGCTCACCTTGCTGTCTCCCTCAAAGGCGAGGATGTGGGTGGCGATACGGTCAAGAAACCAGCGGTCGTGGCTGATGACCACCGCACAGCCGCCGAAATTCTCCAGGGCCTCTTCCAGGGCGCGCAGGGTGTTGACGTCCAGGTCATTGGTCGGCTCGTCAAGCAGAATGACATTGGCCCCCTGCTTGAGCATCCTGGCCAGATGGACCCGGTTGCGCTGGCCGCCGGAAAGCTGCCCCACCTTCTTCTGCTGGTCGGAACCGGAAAAGTTGAAGCGGGCCACATAGGCCCTGGAGTTGACCTCCCGGTTGCCTAAAGCGATGACATCCTGGCCGTCGGAGATGACCTCCCAGATGCTCTTGTCCGGGGCCAGATCTTCCCTGCTCTGGTCTACATAGGCCAGCTTTACGGTGTCTCCCAGGCGGATGGTGCCGGAATCCGGTTTTTCCTGGCCGGTGATCATGCGAAACAGGGTGGTCTTGCCGGCGCCGTTGGGGCCGATGACCCCGACAATGCCGCCGGGCGGCAGGGAGAAGCTCATCTCATCCACCAGCAGTTTGCCGTCATAGGCCTTGCTCACCTTGTCCGCCTCGATAACCACATTGCCCAGCCGCGGTCCGGGCGGGATAAAGATCTCCAGATCCCTGACCTGTCTTTCATTTTCCTGGCTGAGCAGGGCCTCGTAGGATTTAATCCTGGCCTTGGCCTTGGCCCGTCTGCCCTTGGGGTTCATGTGGATCCACTCAAGTTCGCGCTGTAGGGTCTTCTGCCGTTCCGTTTCCTGTTTTTCCTCGGTCTGCAGGCGCTTTGCCTTCTGGTCCAGCCAGGAGGAATAATTGCCCTTCCAGGGAATGCCCTGGCCGCGGTCGAGTTCGAGAATCCAGCCTGCCACGTTGTCGAGAAAATAACGGTCATGGGTGACGGCGATGACGGTGCCTTCATAACGCTGCAGATGGTGTTCAAGCCAGGCCACGGATTCCGCATCCAGGTGGTTGGTCGGCTCGTCGAGCAGCAGAATGTCCGGCTTCTGCAGTAGCAGGCGGCACAGGGCGGCCCGTCTTTTCTCGCCGCCGGAAAGCACGCTGACTTTGGTGTCTCCGGGCGGGCAGCGCAGGGCGTCCATGGCCATCTCCAGTTTCGAGTCAAGCTCCCAGGCCTCCAGGGTATCAAGTTTTTCCTGCACCTCGGCCTGGCGGGCGATGAGATCGTTCATCTCGTCATCAGACATGGGCTCGGCGAACTTTTCGTTGATGCGGTTGAATTCCGCCAGCAGATCCACCGTGGACTGCACCGCCTCTTCCACCACCTCTTTGACGCTCTTGTCCGGGTCAAGCACCGGTTCCTGCTCAAGCAGGCCCACGGTGAGCCCCGGGGAAATGGAGGTCTGGCCTTCAAAATTCCGGTCAACCCCGGCCAGAATGCGCAGCAGCGAGCTTTTGCCGGAGCCGTTGAGGCCGAGCACCCCGATTTTCGCCCCGTAGAAATAGGAAAGGTTGATATTTTTTAATACCGGTTTTTTATCATAGAATTTACTCACTTTTATCATGGAGTAGATGATTTTATTCGGTTCGTTGCTCATGGGTTGCTCCTTGTTGCTCTTTGCGTAATTGCCATTTTTTTCCGCCCAACGGCAGAGAACTGCCTAAAATAGCATAATGGCGCAATTATCACCAGCGAGAAATGGCTTGCTTCACTCCGCCTGCTGGGTGTCGCACCAGCAGACGCTGCGGTTGCGCCCCCGGGCCTTGGCGTGATACAGGGCCTGGTCCGCCTTTTTGATGAGATCGTCTTTGTTTTTGGCATCCTCGGGAAAGGAGGACAGGCCAAAGGACATGGAAATCTTGATGATGCTGCCGCCATGGTGGAATTCCAGGTCGCTGATGGCCCGGCGTACCCGCTCCACCTGCTTGCGTGCTCCGCTGATGCTGGAATCTTCAAGCAGCAGGGCAAATTCCTCCCCCCCGTAGCGGGCGGCCAGGTCCACCTTGCGGATGGTGCCGGCCAGTACCCCGGCCACTTCCTGCAGCACGGCATCGCCGAAGGGATGGCCGAAGCTGTCGTTGATCTTTTTGAAGTAATCCAGATCGCAGAGCACCATGGTCAGCGGGATGGACTGGCGCAGGGCCCGGTGCAGCATGTTGTCAAAGGCGTGCTGGAAGGTGCGGTGATTGGCGAGCCCGGTCAGGCCGTCGGTGGTGGCCAGCTGGCAGATTTTTTCGTGGGCCCTTCCCAGTTCGATTTTGGTGGCCACCTGGCAGGCGATGACTTCCAGGATTTCCCGCAGTTCCTGCGGGAACATGTCGGGCTTTCTGCCGGCAACGGTCAGGGCGCCGATGGCCTCCTGCTCATCTTTCAGCAGGGGCAGGATGAGCAGGGACTCCAGGCCGGCGATGCGCATGCTGTTGCTGAAAACCGGATAATCCTCCTGATAGTTGCCATGGGCCGGCATCCAGCGGCGCAGTTTGATGGCCTGCCCCACCAGGCCGTCATCCGCCGGGAAGGACAGATCGTTAAAATGGCCGGCTTTGGGGCCGCTGGCCAGGACAATGCGGTGCTCCTCGCCCTCCAGCAGGCTGATGGCGATGAAATCGGCTGCGGTCAGCTGTTTGATGGTTTTTATGGTGGCCTCGAACACGGCCTGCAGGCCCATCACCTGGTTCAACTCCAGCATGCCCATGCAGATCTGATGGATGGCCTCCATGTTGCGGTTGGTTTCCTCCATTTTGTGGGTAAAACGCAGATCGTGGGAGAGTTTGTGGCAGGTGAGTTCCACCACCTCGCGCTCCTGCCGGGTCCAGGGTGACTCGCTTTCCCGGTCGAGACAGAGTATTGCCGCGGCGGGGAGCCCGTTTGGGTCATCACTTTCAGGACCGGCGGCCATGGGGATGGGCAGGGCCAGCAGGCTGCCGGTTTGGCGGTTGGCCGCATAGTAAGGGATGGCGAGATGCTGCGGCACCGGGCAGACGGCAATTTCCGGACAACCCTGGCGCAGACCGCCGATAATGCCGCTGCCCCGCGGGAAAGGCTCCCGGACAATATCATCGCGCTGGCTGGCCACACTGAGGATCTGCAGGTTTTTATCCCCCGGGCCGGCCCATAACAGAATGGCGGTGGTCAGATCAAGGGTCTGCCGCAGGATCTCAAGCTGCAGATGCACATTATCGCCCGAGGGCAGCGATTGGGGGCGGGGGGAGAACTGCAGATCATTGTGGCCGGCCGGAGGCGGGGAAGGCGCCGCAACGCGGGGCTCACGCTCATTACGCACCTTTTTTTTTCTGAGCCGCCATACGATCAGAAGAAAAACTGTTAAAACAACGATTCCGATGCCAAGCCACAGAATGAGATTTTTCATATGGTCAACTATTGATGAATTCGTAAAAACTGAAGATTAACCACAGAGAGCACAAAGCCAACCGAGATAACTTGCTGAAAATAAAAAAAATTTCTCTGTGATTTCTGTGTGCTCTGTGGTGAAAACAGACTTTTTACGGATCAGGCAACTCCTGTCTGCGCCGGCAGTTGTCACATGCCCCGCAACGCTCGGCATGATCCATGCCGAAATAATCATGGATGAGCGCCTTGCGACACCCACCTGTTTTAATATAACCGACCATGAAATGCAGTTTTTTTTGTTCAGCGAGCATTTTTTTTGCAATTTTTTTCTGGCTGAGCTCGGCGGGCAAGGGCGCCGCGATATGCAGGTCGCGCTCTTCCAGGCTGCCTTCGGTTGCGCCGTAACGGTCAAACATGGAAAGCGCCGTCTCCAGCCGGAAATCAAATCTGTTTTTAAAGAGCAGCCTTTCCTTCAGCCATTCGACCCCGCCGCTGTTTACCGCCTCCGGATCGTCAGCCAGCAGCTGATAGAGGCGGCGGTAAAAGTCGGCATCGGGATTGTTCCATTTGATGAAGTCCATCTGGATGAGCAGATCCTGTTCGTCGTAGAGCAGGGTGCAGTCCGCCTGGTCCCCGTCCCGTCCGGCCCGGCCGATTTCCTGGTAATAGGCCTCCATGGAGCCGGGCACCTCGGCGTGGATGACATGGCGGATATCGGCCTTGTCAATGCCCATGCCAAAGGCGTTGGTGGCCAGAATCAGCTGGGTGCCGCCGCTCATGAACAGGTTCTGGATGCGGCGGCGTTCCTCCTTGCCGAGCCCCCCATGATAACAGCAGTGGGCAATGCCCCTGCTGCCCAGCAGGGAGCTGAACCGTTCCAGGGTTTTGATCAGGGCAAAGTAGACAATGGTGCTGCCCGGCTGCCGCTGGTATTGGCTGCCAATGACCTCGAGCTTGCTGTCGTCCCCGTGCAGATCCTTCACGCTGAGCTGGAGGTTGGGGCGGTTGATCCCTTCGTGGAAGATTTTGATGGCCGCGGGTTGCAGACCGAGTTGGGTGATGATGTCCTGCTGCACCTCAGGGGTGGCCGTGGCGGTCAGGGCGATGGTGAGGGGACTGCCCAGCATGGCGCGGAACTCCCTGATCCGGGTGTAGTCGGGCCGGAAATCATGGCCCCACTGGCTGATGCAGTGGGCCTCGTCAATGGCTAGCAGGCTGATGGGGCGACGGGCGATGAGCGCGCAGAACTCGGGTTTGCGGAAGCGCTCCGGGGTGACATAGAGAAGTTTGTACGCCCCTTCCTCCACCGCCCGCAGCCTTTTTTCCCGCTGGGTTTTGGAGAGCGATGAATTGATAAAGGCGGCATCGATATTTTTGGCGCGCAGGCCGTCCACCTGATCCTTCATCAGGGCGATAAGCGGGGAGATCACCAGGGTGAGACCAGGCAGCATGAGGGCCGGGATCTGGTAACAGACGGACTTGCCCATGCCGGTGGGCATGAGCACCAGGGCATGGCGGCCCGCCAGGAGATGGTCAATGATTTCCTGCTGGCACCCCCGGAAGGAGCAGTGGCCGAAATATTTCTGCAGAATCTGCAAGGATGTCATGGCCGTTAATCTACCATTATTATGGCCGGCAAACGAATGAAAAAGGTTTATTGTATAACTATTGACATGGGAATAGAAAATCTCGATAATGTTTATGTTTTCATTGTTAGGCAAAATGGGCTTCACCTGTAAACGGCTGGTGGGCCTTGCCGAAACCCGTAAAGAAAAGGAGGAACCAATGGACGCCAAGGAAATGAAGAAAATTCTGGCAGGGGTGGGTATCGCCGGTCTGCTGAGCGGCCTGCCAATGGGCAGCGGAGTCGCTTTCGGCGGCAGCGGCTGAGGCGGCGGCAGCGGCAGCAGCTGAGGCGGCAGCAAAGGGAGTGCGGTCAGTACTCCGGAAAAAACGGAAAAGGTTGAGGGTGCGGCAGGCAGTGAGGAAAAGTCAGCCGTTGACCCGGTAGAGACAAAGAAAAACATAACAGCTGTCCCTGACGAAGAAGAAAAGAATACCCCGGTTGAAGGCAGCGATAAGGGTAAATAGCGGGAGGTTTCGGTACGGCCTTGCCTGGGTGCTGACCCAGACAATTTTACGGGCCGAAAGTTTTAGCAGCCCAGGTATCCGGGTTTGCCGGCAGCAATGCCGCAAGCCCGGATTTTTTTTGTGGTTACGCATAAATCTTGACAGGCTGGCAAGGAATAATAAATAATAAACAAAAAATATTTGTTAGGGTCACGTTTACCTGAACGGAGAGTGAACCTGGCCGAAACCTTAACGGCTTCGTAAAAAGTCTCGGTAATGAAATTCAGTGACGATAAATCAAAAACTTATCATGCACTGTACGGCTGTCGAGCGGCTTTTTGCGAGATAGTCAAACCAGAAAAAAAAGGAGGAACTGATGGACGCAAAAGAAATGAAGAAAATTCTGGCTGGGGTGGGAATTGCCGGTCTGCTGAGCGGTCTGCCCCTTACCAGCGGTGTGGCGTTCGGCGGCAGTGGCTGCGGGGCAAAAGGAGACAGCTCAATGAAGACAGACAAGACCGAGGCCGTTGGTGCCGGCAGTGGCTGCAGCGGCCACAAGGGGAGCGCGGCTACTACCACCCAGGAAGAGACTGGAAAGGATATGGGAGCGGCTGGAGACGAGGAGAAGGCAATGGCTGCTCCCAAAGATGAAGAGCAAAAGAAGATGGCACCCGCCGGATCAAGTGGCTGCAGTGGCAGCAAATAGAACGGCCGGCATTGTAGCAATTTTTTTCTGAATGAAGTAACTTTCCGGTGTGATTCTTCTGTTCAGGGGCAAAATCAGTCATTCTGCCCTGAATTTCCACAGATTCCCACCACGGTTCCCGCATGAGACCAGAATTCATTTTCCCTGCATGTTTTTCCTGTCTTGACAAGGGACAACAGCAGCAGGTGCTTGCGCAGCACGAAGAGCCATTTACCCCAGGCAATTTCCCGGCAAGTATGGCTAATCTGCAGGATGGTTTACAGCTCCCTCCCTATCTGCCAGAACTGGCCAGGCTTGAGCTCGCCCTTTTCCGGGTGCGGGAAACCGGTGCTGCCGCCATGCCGGCCCAGGTTGACCGCCTCACCATTAATCCCACCCTGCAGCTGCTGCAGCCCGGCTGGAAAAATCTGCTCTCTCTGCTGCCGGAGGCTGGGCAACCGGGTGAGGGGGCGCTGTTGCCGGAGGAGGAGATGATCCTGATCTATCGCCGGCCCGCCGACGGTCAGCTTGTCTTGCGGCCGGCCGGGGCTGAGGACCTGCTGGCGCTTAAAATCGTGGTGGAGCAGCTCCCGCCGGAGGCAGCGGCAGCAGAAGGCAAGGTGGCGGTGGGGATGATCGACCGGCTGCTGGACCGGGCGGCAGGCCAGGGTCTCCTGCTCAAGCCACCCTCGGCCATTTGCCGCAACCCGCAGACCTTTCCCCAGGGTAAGGATATCCCTGCAAGTTATTTTTCCTCGCCGGTTTTCACCCTGCAATGGCATATCACCCAGGTCTGCGATCTGCACTGCAAACACTGTTACGACCGCAGCGACCGGGTTGCCCTGCCCCTGGCCAGGGGGCTGGCCATTCTCGATGATCTGCGCGGTTTCTGCCGCGAACACCAGGTGCTGGGCCAGGTTTCCTTTTCCGGCGGCAATCCCCTGCTGTACCCCCATTTCCTGGAACTCTACCAGGCGGCGGTGGACCGTAATCTGCGGGTGGCCATTCTCGGGAACCCCGCCCCGCGGGCTATGATGGAAAAGATTGTTGCCATCCAAAAACTTGAGTTTTTTCAGGTCAGCCTGGAAGGGCTGCCGGAACATAATGACTACATCCGCGGCAAGGGCCATTTTGCCCGGGTGCTGGATTTTCTGGCCCTGCTGCAGGAACTCGGCATCTACTCCATGGTAATGCTGACCCTGACCCGGGACAATATGGAACAGGTGCTGCCGCTGGCGGAGAGGCTGCGTGACCGGGTGGATCTGTTCACCTTCAACCGGCTGGCCATGGTGGGGGAAGGGGCCAGCCTGCAGTCCGTGCGGCCGCAGGATTATGCCGATTTCCTGAGAACCTACCTGGCCGCGGCCCGGGAGAATCCCTGCCTGAGCCGCAAGGACAATCTGATGAATATCATCCTGTGCCAGGAGAATCAGCCCCTGTTCGGGGGCTGCGCCGGCTACGGCTGCGGCGCGGCCTTCAACTTCTTTGCCATCCTGCCGGATGGCGAGGCCCATGCCTGCCGCAAACTTCCCTCTTATATCGGCAATGTCTTTGCCCAGAGTATCAGCGCCATCTACCATGGCGAGCCGGCTCGTAAATATCGCGCCGGCTCGGCGGCCTGCGCCGCCTGCCGGATCAGACCGGTCTGCGGCGGCTGCCTGGCGGTGGTCCATGGCTTCGGCCTGGACGTGTTCAAAGACAAGGATCCCTACTGTTTTTTTGAGGAGGCGCCTGCCGGGCAGGGCCGCTGAGATAGTCCGCCCAGGACCTCTTGCCGGGGCCGCCTGAGGTGCGGAGAGGAGAAATGATGAAGGTCGGGATTATCGGCACGGGCAGGCATGGCTCCCGTTATGCCGGGCATATTGTCAAGGATATGGCCGGTATGGAACTGGTTGCCATCTCCAGAAGATCGGCGGCCGGTCTGGAGCAGGCGAGAAAGTGGCAGGCGCGCTATCATGCCGACTGGCACGATCTGGTGCAGGATCCTGAGGTGGAGGCGGTGATTTCCGTCACACCGCCCACCGTCAATCTGGCCATTGCCCGCCACTGCGCCGCGTTGCACAAGCCCCTGCTGGTGGAAAAACCCCTGGCTGACGACAGCAGGAGCGGGGCTGAGATGGTTGCCCTGTTCAAGGAGGCGGATCTGCCCCTCACGGTGGGGCATACCCTGCGCTATAACGACATCATCCAGGGCCTGCGCCGTAATCTGGTCAGTGTGGGGCGGCTGTTCAGCTTTTCCGCCTGCCACCGGCTGGAACCTTCCTCGCTGCCTTGGCTGGAAGATGCGGCCACCGCAGGCGCGGGGGTCATTCTGCACACCGCGGTGCACATGTTTGATGCCCTGCGCTATATTACCGGCCTGGAAATCAGACGGGTGCGGGCCTCCCGCTACCAGATCCATAACCCGAATCTGGAGGATCTGTTCACCGCCCAGCTGGAACTGGCCGATGGGGTGGTGGGTACGATGGATTCGAGCAAGGTCGGCAGGGGCAGATGCGGCCGCTATGAGTTTGTCGGGCTGGACGGCGAGCTGCATGGGGACCAGGTGCATGGCCGGCTGGAGTTCATCCAAGGCGCCACCAGCATGCCCCTCAGTCATGCCCCGCCGGCCCCGACCATTGTCCCGCTGCTCCGGGACTGGCTGGCCTTTCTCAAGGGAGATGGGGCCAATCCGGTCAGCGGCGAGGCAGGGCTGGCCGCGCTGTCGGTCTGTGATGCATGTCTGCGTTCAGCGCGGCTCGGCGAGTGGGTGGAGGTGGACAGCCCTGCTATGCGTTGATTTTCTTGATCAGCCAGGCCATATTGCGGCCCAGGTCCTGCATGGTCTTGATCCCTTCCTGGTCATTTAACACCTCCCCTGGATCACGGCCGATGCCGATGTTCCAGTAGGATGACCCGACAATGATCATCTGGCCGATGGTGAAAAAATTGTTAAGCGAACTGAAGACATGGGAGGCCCCGGCCCGCCGCACGGCCACCACGCCCGCGCCCGCCTTTCTTTTGAACATGTCGCCGTTGGCCCGGGACACCATGCCGCAGCGCTCGATCAGCCCCTTCATGGAGGCGGAAACATCGGCAAAGTAGGTCGGTGAGCCCAGCAGGATGCCGTCGGCCTCCCTCATCTTGGCAATGGCCTCATTGATGATATCGTTGTCCACGGCGCACTGCTGGTTTTTCCGCTCAAAACACTTGTAGCAGGCGATGCAGCCGGGCACAGCCCGGCCGGCCAGCTCGATCAGCTCCGTCTCAATGCCTTCCCTGGCGATTTCCTCCAGCACCTGTTTCAGCAGGGTGGCGGTATTGCCGCCCTTGCGGGCGCTTCCGTTGAATGCGACGACTTTCATGGTTTATTCTCCTCTGAAGTTTTTCTTGATGTTGTTTCTAACTATGCGGCCAGGGCCGATGGATGTCTGCCGGGGGATCAGGCAGGCTCACCGGACCCGTTTTTTCATCAGGCAGACCCAGTTGCGGTGGGCGGATGCATGGTTGGTGTCAAAGTGGCTGGACTTGAGCAGTTGAATTTCAAAAAAGGGTTCCACCGCACTGATGATATCCAGGGCCGAACGCTGGGGCGGGCCGGAAGTGTCGCGGATTTCATCGCGGTTGCCCACCAGCGAGAGCCAAAGGCCGTCTTGGTGCAGCAGGGAGGCGGATTTTTCGGCGAAACGCCGGCGCTCCCCGGCGCGGTCAAAGGAATGGAAGCAGCCCCGGTCAAAGAGAAAGGCAAAAGGGGCGCCGGCTACCGCATCGCTGAGGAAGTCAAGGCGCAGAAAGGTGCAGGCGACCTGCGCCTCCGCCGCCTTGGCCATGGCCTGGTTGACGGCAAGTTGCGTCACATCGCAGCCGGTGGCGGCAAAGCCGTGCCGGGCAAGCCAGATGGTGTTGCTGCCGGTGCCGCAGCCGATATCCAGGGTCGGTCCGGGGGCAATGCGGTAATCCCTGACCATCTCGATGAGATTGCCATCCGGCCGATGCAGCTCCCAGGGGGTATCCCCCGCCTCATACATTTCTCTGAACATCTCTTTCAGCATATCTTCAGACCAGTTCGCAGCTCTGCGCCGGCAGCCAGCACTGTCTGCCGTCGTTTAGTTCCACCCGCAGCCAGCCGGTCCGTTTCTCCAGCAGCCGGAACTCCGTACCGGCGTGCAGCGGGGCGGTAAAACTCGGCTGGTAATTGCGGCCGTCTCCCTGGCGGGCCACCACTTCGGCGGTGATGATCACTCCGCTGGCAGGGCCCGCCGCCATATGCTCCACCGCCAGGGAGGCGGCAAAAAGCAGGGTCAGTGCCAGCAGGGAACCGGCCAGCCATCTGGGCACCGGTACCGGGGTAAAGGACATGAGGCCGGCAGCCAGCCAGAACAGGACGTAGCAGCCGGAAAAAAGCAGCAAGCGGGTGTGGCGGGACAGGTCATAATGCCAGAAGAAGAGGGTTTGCCGCAGCTTTTCTCCCTGTTGGGCGGGGATGACGTCCTGCCGTTTGCTTAAGACATAGCCGAGGTTCTGCGCCAGGTTTTCATCGCCCGGCAGCAGTTTTTCCGCCCGCCGGTAATTGACCAGGGCCCGGCCGATATCACCCAGGGCGACGTAGGTGTTGCCGATATTGTAGTAAAGCCTGCCGCTGTGCACCTCCCTGGCGAGCTGTTCATAGCGGAGCAGGGCCTTTTCATAAAGTTGCCCGGCCTGTTTGGCGTCATCCGCGGAGTTGGCCTGCTGGAAGAAGGAATTGGCCTCGGCGAAAATGCTGCTGTCTTCCTGGCCGGCGGCAAAAACGCTTGCCTGGCCTGAGAACAGAAAACAGGACAGCAGGAAAATGAGGGGTAGGGAAAATATCTTCATTGGGGACTCTGTAGCTTTGTTCATGAACAGCGGGAAAAACCGGGCAGGCATGACTTTGGCCTGGCTAAAAAATGTAGCAAATCAACAGGTTGCCAGGCCAAACCTGGTAAAATCGGCAAAAAACGCTCGCAGCGGCTGCGCTTTTGCCGTCTTCGCTTGACACGGGGAAAAAGCCCGTGATAATCCATTAGATAGGCAAAAACGTGCATAGTGATTTTTATCCATTAATCATACCCGGATTATTTTATGTCTTCATCAGAAAAAATTCGCAGGGGCAGCAATAAGTTTTCCATTCTCGGGCTGTTTGACTGTCCAGGCGAAAGCTGCCTCGGTTGTTTTCTGCAAAAATGCCTGGATACCAGCATTGCCGGTAAATTGATCGGCATGCTGGTGGTTTCCCTGGCAGGCTTTGCCATTCTCATCATGCTCAATATCTCCTCGCTGCAGAAAATCGCCCAGCGCAATCATGACATCAAGGATATATCCATTCCCCAGTATAAGGTGGGGCAATATATTCTGCGCAGTATCAACGGTTTTAAGATTTCCCTGCTGCATATCCTCTACACCCCTGATATCACCAAAGATAACCGCAATGTGCTGGCCAACCAGCAGCGTCTGGCCGACATGGGCCGCATGATCGGCTCCCTGCAGCATGGCGGGCCGGTCTTTGACGTGGCCAAGGTCTCGGGTAACACCCTTGATGTCTTCAACGTGGCACCGGACAGCGATCCCGGAATGATTGCCGTTATCGCCGATATCCAGGAGGAATATCTGCTGGTTGATAGGACCTATAAGAATTTTATAAGTTCCCTGGGAAATGCCGAGGCAGCGGAAGAGAACAGTGAAAAGCTTGACGACCTGCTGGCAAGCCTTGATGAGATGTACGAACTGGTGGTGGGCATGACGGTTGCGGTCAATAAACGGCATGGCGCGCAATTCCTGGAACTGGAAAATATCATCAACACCTCGATGTCACGCTCCCTGTGGATAGGCGTGGCCATTGCCGCGGTGCTGACCGTGGCCACCCTGCTCTACGTGCTGATTATCGTCGTCCCCCTGCGCAGTATTCTTGAAAAAATTACCTTCATCGCCAAGGGAGAGGGCGACAGGGCCCAGCGCATCGAGGTGAAAAGCAATGACGAGGTGGGACAGCTGGCCCACCAGCTCAATACCCTGGTGGATAATATCTTCAGCCTGAACTCGTTCAAGGCCATCATCGAGGAGGAGGAGACCACCACCGAGGTCAATCAGCGCCTGGCTGCCCTGCTGAAGGAACGATACCAGCTGGAAAAAACCTTTATTTATGAGTTGAGCGGCAACAAAAACCGCATGACCGTGGCCTTTGCCTCCCAGATTGATGACGTGTGCAGCCCGGAGATCCTGGAGGATGCCAATTTCTGCCGGGCCAAGCGCACCGGCCATGACATTTCCTCCCTGGAATTTCCCCACATCTGCAAACAGTTCCCCCATAAGGATAGGCTTGAACATCACTGTATCCCCATGATCGCCAACGGCAGGGTGGTGGGCGTGGGCCAGTTTCTCCATGACAAGGAGAGTTCGCCGGAGAGCCTGCAGAGGTTTGCGCATATGGTGAAAAGGGCGGCCCGTTACATCAAGGAAGCCACCCCGGTCATCGAGGCCAAACGCTTTGCCTCGGCCCTGCACGAGACCACCATGCGGGATCCCATGACCGATCTCTACAACCGCCGTTTCCTGGAATCCTACACGGATACCCTGGTGGCCAGCACCATGCGCCGGAAAGCCAAGGTCGGTATCCTCATGTGCGACATGGATTTTTTCAAGGAGGTCAATGACACCTATGGCCATGAAACCGGGGATATCGTGCTGATCAAAACCGCCGAGGTGCTGAAAAGTTGCGTCAGGGCCTCGGATATGATTATCCGCTACGGCGGTGAGGAATTCCTCGTACTGCTCATTGATGTGAAAAATGGGCATGAGATAATGGATCTGGCCGAAAGAATACGCAAAAAGATGGAGGAGACGGTGATTAATGTGCCGGACGGCTCCCTGCAGAAAACCTTGAGCATCGGCGCCAGCGAATTCCCAGGTGACAGCAGTTCCGGCTTCTGGGAGGCAATCAAGCACGCGGACGTTGCGCTTTACCGGGCCAAGGACGAAGGCCGCAACCGGGTGGTGGCCTTCAGCCCGGAGATGTGGAAGGAAGATAAATACTGAAGGTTCGGGAAAGTGCCTAAAATACTTAAAGTGCCTAAAGTACTTGAAGTTGCAGTACTTCCTGTTAGAGACAACCTTTAATTTTTAGGCACTTTAAGTACTTTAGCGCACTTTAGGCACTCTGCGTGGCATCACCTGACATTACGTTTGAGATCAGCTCATTACTAAAGGGGCAGCAGAAAAGAAAAGGTGCTTCCCCTTCCTGGTCCGGCACTTTCCGCCCAGGCCGTGCCATGGTGCAGTTCAACCAGCTGTTTGGTAAGCGACAGTCCCAGCCCGGTTCCCGCATATTTTCTACTCACCGAACTCTCCACCTGTTCAAAGGGCGTAAAGATTCTCTGCAGATCCTCCGCCGCGATGCCGATGCCGGTATCGCTGACGGAAATCTTGACGATTTTCCTCTGGCGAAGATGCTCGGCAGGTTCTTTTCCCAGGCAATGGCTGCGCCATTCCGCCAGGTCAGTCAGGCGCGCCGCCAGGGTGATATGGCCGCCGGCCGGGGTGAATTTGATGGCATTGGCCAGCAGATTAAAGATGATCTGTTTCATCTTGCGTTCATCCGCCATAATGGTCTGGGGAAGTTCCGGGTCAAGATCCAGGGACAGGGTGATGCCCGTTTTCGCCGCCTTGCCTTTGATCATGACAAAGCTGTTGGAGAGCAGGCCGGCCAGATCAAATGGTTCGAGCCGCAGTTCGAGTTTGCCGGCCTCCACCTTGGAAAGATCGAGAATGTCATTGATCAGCGAAAGCAGATGGCGGCTTGACTGCAGAACATTCTCCAGATACTCCTCCTGGGTTTTATTGAGCTCGCCGAAATGCTTGTCCCGCACCACCTCGGTAAAGCCGATGATGGCGTTTAGCGGGGTGCGCAGCTCGTGGCTCATATTGGCCAGGAATTCACTTTTGGCCACATTGGCCACCTCTGCCTCCTGGCGCGCCCGGCTCAGCTGATTATAGGTCTCCTCCAGGGTGTTCATCATCAGGTTGAAGTCAATGGCCATGTTCTCCACCTCGTCGATGTCGGCCGGGCTGCCGCCGGGCGCCGGCAGCCTGATGCTCAGATTGCCCTCCTTTTCCGTTACCTGATGCAGGGCGTTGATGAGCTGGTTGATCTTGTTGAAAACCCGGAATTTCAACAGGAGAAACAGGGCGATGGACACGGAGACCGAGGCAAAGAAGGGGATCAGGTTGGTGGTGATCAGCCGCCGCTGCTGCTGGATATAACTTTGCCGGTCCAGGGCCACGGTGAGATAGCCGATATCCTTGCCGTCATTGTCGGCCAGGGCCTGGGTTTTGCAGGCATAGGAGGTGTTGTTGTGAACCAGCCGGTCCTGGCTGGGAAACTGGATCGGGATGCCGGAGAAGCTGGTCAGCACCGGTTGCCGGTATTTATTGAACAGGGCGATTTCGGCTCCGGCGATATCCCGCATGTGAAAAACCAGATCCCTGTTGTCGTTTACCAGTTTGATCATGATGATATGACCGTAGATATCTCCGGAATCATGCAGCAGATGCACAACCGACTGCAGGCAGATGGCTTCGTCCTGATCCGGGGCTGCTTTGTCCCCCAGGCCCTGCATGGCAAGAATGGAGGACGGGATCTCGGCGAGTCCCGCCTGCTGTTCCCGGGGCTTCAGGAAAACCTGATAGGCCGCCGGATCATTGATCTCGCTGCCGAGCCGATTGCAGGTCAACAGCTTGTCATCCGCATCAAAGAGCAGCAGCAGATCAATATGGTGTTTGGCGGCGATGGTCTGCAGCATGACGGTGATTGGTTTGATCTTGTCGTAATCCAGGAAATCGACGAATTTGCTGTTCTGCTCTTTGATCATGCCGGAAACCATGCTGATCTTGTCCAGTTCGTAATTTAAAATGGACTCGGCGATCACCATTTTGCTCTGCAGCTGCTGGTTGAGGCGCTGGTTGACCTTTTTGGTTTCCTGAATGGAAGAATGAATGGCATTGCCGATGATCATGGCAATGAGCAGGATGAACAACAGGATGATTTTGCGGAAAATGGTGCGGCGCGGCCCTTTTTTTGCTCCAGGTGCGGCACTTGTCAGGGCAGGGCGCGTCATGTCGCTCATTCGCACAGCAGCTGCCGGCGCAGATTGTCCTCGCCCTGGATGATCGGCAGCCCTTCCTGCTGCCAGCGCGTGGTGCCGCCCTTCAGCACGCCGATGACGTCATAGCCCTGCATGGTGAGAAATTTCGCGGCAATGGTTGACTGCTTCATGATCCAGTCGGCGATGATGATCCTGCGGTTTTTCGGGATCTGCCGATAGTTCTGCTCAAGATAAACCAGGGGGCAGTGCCGGGCTCCGGGTATATAATTGCCGGCCAGGGTCGAGTTGTCCATGGTGAAGACATAATCCTGCTGGTTTAAGGTCTGCTGGTCCAGGCTTCGCACGTCCAGCAGGAAAATATCCTTATCTTTATCAAGAATCTCCTTGAATTCAAGCGGCGGGATCTTGGCCACCTTGATTTTTTGCCATTTTTCGCCAATGGTCAGGGGGTAATTGAAATAGCGCCATTCCGGGATGCCTCCCGGGAAATAGTAAACCTCAGAATAACCTTTTGCCACCGCAATCCTTGCGGCCCTTTTACCGTAAGCTCACCTTTCGCTCAGGCAGTGAAACACCAGGATGGTCTGCCTGTCCGGCGGCAGCCGGTCGGTGGTCAGCATCTGCACAATGGGGATATTGATGGAACCGCTGATATGCTGGAAGTCATACTCGATCTTGCTGAGCACATTGATCATCAGCACCTTCCTGCCGCTGTCGAGCAGCTGTTTCAGTTCAAAGGCGGCGATTTCCCTGTAGCCCTCCATGGACGTTTCCGAGGCCTCCGCGGTCCAGGGGAGAACAAACAGGCCGAGGAGCAGGATGGCCAGGCAGATCCTGTATGGCCAGGTTGGTTTTGTCATGTTTCCCCTCAAGTTAATCCGCGCAGAGAGACGGGGCATGGGTGATGGCATTGTCCACCTGCTCAACCGGCAGCTTTTCGTCACGCCAGCGGACAATGCCTCCTTTCAGCACCCCGAGCACCTGATACCCCCTGCTGCTCAGGAATTTGGCGGCCAGGATGGCTTTTTTGTTGGTCCAGTCGCTCACCACGATTCTGGCGTCCCTGGGGATATGGCGATACCACTCATCCAGGTAGACCATGGGGCAGATTTTAGCTCCCTTGATGAAGATATTTTCCCTGCTGCAGTCAATGGGGCGGACATCCAGGACATAGATGGCCGGGTCCGACCGGAGCAGGTCATAAACCTGCCTGGGGCTCAGTTTATTAATTTTAATGGCAGTATAGTCTTCATTAACCGTCAGCGGATAGTTGAAGGCCCGCCACTCGGGAATGCCACCCTTGAAACAGAACACATTGCCATATCCCATCTCCACTGCGGCCCTGGCAGCTCTGGGGCTGTAAGGTCAGTCATGGCCCATGCAGTAAAGGATGAGCGGGGTTGATTTGTCCACGGGCAGCAGCTTGCTGGTGCGGAAGTTGATAACCGGAATACTGATGGAACCGGTGATGTGCAGGCCGTCGTATTCGATTTTGCTCAAGGCATTGATCACCACCACCCTGGGGTCGTTTTCCATCATGTTCTTGACCTCCGGGGCGGTGATGTCCTGCACCCCCCGGCCAAACACCTGGGAAGAGAAAAAAAGCATGAGCAGAGAAAGAAAGGGGATAAATCCGCCGGGCGGCAAAGAGGCGGCCCGGGCCGCTCTGCAGGGGCGGCAGGGGCGGGTCATCATTGGCCGGCTCCGGCCAGCAACTTGACCTCACTGGCGAACCTGCGGGTGTCGATGGGTTTGCTGATATGGCCCACGCAGCCGGCCTCCAGGGCCTTCTTGCTGTCGCTTTCCATGGCAAAGGAGGTGACGGCGATGACCGGGATGTATTGCAGCAGCGGGTCCTTTTTGATCATTCTGGTGGCGGAGAGGCCGTCAAGACCGGGGAGCTGGATGTCCATGAGGATGATATCCGGCAGCTCCCTGCGGGCAATGATGATGCCCTGCTCGGCGTCAAGGGCCTCAAGCACGGAAAAATCGGCAAGTTCGAGCAGGGTGCGGACAAGTTTCAGGTTGAGCTCATTGTCCTCTATCACCAGAATTTTTTTCCCCGTCATCTCGCCGTATAATCCTCTGGTTGCCTAACGCCTTAATATTATGAATATTTGCCCTTTTGCCTGGCACAATCAGCCGATTATCGCATATTTTGTGGCGGAATTCAATATCAGCGCGGGAAATAACCAGGATTCCGGGAAAACCAGCCAATCGGTGTTTTGCATTTTTTGCCCTCCCTCATCCGTGGAGTAGGGGGATTTTCCCCTTTTCCTGCCAGCCCTTAGTGGTTTTCTCTTGCAAAATTGCCCAAAGAGAGTTTCGGTTTTTCCGAACAGTTATTCAGTTTGAGGGAAAATGAGTGGTGTGGGGGGAAGCCGGGTTTACCAATCCGCCAAGTTTTCCAGCGGGATCTTGAGTGATATGATGTTGCTTTTCTTGACTGGGTGACGTTTAGAGGTTTGCATATCTGCTGGTCTGGTATTTGTCAAAGATAAAGATTTGACCCTGTGCCGGAATGTGAAGGCCAAATGACGGCTTGGGGGAATGACTACAAAATTAACTCCTACGATGGAAATCGTCGCGTCACCGCTGGTTTATATATCATCCAATTTGTTTAGAATTAAAGGGTATTTTGAATGCCAAACAAAGACAAACCATGGTGCGACCTATCATTGCCAAGTCTGGGAAGCGTAGGGTTTATTGTTGCCGCATACCTCTATCTTGCCGGATGGAGTAACTGTTACTGGTTTCTTAAGTATTTTGGAATAAGCATAAATGCTGTTAGTATTCAGTTTTATTATGTATTTATTTATTCTATTCATGTGATATTCTCTTGGCGGACACTCAAAACCGAATCGGGATTATTGTTATGTGTAATTATTTTGAGTGTGTTCTACGTTGCTTTTTTTTACCGCTAATTATTCTTATCCCTGTGTTGTTTGAGAGAGCAAAAGAGGAAGGGAGATTCAGCGCAGAACAAATACAGAAGGGTGCCGGCGACCCAGTTGTTGTTGTTCTAAAAAATACTGTTGACTCTGAATTTTCAGAGGAGTTCATGAAGGCCAATGAGGAAAAGAAACTCAGATTGGTGACAATGACACAAGATAATCTATATGTCTACCGTCAACTAAACAGTAAATCCAAGAAGTCGCCTGGATTCATTTACGAAATACCTCGTGACGAGGTTTTTTTGACCAGAATTTTTGTACAGCCTCCTCAAGGGGACACACAATAATCACCGGATATTGGGGCTACAATGCAATGAAATTTGTCCAGAAAGATCCTTGTAAATAATTAAGAGGATGCCATGTTTATAAGAAGGGCAATGAAATTGGCAGCCATTATTCTGTTGATAGCGTCATTCCTTGTTTTGGGAACCCCGTTGTTGGCGGAAGAAGTGCATACGCAAGGAACTGAAATTCATGATGGACGGTCAGACGGTGATACACGCTTCGACTGCGTGGGGGATGAGGTGGAGATTAAAAAAGATAGACAAATTGGCGAATCAAGCGAAGAATGCCCTGACGGAAAGGACATGCTAACCGTGCAAAATCAACCAGCAGAAGCAGCAGGGGCAGAAACTGGTACCTCTCGTATTTCCACTGCATCCCTTCAATTTGGAACTGGGGTTGTTGCCTTAATTGTTCTACTAATCATAATATTGTAGCTATACAAAAGAGACAACAGGAAGGGGTCAGGTCTGTCGTTGACTTTTCTAATTCAACAAGACTAATCAAAAGCCAAAAGCAGACTTGCCCCCACTATTTTTTTTCAAGACCGTTCACTCATTGGTTGCCGCTGAAATCAGCGGCAGGTCAGCGATCCAGACCAAGGAGTCTCGCCGGGGAAACGCCCAGCGCGGCGGCGAGTCTTTTTGCCATCTCCATGCTGATTGCCCGGCGGCCGTGTTCCATGCCGGAAATATGCTGCCTGGGCACATTGCCAAGCACCATGCCGAGCCCGGCCTGGGTCAGCCCGGCATTTTCCCGGTAAATCCGCAGTGTTTCCCCTGGCGTCAGGCCTGCCTTGGTGTCCCTGTACCAGTCGGTTTCCACGGCATCCACGTATTCTTCGTCCGGATCGGTGATGATCTCCAGCGCCCGTCCGCACTCCTTCTCCAGCGCCCTCAGAAGCGCGGCGCTGATTTCTCCGGTAATCCTGACCTCAATACGGGGCGTTTTCGCGACTACCTGCATAGTTTACCTCAATCTCTATTGTTTTTTTCTCGTGCCGCCAGCAGGCAACCCATTTCCGGCTGAGATGGCAGTGATATTTTTCGTCTGACAGTTTGCTGAAATTGGGCCATCCCGGTTGAGCCGGGCCGTGATCGCTCAGGTCGTCCACCAGCAGCGCTAGCTTTTTCTGCTCAGCCCGCGGCATTTTGCCGATGGCCCGCAGCACTTTTCTTTTCATGGTTACCCGGTAATTCATGTTATGGATTGTAATCAATTTTTGATTCCAGGTCAAGTGGCATTTTCCCGATAAGGGGCCAAGTCTGCCGTTGACTTTTCTAGCTCAACATGGCTAATCAAAGGCCAAAAGCAGGCCTGCCCCCCTTTTGACCCTTTCAGCCAAATTCAACCTTATTTGGTAGCCGACGAACCTGCCTGAAGAGGAGGATTACCGAATCGTTCAAGCCCGCAGTTTGTTCTGCTACTGGGCGGTTCGACAATTGGGTCTGCCGGCGACATCCCTCGCCAAAACAAGAAAATAATAATTTTCTGGGCGGCCCCTTTGTTGATTCTGTTGCTGAGAATATTGAAAATCGGCGCCTATGCTGCTACTGTATCGGAATGGCGCATGAGGTATTTATTTTTTCAATGGCAACTATCCGGGTAGAGGGGCTGCTGTGGACTGTAGGGAAAGCGTCACGAAATATGCAAAAGACAGTGCCGACCGCGTTAGAGTCTTCAGTCTGCAGCCTCGGCACCTGAGGAGTTGGTTTATTTTTACCTTAACGGAACATAAAGTAATGTCACCATGTTCAATCCGGAAAAATTGTTGGGCAGTCTGCTGAAAGGCGGTCTTTCCCGCGGCGGGATGGGCAGCAACATGAAGGTCCAGGTCGGCATGGGACTGCTGGGCCTGGCCATTGGGGCGGTGGAGCACTTTGCCAATAAACCCCCGGCCCAGCCCCCTTCCGCGCCGTATGACCCCAGAGGCGCGGTCCCGCCACCGGCACCACCCGGCATGACGGTGCCGCCCCCGCCGCCGCAGGGACCTCCGCCGGTTCATGCCGGCGAACCCGCCCGGCCAAACGAGGCGGTGCTGCTGATCCGGGCCATGATCGCCGCGGCCAGCGCGGACGGGGTGGTTGGCCAGCAGGAGCGGCAACGGATTCTGGAAAAGTATCGCAGTGCCAACCTGAGCCAGGAGGAACAGAATTTTCTGGCCGGGGAACTGCTCTGTCCCGCCGGAGTCGAGCAGTTGACCGCCGAGGCCCATTCCGTGGAGACGGCCAGGCGGGTTTACGCGGTTTCCCTGCTTGCCGTTACGGTTGATACCGAGGCGGAGCGGGCCTATCTGCGGACCCTGGCTGAACGGTTGGGTCTGTCCGCCGGGGAGTGCGCTGCCATCCACCGAGAATTGGGGATCGAGGGCCTGTAGCCCGCAGCCAGGGTGGTTTTCCCTTATCCTCTTTAGAAATAGGCCTCCAGCCGGCGGGCCGCAGCCAGGGTTTTGACCCTGAACTGCTCAATGTCGGGGGCCGTGCCGTTTTGCCCCGCATACTGCCAGGTTTCAAAGCGGGTCAGCAGGTCCCTGACTTCAAGCACCAGTGCCGTATCCACCCCCAGGGCCGCCAGCGTCGGTTCCACGTCATGGAAGGTGAGGGCGCCGGCTTTTTTGTCCAGTTTCACGGCCAGGTATTCTTTCAGCGCCAAGGAGAGGCTTTCGGCAGAAAGCGCTGGGGCGGCAAGCTGGCGTTCAAGCGTGGCCAGGGCATGTCTGGCCTGGCGCTTTTCCCGGCCGTTCTCTTTCCTGGTTTTCATGAAGCGGACCAGGCCGATCAGGAAAAACAGCAAGGGCGGCGCGGCAAACAGCAGCAGCCACCAGCCAGGCCGGTAAGACGCCGCCCGCTGGTCGATAAGCGCGTCATCCCCGGCATAGTTTGGGGCCAAGCCTTTTTCCGCGGCTTTGAGTTCCTTTTGCCCGGCCTCGGCCGTCTTGCCTTCGGCATCCGTGGCAGTGACCACCTTGGCCGCATGCACGGTAAGCGGGATAGGGGCGGTGCTGGCCAGCTGGTAGCTCTTTTTCACCGGATCAAAATAGCTCAGGGCAATGGGCGGGATGGCCGTGACCGAGGTGTCTTTCACCCGGATGGTCTGGGTGAAGATCTTTTTGTTGTCCTCCATGTCGCCCGCCGCGATTTCCTCGGGAATCTTGAAGGATGAGGCGGGCAGAAAGCTGGCAAGATCAGGGAGTCTGGCCTGTTGGGCAGAGGGGCCGCTGACGGTCACGGTGAGGGTGACCGGGTCGCCGATGTTCACTTCCCGGGGCGCGGCATCGGCCTGGATGGCATAATCTCCCACCAGACCGGAGAAATTTGCCGGTTTGTCCTGCTCGGGCAGAGGGAGCACGGTCAGCTCCGGGGTATTGGAGGGCACCACCTGGGTGCGGTAGACCGGCTGGCTGCTGTTGCCGAAGAAATCATCAAAATTGCCGAAACCTTTGAACGGGGCCCGTCTCGGCGACTGCCGGTAGGCGGAAACGGTCTGGCAGGCCACGGTTGCCTGGGGCAGGGTAAAACTGCCCGCCTCTTTGGGCAGCAGCAGATACTGGAAGGTGACGGTGAGAAAGTCCCGGCCGGCAAACTCGCCCCGGCCTTTGACGGCCACCACCGCCTCGCTGCCGATGGGGATCTTGAGCTCATCCTGGCCGGAGCCGCTGGTTTTGCCGGCCAGCGGCACGGCGGTAAAACGGGGATCAGCCACCACCGGCAGCTGGAATTCAAAGCCGTTGACATCCTTGCCCACAAACCAGGTGACGGTCATGGTCACCGGTTCGCCCAGGTAGCATTTGCCGGTGGAAAGAAAAATCCGCAGTTTGAGATCATCGGTCTCTTCCGGCGCAGTGGCCGTGATGGCCACCGGTTCGGTGTGATAGGTGCGGCCAGCGACCGCCACGGCAATGGCCGGGATGGTCAGCCGGCCGGCCCGTTTGGGGGTGATGGTGTAGTTGAAAAAATAGGCATGCCGGGTGATGCGTTCCCATTTGCCGTTGATATTGGTGACCGAGGTGCTGCTGTTGCCCTGCCCGCCCCGCTCCTGCACCGTGAAATCAACCAGCTGGGAGATATCCGGCGGGTCGGCCGCGTCCGCGCCGTTGACCCGGATCTGCATGGCGAGAGGCTCGCCGATGGAGGCATCCTGGCGGTCCAGCACGGTTTCCACCGAGATGTCCGCGGCAGCAAACAGCGTGGCGGCCACCACCAGCTGCAGGCTGAAGAGAATGAAGGTGAGAAAAAAGGCTTGTCTGGTTTTTTCGGGATAATTTTTCATTGTTTTTTCTATTAGGGACTCAGCAATTGTTGATATACCGTTTATAAAGCCTCGAAACGTCCGTCATTCCGGCATGTTTTTAGCCGGAATCCCGTCCATCAGCTGGATGCCAGCTAAAAACATGCTGGCATGACGGCAAAGATAAACGGTACTTTTATAACTTCGAAGTCCCTTATCTGCCGGCCCGGCCGCTCACCAGTCCTTGTCCACGGCGTCGGGGGCCAGGCGCATCCGCTGCCTGCGCATTTCCTCTAATTTCTTTTCCGCGTTCAGGATGGCTTCAACCGTTTGCTCCGTGCGTTCCCGGTCCTGATCCCGCTGTTTGCCGGCCATGGACTGCTGCTGCTCCTGGCCGTTTGTCCCGTCCGGGCTCTGCTGCTGGTTCATCTCCCCGCCGGACTGCTTATCCTGCTGCTGCTGGGGGGAGGACCCCTTTTTATTTTGTTCCTGCTGTTTATTTTGCTGGTCGTCCGGCTGTTGCCGGTCCTGCTCCGGTTGCTGCTCCGGCTGTTGTTGTTTCTGCTGATCATCCCCGCTGTTCTGAGGATTTTCCTGTTGCTCTTGCTGCTGCTCCTGCTGGGGCTTGGGTTGCTCGTTTTCCTGCTTCTTCTTCTCCTCTTGCTGCTGTTCCTGCTGCTTTTTTTTCTGCTCGTCCAGCTGGAGTTCGATTTCCTTTATCTTGCGGCGGCAGATTTCCAGATTGCGTCCGGCCCCGGCAAGTTGCGGGGCAAGCTCCAGGGCCTTTTGGTAAAAGCCGGCACTCTCCTTGAGATCCGCGAGTTTTTCCTGCAGATCCTTTTTCTGTCCGGCCTGCTGAAAACGGGCGTTGCCCCGGTTGAACCAGCTTTTGGCCAGCAGCTCCGGGTCTTGGCCACTGGCAATAATCTCGGCAAAGGCGGACTCCGCCTCAACGAATTTTCCCTGGCGGTAGAGGCTGTCGCCTTTGTTGAACCCGGCGGCAGGCTGGTCGGGTTGGCTGGCCAGGGCCTGTTCATACAGGGTTTGGGCCTCACTGAACTTGCCGCTGCTGTAGGCCTCATTGCCGCTATTGATCAGCGAGCGGGCGGAGGCCAGGCAGGGGGCCGGGTGCAGCACCGGCAGCAGGGCCAGGGCCAGGGTGAGCAGCACGCGGCCGAGCATGCCTTCAGCGGTCAGCAGGAGGATGCTTGCCGCCAGAAAGATCTGGAATTTTTCATCAAAGCGTTTGATGGTCTTTGAGGCAAGCTCTTTCTGCTCGGCCGAGGCAACCAGATCGAGATAGACCTCGCCCAGATCCACCGTGCCGGTCTCCACCGGCAGGTAGCGGCCGCCAGGGGTGGCCTCCGCCATCTTCCGCAGGGTCTCGCCGTCCAGTTTGCTCCACACCTCCCGGCCATTGTATTTGAGAAAGCTCGTTTTACCGTCAGCCATGGTGATGGGGATGCGTTGCCCTTCCTTTTCATCGCCGAGTCCGATGATCAACAGCCTGATGCCGGCATCGCCGAGTTTCTGGGCGGCCTGCACCGGAAAGCTCTCGTGATCCTCCCCGTCGGTGATCAGGATAATATCCTTAAACTGTTTTTCCTGATCATCAAAGACCTGATTGAAGGTGGTGCGCAGGGCGTCGCCGATCAGGGTGCCGCCCCGGCTGACACTGTCCGTGTCGATGGCATCCAGCATCAGCAGAAAAAAGCCGTAATCCTGGGTCAGGGGACATTTTACCACGGCGCTGCCGGCAAAGGCCACCAGGGCGATGCGGTCGCCCTGCAGTTTTTCCACACAGTCCCGGATGGCCAGCTTGGCCCGCTCCAGGCGGTTGGGTTTCAGGTCGTTGGCCAGCATGCTTTTTGACACGTCGATCATGAAGACCAGATCCCGGCCCGAGCGTTTAACGGTGGTCTCTTGCAGGTTCCAGGCCGGCCGGGCCAGGGCGATGATCAGGCCGGCCAGGGCCAGGCAGAAAAGCAGAAAGCGGCGGCCCCGCTTGGGCGAACGGCCATTGGTGCCGGATTTGCCGGTAAGAAGCGGCCCGCTAAAGGCGGCCATGGCCTTCCTGCGCCGGGCCGCGGCATGGAGAAAGAGCAGCAGCAGCAGGGGCAGCAGCCAGAGCAGCAGAAACATGTGGATGTCGGTGAAATGGATGTCGTTCATGGAATTTTCCGCAGCAGCGTGGCCCGCAGGGCAGCCTCCAAGACCAGCAGGACCAGGGCGCTCATGACGAAAACGGGGAAATGTTCCGCATAGTCAATATGGCGGACACTCTCAATCTCGCTTTTTTCCAGCCGGTCGATCTCCCCGTAAATGGTGCGCAGACTGTCGGCATCGGAGGCCATGCGGAAGATGCCGCCGGTGGTGTCGGCTATTTCCTGCAGCGTCTTTTTGTCCACCCCATGCGCCAGCCGGTTCAGGCGGGCAAAAAATCCCTGGACGCCGCTCATGTCGATATCCTCGCCGATGCCGATGGCGTAGATCTTGATGCCCCACTGGGCGGCCAGCCGGGCCGCCTCAAGCGGGGTGAGGTTGCCGGCATTGTGCGCCCCGTCGGTGAGCAGGATGATGATCTTGCTTTTTATCTCATAATGGCCGGCCGTGTCATTTTTATATTCCCTGGTCATGACCTCTTCCGCCTTCTGCAGCCGGGCGGCGGCCAGGGCGATGCCGTCGCCGATGCTGGTGCCGTCCTCGGCCCGGTTGGTGACCAGTTGGATTTTGTCCACAAAGCCGTTCAGCGCCTCGTGGGCCAGGGTCAGCGGGCATATCGTTTCCGGATAGCGGGCAAAGCTGACCAGGCCGATGAGGTCGTTGGGACGCCCGCTGAGCTGGCTGCCGTTGCCGTTGACGAACTCCTCGAATACCTTTTTAACGGCCTCCAGGCGGTTGGTGGCCGTCTTGTTGAAGACCATCTCTTCACCCATGCTGCTGGAGCGGTCGATGACCATTTCAATGGCAATGCCGTGGCTGATGTCATAGGTCTTTTCAATGCCTTGCTGGGGCCGGGCCAGGGCGGTCACCAGCAGGATCAGGGCCAGGACGCGCAGCACGAGCGGCAGCCCGGCCAGCCGCTGGCGCCAGGAAATACCCGCCGGCCCAAACAGGGCAACGGCGGAAAATTTCAGGGCCTGGGGCCGTTTGCGGCCAAGCTGGAAGTACAGCAGCAGCGGGATGAGCAGCAGGGCCAGCAGGGCACAGGGCGTGGCAAACCTCATGGCGCGCCCTCCTTGCTGCTCCGGGGGATATTTTCACCGCTGGCCCGGATGAAATCGCGGCACAGCCCGATGGCGGCCTCCGCCTCCTGGGGATCCGGGATGATCCGGGCGAATTTGATCAGATCGCAGCGGCCGAGAAAGTTGCGGAGCAGTGACTTCTGCTCCTGGCTGAAAGCCGGGGACTGGCGCAGGGAGTCAAGGAATTCCTCGGTGGTCTGCTCCGGGGCCTTGAGGCCGAAGCGGGCCTCGATATAGTGGCGCAGAATCAGGGTCAGCCCGGCGTAAAAACGGGCAAAGTCGCTGGCGGTTCCCTGCTCCTGCAGCAGCCGGTCGATGGCCGCCAGGGCCGCCACATGCAGCGGCAGCGGCGGTGGCGGGGGCTGCTGCCGCCTGCGTCTGCGCCGGAAATAAAAGAGCAGGGCAAAAAGCAGCAGCGCCGCCCCGGCGGCCAGCAGGTAGTAAAGGGTTGGCAGGGGCTGGGACAGCGGGGCGTAAATATCGGTGATCTGCGGGTCTTTTTCGTCCTTGGCCAGAAAGGAGGTGACCGTGATGGTGCGGGCCGGGATGGTCACCGTGGCCTTGTGGTCAGGGTGTTGTTTATCCTGGGCGCTGACCGTCATGGCCGGGATGGTGTACTCGCCGGGCAGAAAAGGGGCCAGGGTCAGGGTGCGGCCCTGGCTGAGCTGGGCGCCGACCAGGGCCTTAGGCGCCTCGGTGGCGGCGGCCAGGGTGAAATCGCCCAGGGCGCTGCCGGTGAATTCGGGGAAATCGATCGCAAAATCCTCCGGCGCCGTGGCAATCAGGGTGAGCTGCAGCTGGTCGGCAATGGAGAGCTGCGGGCTGGAAAGGGTGAGCTGCACGCGCAACTCCCCGCTTGCCAGCTCCTCGCTGACCGGAGTGGGGGCAGGGGCGCCATGGCCCGCGGGCGGGCTGGTCCGGCAGCCGGCCGGCAGCAGGCCCAGGACGCAGATAAGGGCAAGAAATAACAGGAAGAGCGATTTTCGTAACATGGTAATCAGCGCCGCCGCCGTTCACGCATCCGGAAAAAACGGACCAGGTCAAATACGTAATCCTCGCTGGTCTGCAGCGGGATATGGTCCACCCCCATGGCGGCGAATTGCCCGGCCAGCTCACTCAATCTCTTGGCGGCCGAGGCGGCAAAGGCGCGGCGTACCTCAGGGCTGCTGCTGTCGATCAGCAGCCGTTCGCCGGTTTCCGCGTCTTCCAGCTCAATGAGCCCGGCCGCGGGCAGCTCCCTCTCCCGCGGGTCGGTGATGGAAACGGCGATCAGGTCATGGCGGCGGGCGATGATGCGCATGGGGCTGAAAAAGTCCTGATCAATAAAGTCCGAGACCAGGAAGGCCACCGAACGCTTATGGGTGATCCTGCCGAAGAAGTGCAGGCTTGCCGCAATGTTGGTGCCGCCCCGTTGCGGGGAAAAGCTGAGAATCTCCCTGATCAGGCGCAGCACATGGGTGGTGCCCTTTTTGGGGGGAATGAACAGCTCCACCGTGTCGGTAAAGGCGATGAGCCCCACCTTGTCATTGTTCTTGATGGCGGAAAAGGCCAGCAGGGCGCACAGCTCCGCCGCCACCTCGTTCTTGAGGCGCTGCCCGCTGCCAAAGGCGCCGGAGGCGGAAAGATCAACGAGAAAGAAAATCGTCAGTTCCCGTTCCTCCACATACTGCTTGACGTAGGGGTGGCCGGTGCGGGCGGTGACATTCCAGTCAATGGTGCGGATGTCGTCGCCGGGCTGATAGGCCCGCACCTCGTCGAACTCCATGCCCCGGCCCTTGAAGACGCTTTCATACTCGCCGGCCAGGATGTCGTTCACCGCCTTGTTGGTGTAGATGCGGATGGTGCGTATTTTGGCGGCCAGTTCACTGTTGATCATGGCACCTCGACCGTGTCAAGTATCTGCTGGATCACATCCTCGCTGGTCTTCTCTTCCGCCTCCGCCTCGTAGGTGACGATGACCCGGTGGCGGAGCACGTCCATGGCAATGGTTTTGACATCCTGGGGGGTGACAAAGCCGCGGCCGGACAATAAGGCATTGGCCTTGGCCGCCTTGGCCAGAAAAATGGTGGCCCGGGGGGAGGCGCCGTACTGGATGAGATGGCGGATCAGCATTTTGTACGCCTCGGGATTGCGGCTGGCGTCCACCAGGTTGACGATGTATTCCTCGATCCTGCTGTCCAGATAGATCTGCTCGGTTTTGCGGCGCAGCCGTCTGATATCCTCCGGGCTGATGACCGGCGTGACCTGCGGCAGCTCGGCGGCGGAGGCCATGAGCCGCAGAATCTGCTGCTCCTCGCTTTTGGAGGGATAGGTGATCTTGAGTTTCAGCATGAAGCGGTCGACCTGGGCCTCGGGCAGGGGGTAGGTGCCTTCCTGCTCGATGGGGTTCTGGGTGGCCAGCACCATGAAGGGGTCGTCCAGGGGGAAGGTGTGGGAGCCGATGGTGATCTGGCGCTCCTGCATCGCCTCCAGCAGGGCGCTCTGCACCTTGGCCGGGGCGCGGTTGATCTCGTCGGCCAGGATGATGTTGGCGAAAATAGGCCCCTTCCTGGTGGTGAAATCCCCGGTTTTCGGATTATAGATCAGGGTGCCGATCAGGTCGCCGGGCAGCAGGTCCGGGGTGAACTGAATTCTTTGAAACGAGGCGGCAATGGCCTGGGCCAGGGTGGTGACAGTGAGGGTTTTGGCCAGACCGGGCACCCCTTCGATGAGCACATGGCTGTTGCAGAGCAGGGCCGTCAGGAGCCGTTCAACCAGTTTGGTCTGCCCCACGATGAGCTTGCCGATTTCGCTGCGTATCTGTTCAAGCAGCCGCGCTTCCGTCTCTATTTCTCTGGTCAGTTGCTGGACATCTGTTATCATCGCCTCTCCTTATCCGTGTTGTTTTTTTACGGATAGACATTTTTCTTCCGGAAATGTTGCAGGTTTTTTAGCAAAGGAGCATGTCGGCCGGCAAATTGCAAGGGTCATGCGCGCAAATTTGCTGAGAAAAAAATAACACATCAACTTTTATTCATGCTAGTATCTGGTGTATTATGTCAGGGATAGCTGTGCTACCTCCGGAACTGCTGGAACCGGACATGATTTTTTGGTTATGGTATGAGGAATTTGCATGGGATCAGAGGGCAACGGCGGGCAGGTTTATGATCTGCGCCGCATTGAAGATGTTTTTGCCTGCCTGGAAATTATCAGCATGGCCCGCGGGGCATTATTCGGCATTGATCCGGGCCTTGCCAGGCGGATGGAAAAGGTGAGTGATGCCTTGGGCGCCTTTTCCCAGCTGGTTATGGAGGGCGGCCTGGCTGACCTGGCGGATGAGAGGGCTGATGAGCCGGCGGTTGCTGCCGCACCTGAGACTCCGGCTGCCGCGGTGCCGGAAAACTTTTTTGCCGATCTGACAAATAATGTGAAAACCACTGCGGCTGCGCCGGGCACCAAAGATGCTCCCCGGTCGGACAGGCAGCAGGCGGATGCCGGGGATGGGGAAAACGCTATTGTTGATATTCTCACCGGCGAGAGAATAAGATAGCTGCCGGTCTGCTGTTCATCAACCAGGCAGGTTCTCTCCGGCCCGGCAAAGCAACAAAGTTGGTTAACAACATTTCGATATAGGGTGGAGTTCGTGCATGGCTAAGATCCTCGTCATTGATGATGAAGAGCAGATTCGCGGGTTACTCAAACGCATTTTCCAAGCCCAGGGGCATATGGTGATCACTGCCGACAACGGGGCGGTGGGACTGAAGATGATGGCCCAGGAGCCGTTTGATCTGGTTATTACCGATATTTTCATGCCGGAAAAGGAGGGCATGGAAACGATCATCGAGATAAAACGGGATTTCCCAGCCGTAAAAATCCTGGCCGTTTCCGGTGGAGACAGCCAGGGGTGTGATTACCTGCCCATGACCAGGCCGCTGGGCGCCGACGCCAGCCTGAATAAACCTTTCAGTAACGAGGATATCGTCAATCTGGTCAATGGATTGCTGGGGGTGAAGGGGTCCGGGTGAAGCAGGACCCGCAAGGCAAAGAGGCGCCGGACTTGAACTTGAGCCTGCCTTGCCTTGCTTGCTGATGTCGCTGATTGCCCGTCAGGCTGCTGTCCGGCAGAGCCTGCCGAATCCTCCGGGTATGGTGCCGGATGCCCAGTAGACCGTGCCCTGTTTGTAATCGCAGAACCAGTAGCCGCCGGGATCGCGTCTTCCGGCCAGAAAGATAAACGGCTGACTGGCGGAAAAGCAATTATGCAGGTAAAGACCCTTGTCGTTCTGTTCGGCTTCCATCAGCGACAGCGCCTCTTCCATTGACGGCAGCCGCCAGTTGTCATAGCCGGCAAACCTGCTGTCATTCATCTTCTTGATATAGGCCTGCATTTTGCGGATGCTGGTGATATCGCCGCCGCCGCGTTGCCACATGACGCCCGTAACCTTGTCGGTCACCGTCAGCCCGTCCTGGTTGTCAACCAGGAAATTGGCGAATCCGCCCTTGATGTTATACTGGGTGTCGAAAAAATTGTCGGCCCGGATGATGGCGTCCACCTCTGTTTCCCGCAGGTCCCGGGGAGCGCTGTTGAGGGTGACTCTGGTCAGTGCGGCCGGCAGTTGGGCCTCCGGGCCCGGCAATGCCGCCCCCATATTCTCTTTTTCAATGGCATCGACAAATGGGATCACCCTGGAGTCGTCGTCGGTATTCACGACATGGTCCTTCAGCCATTGTTTCAGGGCGTCGTCAATGGCGTAGCTTTTATCAAGGCCCTGGGTCTTGCCCTGGGATTTTACCGCATTGTCGATCAGTTCCTGGGGGGCGTCAATCCGGGCCAGGACCCGGGCATATTTGATGCCCCGTTCCATCAGGCAGAGGATGGCCGGTTCTTGCCAGGAGTCAATGAAGAAATAGTAAAATTTTTCCTTGGCGCTCTTGATCCGGTCGCGACCGCCCCAGCTTTCGAAGATAGCGAAGGTTTCCGCCGGGATAAGTTGCCAGTCAATGGAGGGAGTGACATCTGCCGTGAAGCCGATCTTTTCAAATAATCCCATTTTTGTCTCCTGTTGTATAATGTTTGGCGGGTAGAGGTCCGAAAGCCGTATCTGCGTTTTTTCAAGGTTGCTTACCCTTTAAAATAAACAAATATGACTTCAAAGTAAATAGTAATTATTATCTTTATAGCTTCTTGGCAAAAAAATGCAGGGGTATAGGGGTTGAAAATTTGAGTCGTTAAATTTTTCACTGCGTGCTTCAACATGGAAAAAACAGAGACCATACTTTTGCTGGGCGATTCCCTGGTTGAATTTTTTGACTGGCAGGCGCGTTTCCCCGAGATGGCCATGATCAACCGCGGCATGGCCGGAGAACGTGTCCGGGGACTGCTGGAGCGGATTGCCGGCGAGCTGGCCGCGGCGGACGGGGTGGATGCAGTGGTCATCATGACCGGCGCCAACAATCTGGCCGGCGAGGACTATGCCTTTCTGCGGGATTACGAAGAGATTCTGCGCAGGGTGCGGGAGAGGCTGCCTGGGGCGCGTATTGTGGTCAGCAGTCTGCTGCCGTTTCGTTTTCCCTGGCTGGCGGCCGGGGCCATCAGCCGGCTCAATGCCTCGTTGCGCGCCATAGCCGGTCTCGCCGGGGCCGATTATCTTGATGTGCATGCAGCCTTTGTGGCGGCGCAGCGGGCCGGGAAGATCTGCTTTCAGCCGGACGGCGTGCATCTGACCGGCAGTGGCTATGAAACCTGGGCAAGGCTCCTGGCTGGTTATCTAGCCGGCTGATAAAAGAAAATATTTCCCCGCTTTTTTTGCGGGGAGATTGCTTGCTATTTGCGGAAGGCGATGATATTGTTTTACAAAGTTTGACTGTCTGGTAAAAATTCTCCACAGCCGCACAGTTTTCTGTTTACGGTTCGCATATTCCGGAGTGTCTCTATGTACGTAAAAATCGACAAGGAATCATTTGAAGTCATCATTCTGACTGTCAGCCTTAAAATCGTTGGCATAGTACATACTCTTCCCCAGGAAAGATTAACGGATTTCATGGCCGAGGCAACCTCGGACTATCTGCCGGTCACTGATGCGGCAATCTATCATCTGGCGGATGACAAATTGATCGCCAAAACCAAGTTCATGAGCCTGAGCAGAAAAGATGTGACCCTCATTTTTCCCACCTCTGAAATGACAAAATAACGCAGACTTTCTTTTCCCCGCCTGCCTGCCGTCTGATTTGCCGGAGTTGCGCGAAAAGTGTGTCATGCGCCGGCGTCCCCCAATTTTTACGCAACATCAAATTGTCTTTTTCCCGCTTATCGTTTACCTTGCATGCATGAGCTGCGGCAACAGGCCTGGGCAGATACCGGATCCGGCTGGGCATTAGCAGGGCTTGTTCCCCGCTCGCGTGTAAAAAAAGAGGAAAATGGATCAGAAAACAGCAGAATACGAATTAGCTGAAATTACGGCTCTTTATGAGATAACCAGAGTACTTGCCTCCACCATGGATCTGCGGGACTGTCTGCAGCAGGTGATGGTTATCCTGGCTGAGAAAAAGGGAATGCATAACGGCACGGTCAGCATTGTGAATCCCGCCACCGCCATTCTGGAAATAGAGGTGGCCCACGGCATGACCGCCGAGGCCAGAAAGCGGGGGAAATATCAGGTGGGTGAGGGGATAACCGGCCGGGTGGTGGCCAGCGGCGCCCCCATCGTCGTGCCCCAGATCAGCGAGGAGCCCCTTTTTCTGAACCGCACCCGCTCCCGGGGCGATATCAAGCAGAAGATGGTCTCTTTTATCTGTGTGCCCATCAAGCATGGCCTGCAGTCCATCGGCGCCCTGAGCGTGGACCGGGAATACCGGGAGGGGCTGGATTTTGACAAGGATCTCCGTTTCCTCACCATTCTCTCCGGCCTCATCGCCCAGTCCGTTACCCGCATCCTGGCCGTCAATGAGGAGAAAAAAAGGCTGGAGCGGGAAAACACCCTGCTGAAAAAGGAGCTGCGCGGCAAATACCAGATCGGCAACATCGTCAGCAACAGCAGCCGCATGCAGGAGGTGTTCGAGATGATCTACCGGGTGGCGGACTCCAATGCCACTGTTCTCCTGCGCGGTGAATCCGGCACCGGCAAGACCCTGGTGGCCAAGGCCATCCATTATAACAGCAAACGGGAGAAGAAGCCTTTTGTGGTGGTAAACTGTTCGGCCCTGCCGGAAACCCTGCTGGAAAGCGAACTGTTCGGCCATGAAAAAGGGGCCTTTACCGGCGCCAACACCATGAAAAAGGGGCGTTTCGAGCAGGCCGAGGCCGGCACCATCTTCCTTGATGAAATCGGCGATCTCAGCCATGCGGTGCAGGTCAAGCTGCTCAATGTGGTCCAGGACCGGGAATTTCAGCGGCTGGGCGGGGTGAAGCCGCTCAAGTGTAATGTGCGGCTCATTGCCGCAACCCACAAGGACCTGGAAAAGGCGGTGGAAAGCGGTCAGTTCCGGGAAGATTTCTATTACCGTCTCAATGTCTTTCCGGTCTATCTGCCGCCGCTCCGGGAAAGGCGCACCGATGTGCTGCTGCTGGCCGAATATTTCCTGCAGAAGTTCTGCGAGGAAAACAATAAGAATATTTCCCGCATCTCCACCCCGGCCATCGATCTCCTCATGCAGTACCATTGGCCCGGCAACGTGCGCGAACTGCAGAACTGCATGGAACGGGCCGTGCTGATCTGCGATGAGGATGCCATCAAAAGCTACCATCTGCCGCCCACCCTGCAGAGCGCGGAAAGCACCAGTGAGCGCAACCCCCTGTCGCTTGCCGCCGCGGTGGAGAACTTTGAAAAGGAACTCATTGTCGATGCGCTGAAAAAGGCCAACGGCAACCAGACCAGAACCGCCGAACTGCTCGACACCAGCCTGCGCATCATCAACTACAAGATCCACAAGTATCATATCGATGTGCAGGATTTTAAGGTGCGCAACCCGTGAAGATCCTGCTGCATGTCTGCTGCGGGCCCTGCACCGTCTATCCCCTTGATGTCCTGCGCCGGGAAGGGCTGGAGGTGAGCGGACTTTTCTTTAATCCCAACATCCATCCTTTCCGGGAGTTCAGGCAGAGAATCCAGGCCCTGGAGGAACTGGCCAACCGGACGGGTTTTGCGGTGGAGATCCGGCGGGACTACGGCCTGCGCCATTTTCTGCGCCGGGTGGTCTTTCATGAGGATGAGCGCTGCGGCCTCTGCTATGAGATGCGTCTTGCCGCCGCGGCGGAGCATGCCGCGGCCCTCAGGGCGGATGCCTTCACCACCACCCTGCTTTACAGCCGCTACCAGAATCACGAGTTGATCCGGCAACAGGGGGAATCCCTGGGCCGGCAATACGGGGTGCCCTTTTATTACCGGGACTTCCGGCAGGGATGGCAGGAGGGGATCGACCGGTCAATTGCCATGGGGCTCTATCGCCAGCCTTACTGCGGCTGCATCTACAGCGAGCAGGAGCGTTTTGACCGGAGATGGCAAAAGCGCAATCAAAAAGGCGGCAGCCGGCTGTAACTGAAAATTTACCACAGAGAGCACGGAGCCCCCAGAGCTAACTGACTGTAATAAAAAAAATATTTCTCTGTGATCTCCGGGCGCCCGGTGGTGGGAAAAAGATTTTTTACCTTCTTACTTGGAAGTAGAAGGCTGATTCGGCGATACCCGCCCGAAATCGCCGAAGATTGACCAGTCAGGCAGGCCGATCTCCGGTATCCAGTCGCGCCATTTGCTTTTCGGCGGCGTGCCCGCCTGCAGCTGCGCCAGCAGCTCCTGGGCTTCCGGGGCCACTGAGCTGTCCGGATAGGTATCCAGCAGATACTCAAGCCGCGTGATGCTCTGTTCCATTTTTTCGGTTTTCATATAGAATTTGGCCACATACAGTTCATGGCCGGCCAGGAAATCACGGCAGTCCTTGATTCTTGCCCTGGCCTCTTCCGTGTAGGGAGAAGCAGGATAGAGGCGGATGAGTTTTTCAAAGGCGGTTTCCGCATCGGTGGCGCTGCCCGGATCACGATCAATGGTGTCTATCTGGCGGAAGTGGCACATGCCGATCTGGAAGTAGATATAGGGGATCGCCTCATTGGTCGGGTGGTTTTTGGCAAAATCCTCGTAGGCGCTGATCGCCTCGGTGTAATGGCCGAGATAGTACTGGCAGTCCGCTGATTTGAGCTCAGCCATGAGGCTGTAACTGCTGAAGGGGAAACGCTCCTGGATTTCCCGGAAAATTTTCAGGGCGCTGGAGTATTCGGCGTGGGTGAAATCGTCCAGACCATCAATGGCCAGGGCTTCAGGACCTGCCTGCACGGCCTCCGAGTCGTCGCTGAACATGGATTTGATGTCATGGAACACCGAGCAGCCGGGCAGCAGAAGCAGAGCCGCGCACAGGAAAACCAAGGTGAGTTTCCCGCAGAGATGAGGCGTGGGATGATTTGTAAAAAGATATTTCATTTGCGTATAGGGAGCTGTGTTTAAAAAAACAAAAGGCACGGGCTGCGCGAGTTTCCCGGCGTGGCCTTGCCCTGTTCGTTTCAGTTGAGGGTGCCCAGATAATTTTCCGCAGCAATGCAGGCGACCGCGCCCTCTCCTGTTGCGTTGACAATCTGTCTCACCTCTTTGCTGCAGATATCGCCGGCCGCCATGACCCCGGGCTGGGAAGTCCGCATTTCCTTGTCAGTTACAATAAAGCCGTCGTCATTAGCCAGCTGGTCGAGGGGCAGCATCTCCATATTGGGGCGGATGCCGACCAGCACAAAGCAGCCTTTGACGGCAAGAGTCGCCTCTTCGCCGCTCTGGACATTTTTCAGCCGGAGTCCTTCGACCTCCTTGCTGCCGATCACCTCGGTGACAATGGTGTCCCAGATGAATTCGATCTTGTCATTGGCAAAGGCCAGTTCCTGGAGGTGCTTTGAGGCCCGCAGTTCGTCCCGGCGGTGAATGACCATGACCCTGGTGGCGAATTTGGTCAGATGGACGGCCTCCTGGATGGCGGTATCGCCGCCGCCGATCACGGCGATCTCCATGCCCCGGTAAAAGGGGCCGTCGCAGGTGGCGCAGTAGGACACGCCCTTGCCGGTCAGTTCCTTTTCGCCGGGGATGCCGAGCTGGTTGGGCCGGGCGCCGGTGGCCAGGATGACGGCTTGGCTGGTCAGGGTTTCGCCCCCTGCCAGAAAGATCTTTTTGACCGGGCCGGCCAGATCCATGGATTTTACTTCACAGAGTTTGGTGACAAGCCCGAAACGCTGGGCCTGGGCCGTCAATTTTTCGGCCAGATCAAGGCCGGTAATCCCTTCCGGGAAACCGGGATAGTTCTCTATCCAGTCGGTGTTCATCACCTGACCGCCGGCAGCGCCTTTTTCCAGCAGCACCGCCTTCAGTCTGGACCGGGCGGCATAGAGCCCCGCGGTGAGTCCGGCAGGTCCGCCGCCCACGATGATCAATTGATAGTCGGTTTCCGGCATTTACTTGTCGAGCATGGCCGCAAGCTGGGTCTTGCCCACAGCTCCGGTGATCTGATCCGCGACCTTGCCGTTTTTGAAGAAGATAAGGGTGGGGATGGCACGAATGCCGTATTTGCCTGGGGTTTCCGGGTTTTCGTCCACGTTCATTTTGACAATTTTCACCTTGCCTTCATATTCGCCGGCAAGTTCGTTAATCATGGGGCCGATTGCCTTGCATGGACCGCACCAGGGCGCCCAGAAGTCCACCAGGGCCGGAATATCGGATTTCAGCACTTTTTCCTGAAAATCTCCATCAGTTACATGCAAAACTTTGTCATCAGCCATATTTTTTCCCTCCAGAGTAAGTATATCGGAAATAACTGTTAGTGATCGATGAGTGAGGTGGATGGTATTATATAAATGTATGCAGAATATCGTGATCATCATAACGGGACTTACCCGTGATGACAAGATAATTCTACCTGCTCACCGGACTTTATCAGGATTGCCGCGGCTGTCCTGGCAGCGGTTTGCTCTAACAGATATATTCTTGTTTCTTGACAAGAACATACTTCCTGATATTGTGTCAGCAAATCGTTTTGGCGTCACCTCAGACAGGATAAAAAAATGAGCAAACAAGTTACGTTTCTGCCGGATAAAACCACCATTACCGTTGATGACGGCGAAAATCTGCTGACGGCCGCCGCCACGGCAGGGGTCTATATCCACGCCTTCTGCGGCGGTGAGGGGGTGTGCGGCAAGTGTAAGGTGAAGATCAAGGAGGGCCAGGTCTCCTCGCAGCGGACGCATCTCAAGACAGCGGAATTTGAGAACGGGGTCAGGCTGGCCTGCCAGACAGCCGTGGTTTCCGATCTGGTGGTGGAAATACCGGAGGCAATGGGCAAGGACGGCCGGGCCCTGAAACGCAAGCCGAAAACCACCCGGGCCATTTCCGCCCGCTCCCTGGAAGCACTGATCGGCAAATGGGATGTGGATCCCCCGGTGGAAAAACGTTTTATCAAGATCGATCCGCCCAGTCTGGACGACAATGTGCCGGACCTGCAGCGTCTGCTGCGGGGCATCAGGAAAGGATGCTTTGAGTGCAAGGAGCCGACCTACGATCATCCGGAGATGCTGCGGGAGCTGCCCTTTATCCTCAGGGAGGCCAACTGGGAGATTACCGCCATACTGCTGCGCGGCAAGCGGGAGGAAGAGCCTGACAGGATCATCGCCCTTGAGCCTGGCAATACCACGGACCGCCTGTACGGGCTGGCGGTGGATATCGGCACCACCACGGTGAGCGGCATTCTGCTGGATCTCAATTCCGGCAAGGTGCTGGCCGAGGCCTCGGCCTATAACGGCCAGATCCGTTACGGTGAGGACGTCATTTCCCGCATCATTTATTCCCAGCGGCCCGGCGGTCTGCGCACCCTGCAGGAGAGGGTGGTGCACACCATCAATGAGATCATCGAGTCGGTCTGCCGCAATGTGATGATCAGTCCCAGCGACATCAGTTATATCATGGCCGCCGGCAATACGGTGATGTCCCATCTGCTGCTCGGCATTGATCCGAAATTCATCCGCGAGGCCCCCTATGTGCCGGCCTGCAGCCAGTTTCCGTTGACCCGGGCCGCCTCCCTGGGGGTCATGGCCCATCCCTCGGTCCGTCTTTTCCTCTACCCATCCATTGCCAGCTATGTGGGCGGGGACATTGTTTCCGGGGTGCATGCCTGCCAGATGCACAAAAGCCCGGAGCTGACCCTGTTCATCGATATCGGCACCAACGGCGAGATCGTGGTGGGCAACATGGACTGGATGATGTGCACGGCCTGTTCCGCCGGCCCGGCCTTTGAGGGCGGCGGCATCCGCTTCGGCATGCGGGCCAGCAGCGGCGCCATTGAGAATTTTCAGATTCATCCCACCACCTTTGACCCGATGATCGTCACCATTGACCGCACCAAGCCGCGGGGCATCTGCGGCTCGGGCCTGATCAGCATTGTCGCCGAACTGCTGGAGGCGGGGGTGATTGACCAGCAGGGCAAAGTCAACCGCAGCATCGACCATCCCCGCATCAGAAACGGCCATGACGGCTACGAGTATGTGCTGGCCTGGTCAAAGGACTCGCTGATCGGCGAGGATATCGTCATCACCGAGGTGGATATCGACAACCTGATCCGGGCCAAGGGCGCCATGTATGCCGGCTACCAGACCCTGCTCGAATCCGTGGGCATGGCCTTTACCGATCTGGACCGCATCATCCTGGCGGGTAATTTCGGCGCCTATCTTGACCTGGAAAGGGCCATCAGTATCGGCCTGCTGCCGGATCTCGACCGCAACAAGTTCTTCTATCTCGGCAACGGCTCCCTGCTGGGGGCCCAGATCAGCCTGAACGACCACAAGCGTTTCCGGGAGCGCAGCGAGGTGAGCCGGCTCATCACCAACATGGAACTCAGCGAGAATCCCCAGTTCATGCACCACTACATGGCCGCCCTTTTCCTGCCGCATACCGACCTGAATCTCTTCCCCTCGGTGAGGAGCAAGCTGGCGGAGATATAGAACGTGGCGGAGCCGCTGCCGGATCTGACTGTCTGTGTGGCGGGCTGCGGCCCGCCGGCAACCACCCGCCGTTTTCTGCGCGCCGTGCATGACACGGCGGATCATGTCAGCCTGGAGGTCTTTGTCATCTGCCGGGGGAACCGGCAGGATCTCGCCGCCCTGCAGGGGGAATTTCCCGAACTTACCATCCTGACCCTGCATTCCGGCAGTTATGTGAACGGAGCGGTCAACCGGGCCATTGCCTCCTCCCGCGGCCGCTATTTCTCCGTGTGGGATGACAGCACCGTGGTGTCCGGCGGCTGTCTGCCGGCCCTGGTCGATTTTCTCGATGAGGTGCCGGACGCAGGGGTAGCCGGCCCCAAATTGCGGGATGAGCGGGGCGAGATCCAGCCGGTGGCCCGCGGCTGCCCGTCCTTTTTTTCCCTGCTTGCCCCGGCCGGGCCGCTACCGGGACGCCCGGCTGCCGGCTGGCATGAATATGCCGGGGGCGAGGCGGGCTGGTTCGCCGGCCCGGGCATCACCGTCAGCCGGCTGCTGCTGGAGGACATCGGCAAAATCCATCCGGGTCTGATGCTGTACTGGCCTCTTGAGCTGTGCCTGCGCGCCCGCCGGGCCGGCTGGCATGTCCATTATCTGAGTGAGGCCCAGGCCGAAGGCTCGCTTGCCGCCTGGCAGCAGTGCCTGACCTCGGGCCGCAAGCTGTGGTGGCGCCGCCTGTGGGAGGCCTGCCTGCTTGCGGCCGCCTGGCGTTTCCGCTGATCGGCGCAAAGGGGGCCGTATTGCCGCAGCCTTGGGTTAATCATGGGCCGCGAAAGAGTAATTGCCTTTGAAAAATTCATCGACATACCAGTCAATCTGCTGATCATCGGAAAGGACCATATCCATCATGCGGACGGCGCCGAAGAGCCTGCCCAGGATATCAAGCTTTTCCTGAATCAAGGCGCAGTCGAACTTTTTCAGCGTTCCGCTTATCATGTCCGCCTTGAGTTCGATCTTGAAGTTCATTTTTTTCAGGACACGCCCGATCAGCTGGGCCCGCCGGGTTCTCCGCGTGATGTCCGCTGCCCCGCCCTTAAAAAAGAAGGTAATGTAGTTATCGTTGATGACCGGACCGCAGTAGGCGTGCACGGTGGTGAAATGGTAACCGAGGCGGCAGTTAAAGTTGAGATATTCCCTGGAGATAATGGCATAGCTTGGCGTCGCCATCTTTTTTTCCATCTGCGGATTCCGGAGAAAGGATTCCATGAGTATGGCGCCAAACCCGCGCCAGTCCACTGCGGCCGGGCCGGTCCACTGGACGCCTTGATGCGTCATGCCGCGCAGCAGGGACCTGAAAGGCACGGAAATGATGTCCTCTTCGGTCACGATTCGCGCCTGCTCGGAATCGGCAGAGAGTCCGCCCTCCAGGTTTATCACGTAAATACTCAAGGGGAGGTTGGTGCGCAACCTGAGGGCAATACCCTTCTCGAATTTGAATTCATCCCCGATCCGAAACATTTCCTGCATGGAGAGTTCATGGGCCAGCCGAATGATATCATGGATGGTCTTGCAGCCCTCCCGCCGGAAGTTGGGGTCTTTGGGGTCGATGAGGTTGAGCGGCGCGATCTTTTTGAGGGCATTGGCTACGGCGTGGTATGTCGGGCTGCCTTTCATTGGATTGACCGGGGGGATGGTTTGCAGCAGGCGCTCCACGCGGCCCTGGTAAACGGCCCTGTTTTTGGCATCCAGGGTAATCTCTTCGCCGTGCCGGATCAGCGATGTCGCCGAACCCGTGCCAACCAGGGTGGGAATATTGAATTCCCGGGCAACCGAGGCCATGTGGCCGGTGACGCTGCCCACATCCGTGATAATGCCTTTTATCCGGCCGAGGGCCGGCACATAGCGGGGAGAAGTCTGCTGCGTGATCAGAATGGCTCCTGCCGGAATACCGGCCAGATTGTGATCCGAGCGCAGCACATATGCCAGGCCGCTGGCCGTTCCCTCGCAGGCGGTGGCCCCGCCCTGAAGCAAAACAGGATGATCGGAAAGCTCTGCCGGCACAAGCGGCAGGTTGGGCTCCTCCCTGGCCCGGACCGGGCGCCGCAGAGGCCGGGCCTGGAGAATGAAAATCCGCTCGTTCTGGTCCACCGCCCATTCGATATCCAGGGGGAGACCGTAGTGTTTCTCCAGCGTCAGGCCGTATTCCGCCAGTTTCCGGATCTGTGCCTCATTAAGGCAGGCTCGTTCCCTTAAGTCCTCCGGCACCGGCTCTGCCCTGATGCCTCCATTTGCACAGGAAACAAGCTGGGTTTTTTTGCTGGCCACATGGCTGAGTTCAATATTTTTGTTTTCCTTGCTGATCTGGTAGAAATCGGTATTGGACGAGCCGTCCACCGCGCCTTCCCCCAATCCCCAAACAGCGCTGATCATCAAAACATGGTGGCGATTATCGTTCGGATCCGTGGTATACATAATCCCGGCACTCCTGGCATTGATCATGACCATGCAGAAAACGCTCATTACGACATCCTGATCCAGATAGCCCTTCTTGCGCCGGTAAAAAATGGCCCGGGGGCTGAAGGTGCTCGCCACGACTTCCTTGTAGGCTGGAATCAAATCCTCCAGGGACACATTCAAGACCGTGGCATGCTGTCCGGCAAAACTTGCCTCGCTGTCCTCGCTGGTGGCACTGCTCCTGACCGAGAGCCGCAGTTCCGGCCCGAACTCCCGGTGCAGCCGGGAGGCGACCTGGGTGATGGCATTCTCCAAGTCGGGAGGCAAAGGGATTTTCATGATGGTGGCCTGTATTTCCTCGCTCGCCCTGGTGAGTTCCTCGGTATCATCTATGTCAAGGCCCCTGATTCTGCTGTCGATTGTTTTGGCGCACACCTCGGTATAATCAATGAACTGCTGGCAGGCATAGGCGCTGATGGCGAAGCCATACGGAACAGGCAGATTGACCCGGTTGAATACCTCGCCGAGATTGGCCGCCTTGCCGCCGACCTCCGCGGCGCTCTCCCGGCTCAGATTTTCCAGGGGGATGATCAGGCAGGTCTTTTCGATCCTTTTCCTTTTTTCCAGTCCAGCCAGAATGTTCGCCCCGATTTCCTCCACCGCATCGAACAGGGCCGGATACTTGCCTCCGGACAGGCCGTTCACATCTTTAACAATATTGTAGATCTCTCCGACCAGTATCTCGGTCTGCTGCAGGACGTAATCAAGCGAGAAAGGTTTGTCGGCATAGAACAGGTTCTCGAGATCAGTAATAATTTCCAAAGCGCGATTATTGCCGGCCAGAGCCCTTTTGAAGGTTTCATACTTCTGGTGAAAGGCTTCCTTGTTTGGTGAAATGCGGCGGCTTATTTTGCTTTTCCGGAATAGGTCAAAATGATTGAACATACTAAAACTCCATGATTAAAACAGTTATGGTTGTTACTCGGGGGAGAGCGCGGGATGGGTGATAATCAGGCTGGCGTAATTGGCTTATTCAGAACTCGTCTTATTGTTTCGGCCGGCCGTAAACCGCGCCCCTGCTGGCACCGCCGGCATCCGGACGGTTTTTTTCCGCCGGTTCCGGCGGGAAGGAGGGCCGGGAGCCAGGGTTTGTTGAGCCGCGCATCGATCTTACTTAATGCCCGAAAAATACCTGGCGGAAAGGGTATCCGGGAGGGCGTGGGTTTTTTTTCATATAAATCTCTCTCCTCGACCGGGGGAGCGAACAAACAAAAGTGATCTGTTGCTCATCGTGCCGGGCGGCAGGGTCTTTCGCACTTGCTGGGCTCTTGAGCGGCAGAGGGAATGCAAAGAGCGGCAAAATACATCTGCGCCGCGGCTTTGTCAACGCCACCGCCAAGGCAACGGTAACGGCGGGAAAGGCTCTGGTACGTTGGGAAAGAGAGCATCTGCTCCTTCCTCTGCCCGCAGCGGATCTGTCTGAAAGCGCGGCCTCCCGCCCCTTACAGATGGGGCGGTGCTGGCGGTGCTGGCGCGAGCTCGTTTATCCCGCCAATGCCCTGATAACGGGGGTGGGCTGGCACGAGGCAACCGGAGCGCGAATGGCGAAAAGCAAGTAATGGGGGCGGCAGCATTTAATGACCGCAGAGAGGGGGGAATTGCTGATCCTGACATTTTTGATAAATGCTAGGCGGATGCCGCTATTTGTTGCGGGTTCGACTCGTTTCGGGCTGTGAATTATTCTTTGTAACGAAGCGGTAAATACTGTCTATTCAATCAATTAGGAAATGCTTTTCGCGATTGATCTGCCTGCAGCCGGTCCCGGGATAAATTTTTTTTGCATTCTTTACGCTGTCTGCTGCCATATAAAAAATATTTTGGCGAGCTGTTTCACGACTTGGTCCCCCGCAGTCGACGGGCAAGCCTGGGCGGCCTCGGAATCCAGAGTGTGATATTGATGCGGATTTGGATTATGTTACGGGTCATAAGACGCGCCAGGATGGGCATGTGATCAAGGATGAACGTAAAGTAGTCCTCGGGAGTGATCAGCAAGTTCTCGCGCAACTGGAGAAGTCACCAAGGCAGACAGTGAACTGCTGGCCTACCCAACTTCGTAGCAATGATCTGGGGATATCGTTTTTTTCTGTCAAATTCAAGGGTTCGCAGCAGGAAGGGCATGTTGCTTAATGTTGCAATGTTGTATTGTGCAACAGTCCGATCCCGGTTGTTTAGTAAAATTCCCTTTCGCTCCTGCCCATAAGCTGAAACCTTTGTGCAAGCCGGATTGTCTACTGGTGATCCATCCGATTAACCTTCTTCTTCGCTCTTTGCCTTTTGGTTTGGAATTTTATGGTTGCATTGTGCAACAGACTATCTTTGTACAGGCCGGCGGCGTGTTGTTTAATAGGGTTATTTTCTCTTCTAACTTGTTGTTATTGCGTTATAGATTAAATGAAATTAATTTATGGCACGATTAATGCAATTTATGGTTAGGTAAAGATTGTCTGTCAGTGCTCCGCCTCCATTCAGCCAGAAGAGTGCCTACTCCGAGGTTTCGCAGACTCGGCAGGCCCGCTCCCCTGTGATTGAAATGCTGCCAAAAACGGCTCATATGTTATTTGAGAACCGACATTAATGCTGGGGCGGATATGAAAGATGAAAAATTCTTGACGCAGTTTAACCGAAACACGAAAGCGTGTCGGTTGCCGCAAATCGTTGGGATCTGCAGAAGAGCCGCATTTACATAAGTTGCAAGAATTGTCCACGCAATGACCGGCTGGCACTAAGGGATGCTTTTCATTGAGGCGTGGATGAATAACAGGTATTTCTCATGGCCCAATTTGTCCGCTTCCCTAAAAAAGGGGTACCGAGAATCCCCTCAATTGACTTCCCCAATTCGTGCGCGAAGAAAATGGGCACCGATGGCGTTTCATTCAGTGAAACCATCCTCGATACCATCGTCCAGGGCGCCTTTACCATTGATCTTCAATTCAACATTACCTCATTTAACCGCTCCGCCGAGAATCTAACAGGATTCAAACGAAGCGAAGCGATTGGAATGAAATGCTATCATGTCTTCCGAGCCGATATCTGTAAATCAAACTGCGCCATGAAAAAAACGATGCGGACCGGCAGGGATGTTTGTTCCCAGCAGGTCACCATCAAGGATATTGATGGTGACGATGTCCAAGCCATTGTTTGTACCGCGGTAATGCGCAATGACAAGCGGAAAATTATTGGGGCAGTGGAAACATTCCGGGATGTCTCCTCCAGCATGCGCCTCAGCCGGGCGATATCCAAGAAATACAGCATTCATAATATCATCAGTAAAAACGAAAAAATACAGCGAATTATTTCGACTCTCCCCAGCATAGCAACAAGCGAAAGTACCGTTCTCATCGAAGGACCGAGTGGTTCCGGCAAGGAACTCATTGCCAAGGCCATTCACACATTGTCAAAACGAGAAGGCAAATTTGTAGCCCTTAACTGCGCTGCCCTTCCGGACACCCTTCTTGAATCGGAATTGTTCGGCTACAGAAAAGGGGCGTTTACCGGCGCCACCAGCGACAAACTTGGTCGTTTTGCCTTGGCGGAAAAAGGGACGATTTTTCTTGATGAAATAGGTGATATTTCTCCCGCGATGCAGCTTAAGCTTTTGCGAGTCCTGCAGGAAAAGGAGTATGAGCCCCTGGGCGGCACCAAAACCCTCAAAGCTGACGTCCGGGTTATTGCAGCCACCAATACCAATATTAAAGAACAGATTGATAAAGGCTCGTTCCGCGAGGATCTGTTTTTTCGACTCAATGTCATAGAAATCACCCTTCCTCCTCTTTCTGAACGGCGAGAAGATATTCCTCTGCTGGTCCACCATTTTATTGAGAAATTTATTGCATTGAAACAGAAGAACATTGAATCCATTTCACCCAAAGCGCTCAACATTTTGATGAGCTACGATTATCCCGGCAATATCCGGGAGCTTGAAAATATTATCGAATACTGCTTTGTTCTTTGTCAGGGAAACATCATCGAACCTGACTGTCTGCCTCAGAGGATCATGGAGTCGTCCCAGGCAACCTGCGCGCAGGATCATCTCACCGTGAAAGCGCCACTTATTTCCACTGCCGAATCGGCAATGATATTGACAGCCCTGCGCATGTGCAACGGCCACAGAGAGAAAACCGCCGAATATCTCGGTATTGAAAAGACCACACTCTGGCGTAAAATGAAGAAATATAAGATTCATTACCTGGAAAAGAAAAAAAAATTACCCGCTCCGGAAATTTTGCTCCACAAGTAGAAGCAGAGGGGAAAAACAACTACCACCTGATTGAAGCGGCTGCGAGGGGAGGATAGAGGTGGCCGGATTGGATTTGAAGGATCTGACTCTCTGTTGCGCCTGCTTATAACCAATTGGCGTCATGACAAAATCTCCTGGGTCCTCAAGAGGTCTGGGCATAAGGCGAATTCATGCGAGAGGACGCCTCAATGGTGTGCCTCGTAGCCGGTAATCATGGCCTTGAAATGGGCGAGCGGGGTATGTCCTAGGGTTGCAAGATAGCAATGCACCATGACAAAGGATGTAAAAATGAAAAAAAGAATCACATGGATGCTGTCGATGACCTTAATCCCACCCAGTATGTTGATGTAATTTGAATAGCCCTTAACCTTCCAGAGAAACATTCCGGATATCATCTGCGCCGGCAGAAGAAACAACATGATGACAAGATATGCATTCTGCTGGGGGGCATTGAATTTATTTTCCTGGGTCATGGAATGCGGATTGGGGACTCCCTTGAAAAAGCCATACCCATAGTATTTCATCTGCGTTATGGACTTGGGTATAAAGGTGTGCAAATCTGAAATGTAAATTTTAATTTTGCCTGAGCCAATATAGTATATAAGCCACAGGAAATAATTAATGATGACGGCGAATCCGCCATAGTTATGGATGGTTATCGCATCCTTGAGGGGCATCCAGTTCAAGATATCGGCATAGCGGATTTGAAAACCGGTAACAATCAAAATGATAAAGCCTGCGGCATTAATCCAATGCCAGATGCGGACCGGTGCCGGATGGACATATATAAGTTGCTCATTGCTCATCATTGATCCTCCCTCAGCCTTTATCCCTTGCCGGGATCATTTTTTCGACGGGCTGGTATCGTTATAATCCTGATGCCAAAATGGAGAAGGACCACTGCGACTCCACCGGCAATCAGAAGAAATCCTATCTTGTCAAGCAGCTTTACCCTGGTTCCGGCCATCATGTAAAAATGGCTTAAGTTGTAAGATTCAAGGACCTCCCGTTCCACCTCATGGCGATCCACTGCACCGTCTTCGCGGGTAATGAGAATAAACACCGCGTTGAAATAAGAGGAATCTGCCATATGGCATTTTTCACAGCTTTTTTCCGCCGCTCCTCTTTTCACCTGATGGGCTTCCGGTTTTAAATCGGCTACCAATTCTGCGTGAAAACTGGCATGGATGTTTTTTTGTCTGAGCAGTAAAATCAGAGAATCGAACTCATCCTGGTTAATGATGTTGTCTTTGTTGCTGTCAATCAAAGCCATGAATTTATCGTACTCGATGCCGAGTATTTTGATAATTTCCTCACCTTTAGAGAGTTTATTGGTAACGAGATCAATGAAAGTGAGGTGAATCTGCGGGGGGGCCGAGGCATGGCAGACGACGCATTCAACAAAAGCAAAGTGTGATTCCCTGGCAGGCAACCATTCGTGGAATTGATAGGGGTTATGGCATTTCAAGCAGTAGTTGTTTTCCCGTTCCGCCAGCAACGCGGTGTCCATCTGCATGACATCATGGTACCCGTGGCATGCATAACAGGTCATTGTGATGCCTTTTTTAAGTATTTCCATATGGACGCTGTTCTTGAAAGCTTCTCCTTCTTCTTCATGACATCTGGCGCAGTGGACGGATTCCAGGTTAGCTTTGTGAGGAACCTCCTCGTCAAAGTTGAGTTCTTCAATATCCGAGTGGCAATCAACGCAGGTGATGCCGTTGATATTATGGACGGAGCGGTTGAATATTTCTTCATCGACGTACAGATTGACAGTGATGGCGCTTTGTAAAATGTTATCCGTACTTTCTTTGGTGAGTGATTTATCGCTGTGGCATTCCAGGCATTCGGAATTTTCAATTGCACGAACGGGAGATGGCCCAATGCAGCAGATGAAAACAATACATAAGCCATAAGGGAGGATCAATTTCGTCATTTTCTGCATAATCTTTTCATCTCCAGGGGTCTTGGCAATGCCCACGCTCTTTATCAACAAATTCGTGGGTAACCGTCAGGGCCAGAGAGTCTGTTGGTTGCCGGAAATCATCCCCTGACGGAGGTTGAAAATACAACATGCAATTATTCTCCATGTTCATTATGGAGAATTGACCTGAAAATCCATGGGCAAGGAGGGAAAAAACTGGATACAATTCATATGTATACCTGAATCGCTACAATTGCAAAGAGGTTTTGTGTATGGCTCGGCCCGCTGGAGGAGCAATACCCCGCCCGCGAGAGGCTCAATGCATCTCAGCGGAAGTTGCTGCAAAATTACAAACCGATCTGTTATGGCAACGGCATTTAAATTAATGGAATTTACTTGGCTGGGGTAAGGCGAGGGTGACAAAGGGGCGGAGCAGGCTTCATGGAGAATTAACTGGTTGATAACATAGTTGACCACGGAATTTGACTGGGCAGAGGGGAGACGGCTGTTGTTTTTAGTTGCCAATTATTGTGACGAGCCAGCTTGAACTGCCAATTATCCCGGCGAGCCATCTTGCACCCAATTCCGCAAATCCGCACATATTGAGGAGACTCATAAGTAGATATGTTACGGACCACATGCCGATGACAGTCGCCGTGCCTATTATGATGGGAGCGATCAACCCGGCGCTGTCGGAGCTCTCCGTTATGTCCGGTGTCGTCTGACTGTGAGATGTTGCATTCAGTTGAAGGAGCAATTTTGTATTTGTCATTTATTGTCCCCCTTGGTTTGCTGTGTTGAGTTTATCAATGCATACCGCCATTCTGGACAATGGCGGTATGAGCAATCATCTTGTTATGGCCGCGGGCGCGTGATGCTGTTGCTGAATACCCGGACATGCTCTGTTTCGACGCTCTCTTCTTCCTGTCTCCGGTCAATGGCGTAGCCGATCATGCCGTAGCAGTAACTGAAAAGAACCGCGTTGATCAAGTTGATCATGACAAGCCCGGAGCTCGTAATCAAGGCATCCGGTGCTATTATTCCGCTTCCTACCAGGCAAAAGTATCCGATCGTGCCATGGGTCAGATTGGCGATAAGTCCGATAAGTCCAAGCAGTTCTCCTATCACTGGCATATAGGCAAATTGAAGAAGGCCGAAGCTTACCGGCGCGATAACCAATCCCACTGAAATTCCGCATAACATCCATCTGTAACGAGTATTGCAAATTTTAGTCAGTTGAAAGCAGGCTAAAGGAATGATCGCGAGTAAAATTAGATATTGACTCATTGATGTACCTCCTTCACTTTTGCTAATGTCAAGTTTTCATTTGTTATTGTAATTCCATTTTTTGTTTTGGGGCCGCGGTCATGATCGCGAGATCAGGCGTCCTTGATCCCGCCTTCACACGACTTGATTCCTATTGTCCATGATCAAAGTCGTGGTTATGGTTAATTTGTTTTAGTGCATCTTGTATGCCAGAAACACGACTCATTTTTTTGTATATTTATATCAGCATGTTGTTTTGTTGGGCGGTCTGTTTTCCGGCTTTGCATGCTTGCATTTATGCAATGGTGCAATGGTGCAATGTGAGGAAGTTTGCAATTTTGCAATTATTAATTAGGTGGGAGAGTGTGTTACGGCCAGGCTACATTCTGAATTTTTGCCTCCTGTCTCCTGAATTCCCAATGACAAAGATCAAGGCGGTAGCACCGTTATTCCTGCAAAATAAACCAAATTAGAAGGTTGAGTTTAGGATCAGGAGCTGTTTCCGGCCGCCCCTGAAACCACCGGCAGGCGTATGGTAAAGGTCGTCCCCTTGCCCTTCTCGCTGGTAACCTGGATATCCCCCCGGTGTTTTTTTATGATATCGTAGGTGATGCTGAGGCCCAGGCCGGTGCCTTTGCCCACCTCCTTGGTGGTGAAAAAGGGTTCAAAGATCCGCCGGCTGATTTCCGGCGGCATCCCGCAGCCGGTATCGGCAAAGACCAGAAAGATATTGCCGCCCTCGGCCCAGGTCCTGATGGTGATCTCGCCGGGCTCCCCCAATGCCTGGCCGGCATTGATCAGCAGATTGGTAAACACCTGGTTGAGTTCACCGGCATTGCAGAGGGTAAGCGGGATCTCGCCATACTCCCGGTGCACGGTGGCCTTGTATTTGATCTCGTTGGCGACGATCTGCAGGGTGCTTTCGATGGCCTGGTTCAGGTCGGTGGGCTGGTTTTCGGCCTGGTCCAGCCGGGAGAAACTCTTCAGATTCTGGACAATGCGCTTCACCCGTTCCGTCCCCTCGAGGGACTCTTCCAGCAGATCCAGGGCGTCGGCGGCGATGTAATCGATCTTGAGGAACTTTCTCTCGGCGGCCAGGCCTTCCAGCAGGGCCTGCTGCCGCTGCGCCGCAAGGCCGGTTATCTCCCGGATGGCCTTGTCCTGGCTGCTGATGAAGGCCAGCAGCTTTTCCGTGTATTTCCGCAGGGAATTGAGATTGCTCATGACAAAGCCGACGGGATTATTGATCTCATGGGCCACGCCTGCGGCCAGCTGGCCGATGGAGGCCATCTTTTCCTGCTGCAGCATCTGGGACTGGGCTGATTTGAGGTCGTTGTAAGCGCCTTCCAGCTGCCCGGCCAGCTGCTGCAGCCCGGCGTTGGCCGTCTCCAGTTCCCTGGTGCGCGCAGCCACCCGCTGCTCCAGCTCTTCATTGAGTTCCCGGAGGGCCTTTTCCGCCTGCTTGCGTTCGGAAATATCCTGGAGCATGCCGTCCACATAGAGGATTTTTCCCTGTTCGTTGAAGGCGGCCCGGCTGCTCATGGTCACCCAGCGCCTGCCGCCGTCCCGGCAGTACATCTCCACCTCGAAATTTTTGACCTCCCCGTTTTCCAGCATCAGCTTATCAAGCTCCAGGCGGCGCTGGGACGAGACATACAGTTGGGCGATGGAGGGAACGGCCTGGACCAGCTCCGCCGGGGAGCCGTAGCCCAGGATGGCGGCGGTGGCCGGGTTGCAGCCCAGGAACCGTCCGTGGGCCGTGGTCC